>NZ_AJTN02000001.1 GCF_000305495.1 Peribacillus psychrosaccharolyticus ATCC 23296 | reverse complement strand
TCTGTTCAAAAAAATCGGTTTTCGTCATACTGATTGATTCATCGTCAAACGTTTTGATCCAAGGCATTGGATTTTCACTGTATTCTTGATATAAATTATCGAGGCCGAGCATCCTGAGCCGTTTATTGGCAATATACTCAATGTATTCATTAAATTCCTCCAAGTCCAAATCTGCTTTATCTTGAATATCCTCAAGCATATATTCAGACCATTCCTTTTCAAGGTTTACTGCGTTTTCAAGAGTATAATAGATAAATTGCTTGTTCTCTTTATTATTTAGTTCAGGATACTCATACATTAATATTTGAACAAGCATGCCAACAAAGTCAAAGTGAACCATTTCATCTCGATGAATATATGAAATCATAGTAGCGGAGCCTGTCATCAGATTTTGTCTTCCTAAGTTGTAATAAAAGGCAAATGCTGAATAGAAATAGATACCTTCGAGATTGGTAGAGTGGATTAACGCTTCAAATAAATGCTGAGGTGTTGGTTCGTCAACATACGTCTGGTAGGCATCCACGATTGGCTGGTTTCTTCTTATTACTTGAGGATGCTGTTTAATCCGATCAAATAACTGTCTTTGCTGACCGATTGGAAGCAAAGAAGCCAAGATGTAAGAGTAGGATTCATTATGAATCGACTCTTGCTGGGCCATATTAGCAAGAATGGCTTTGGCAGCAGGGTCCTTAATAAAACGCATAATTTCAATGAGTGTAGGTGTTTGTAAACTGTCCATGCCTGCAATCATCGTTAGTATATCGAGAAAAACATCTTGAATATCCTCATCCAAATCCAACCACTGTTTTTTGTCTTGTATCATATTCACACTGGAAGGCTTCCAGAAGTTATTGATCAATTGTGTATACGTATCATAAAACTTCTCATATTGGATATCATTCCAGAGAAGAAAGCCAGATGCTTCCCCTTTAAAGACCCCTGTTGCTCGAGTTGGATGTGTAGGCTCAAGCATTCTGATTTTTTTGATGTGTTCATTCATTGGAACCACTCCTTTTCTTTATCTGTCTTAGCTGCTGCAGCTTTCACAGGCACTGCTGAATTCTGATGATGTAGACCGAACGTAATAGGTGGACTTCATACCGCTGTTCCAGGCTGTCAGATGGATATCGAGCAGTTCTTTTGCCTTAATTGTGTTGTGAACATAGAGATTAAAGCTAATGGCTTGGTCAATATGACGCTGGCGGGCTGCGTTTTGTTTTATGCTTTCTTTTTGATCTAAATGAAAACGAGTCTTTTTGTAATACTCATAAGTATTGGGAGTTAATCCTGGTGCCGTAACTTTGAATTTAAAGTTCTTCTTTTCCTCATAAAATTCAATTTCATATAATGGATCAATGCCGTCTGTCGAGTTTCCTATTTTAGCAGTCGACGAGTTAGGTGCGATAGCCATTAGATAACCGTTACGAAGGCCATGTTGTTTGACATCGTTTTTTAGCTGAAGCCATTTATCGTCCTCATACGTTCTAAGAGAGAAATATTCGCCTGTATGCCAGTCTGAGCCTTCGAAATAAGGATAACTTTCTTTTTCTTGTGCCAGCTGATTAGACGCTTGAATGGTTAAATAGGCAATTTGTTCATATAAGGAATCTGCTAATTGTATGGCCTCGTCGGATTCCCAGTAGATGTTTTTATTTGCTAACAGATGATGCCAGCCGAATGTCCCTAAACCGATGGCTCTGTAACGTTTATTGGATATTTCCGCCTGCTTGACAGGCAGGCTATTAACATCAATGACATTATCGAGCATTCTTACCTGAATCGGGATGAGACGCTCAAGAACATCGTCACCAACTGCACGTGGTAAGTTAACTGAAGAGAGGTTACAAACAACGAAATCTCCGCTTTTTCTTACGATGACCACATCTCCATCTTCGGTTGTGTACTCTTGTGAAATGGTTGTCGGACTTAAATTCTGCGCAATTTCTGTACATAAGTTGGAGCAGTATATCATCCCTTTATGTTTATTAGGGTTCATCCGATTCACTTCATCTCGGTAGAACATATACGGTACGCCTTCTTCTAATTGTGAAATCATGATATTCTTCATGATTGTAATGGCAGGAATCTTCTCAAAAGAAAAGTGCGGTAATGTTCCATCTTCGGCAGCTTGAACTGCTATTGCATACTGTTTGCGGAAGCTTCCTTGGCCTTTCACTTCATCAAAATGATCTTCAAGCGAGAACCCCAGTGTTTCTTTTACGGTATGCGGATCAAAGAGATACCACTCAGAACGGTCACGAACAGCTTCCATAAATAAATCCGGGATACAGACACCAGTGAAGATATCATGAGCTTTCAAGCGGTCATCACCATTTTGTGTTTTTAAATCAAGGAAGCTTAAAATATCCTTATGCCAGACATCAAGATAAATCGCAATTGCACCTTTGCGTTGTCCGAGCTGATCAACACTGACAGCTGTTTGATTAAATAAACGGATCCAAGGTGTAGTACCTGAGCTGTTCCCAGCAAACCCGCGGATATCTGAACCCAGGGCACGTATTTTACCTGCATATAACCCGACTCCACCGCCGAATTTAGACACTCTTGCTGCATCATAGTTTGCCATATAAATGCCGTCAATCGAATCATCAATGGCATCTATGAAACAAGAACTCAATTGACCATGCGATTTTCCTGCATTTGAAAGAGTGGGAGTGGCTACGGTCATATAGAGATTTGACATGGCCCAATAGGCTTCTTTGACAAGCTGAATACGCATAGACGGTTCATTGCGCATAATTTCCATCGCAATGATCATAAACCGTTCCTGAGGAAGTTCGTAAACAGCGTCTTTCTCTGGACGAGCCAGATAACGGTCATTGAGTAAATATAGACCAATATAAGAGAACAATTTATCTTTTTCAGGGTCAATGGTTGATTCAAGTTCTTCAATTTCTTCTTTAGTGTACGAAGCTAACAATTCTGGCTTATATACAGAGTAGCGTTGACCCAATTGAGGGGTGGAAAGCTGCTGAAGCAATCCGTAAAAGGAACCATAGGAAATCTTTTCACCGCGGTTAGCACGAGACTCTCTGTACATGGAATGAAGCAGCTCAGCTGCGGCCGCGAACGTCCAATCGGGTGCGTCGATATCGACTTTTTCGAGGGCCATTTGTATCAACTTTCTTGATACTTTTGCTTCACTAGAATCAGACTGCCTGTCCAGCCATTTTTGAAACCTAGTTTCGAATGATTTCATGTCTAGACGTCCTTCAAATTCCTTAGACAATATAGTGAATTGCTCCGAGCTATTACTTTTGGTCAGGTCTTTTGTTTGAATCATAAAATGAATCCTCCTATTTTTTAAACATAAAAAAATCCGCTCAAGGATTGTGAGCGGATTAAACGATAAGTGTAATAGGATACATGAAAGAAGGCATTACACCATCGTTTCATCATCTCAACCCCCGAAGAACAAGAAACTAAAGCAAGTTTAGGCAGGTCTCCTGACTCGTGATCTCCCTACTCTGAGCCCTTCCCATATCTAATTTGATACAGTGGTAATCTCATTTCGTCACACTTACAGTTGCGGGGACAGTACCGGGGTTACACCGGTTTCCCTTTTCAGCCGTTTCCGGCACCTAATCTAGCGTTTTCTATATATAGTTATGTTTTTTAAAAATCAATCTATATCTTGTGATTTAAGCTACTATAATCGTAAGCTATCTCTGGGAAAAAAACAACCATTTTCATTTGACCTGCGGAATTTATTTCTTAACAGGATAGAATCGATTGCTAAACTCCGTTTGAACTTGTTATAATCGTTAAGGTCATTATGGGTAAGAACGAAATGAATGGGATACTCCTCATAATGTACTTAGAATAATTTCTGGAATGAAACAATGAAAAAATGTGATAAAATAAACGTAACACTTTATAAAAAGTAAACTATATTTTTAATTGAAGGAGCATTCACGTGGAAAAAGTACTCGTTTTCGGACATAAAAATCCAGATACAGATACGATTTGTTCAGCAATTGCTTATGCTGACTTGAAAAAACAATTAGGGATGGACGCAGAGCCTGTTCGTCTTGGAGAAGTAAATGGAGAAACACAATTTGCGCTCGATACATTTAAATTTGACGCACCTCGTTTAGTTGAAAAGGTTGCTGTCGAAGCAGATGCTGTTATTCTTGTTGACCATAACGAACGTCAGCAAAGTGCAGATGATATTGATCAAGTTCGAATTCTTGAAGTAATCGACCATCATCGTATTGCTAACTTTGAAACAAGTGACCCTTTATATTATCGTGCAGAACCTGTTGGTTGTACGGCTACTATATTGAATAAAATTTATAAAGAAAACAGTCTTGAAATTCCAAAGGAAGTTGCTGGATTAATGCTATCAGCAATCATCTCAGATTCCTTGCTATTTAAATCACCAACTTGTACTGAACAAGATACAGCCGCTGCATTTGAACTGGCAGAAATCGCTGGTGTAGATGCTGAAAGTTACGGTTTAGAGATGCTTAAGGCTGGAGCTGATTTAAGCGGAAAGACAATTGATCAGCTGATTACCCTTGATGCAAAGGAATTTGCAATGGGTGATGCGAAAGTTGTCATTGCACAAGTAAATGCTGTTGATACAAATGAAGTAATGGCTATGCAGACTGAATTAGAAGCCGCGATCTCAGCAGTTATTGCCGAGCGTAACTTGGATTTATTCGTATTCGTTGTTACAGATATTCTGATTAATGACTCCGTAGTGCTGGCACTTGGCAGCAAGACAGACGCTGTAGAAAAGGCCTATAATACTGAACTCTTTAATAATGTTGCTGTATTAAAAGGGGTCGTATCACGTAAAAAACAAATTGTCCCGGTTTTAACAGATATCTTATCTAAATTAAAAAAAAAGAACGTATCGTTATTAGCGATACGTTTGTTTTTTAGTTTGTTTCATTTCTTTCTTTTTCATAGGCAATCACAATAACATCTTTATTAACCTGCTTACCGAGCTTATCCTCAAAACTTTTTACTTCATTAACTAAATCCTCAGATAGGCTGGCAGCTGTATAATCATTTTCCTTTTGCAAGTATTAATCCTCCTTTACATTTTTCTGTAGAGGGAATTAGTATGTGCCATGGTTCCATTGATTATACCGTTAGTAATTACTTACTTTAGGCAGTTTTTTTATTAAAAACAGCGAGGCGTTCAACTAACTCACTGCTTGCTCTGTCGAGTCCAATGAGGTGAACGGTTTTCCCTTGCTCTCGGTATTTTAAAACAACTTTATCAACAGCACCGACCGCAGAATCATCCCACAAGCGGGAATGAGTAAAATCAATGATAATGGTCTTAACCGATTCTTGAGCGGTCAATTTATTAACAAAATCACTTACAGATGCAAAGAAAAGCTGTCCCATCACTTGATAGGTTACGTCTGTTGATGTTTCCATTTTTTCGATATGAACACGAGATAGTTTTACTGAGAAAAAGATCATGCTTAAAATGACACCGGCGAAAACACCCTTGGAAAGATCATGTGTATAGACAACCGTAAATACGGTGACTAGCATAATAAAGGTATCACTCTTAGGTGTTAAATGAAGCCTTTTTAATGATGACCAGTCAAAGGTTCCAATTGAAACCATAATCATAACGGCCACAAGTGCGGCCATAGGAATTTTAATGAGGACGTCATTTAAAAGGACAATTAATATCAATAAAAAGACCCCTGCAACAAAAGTCGATAATCTTCCGCGGCCTCCTGATTTAATATTGATTCCTGACTGTCCGATCATGGCACATCCTGCCATACCACCAAAGCAGCCCGCGATAATATTAGATATTCCCTGTCCGCGTGCTTCTTTATTTTTATTGCTTTTAGTATCTGTCAAGTCGTCCACAATTTGAGCAGTTAAAAGGGATTCAAGCAAGCCTACAAAGGATAGAGCAAGTGAATATGGAAAGATAATGGACAGTGTTTCGAACGTTAATGGAATGTCCGGAAGCATAAATAAAGGCAATGCTTGTGTCAGCTCGCCCATATCACCGACTGTCCGAACACCTGCACCTGTGGCTATAGCAATAATGGTAATAACGATTATTGCTACGAGTGCAGAGGGAATGACTTTAGTGAATCGTGGAAACAAGTAAATGATGGCGAGAGCCCCTGCAGTCATTACGTACATAATCCAAGTTTCTCCAACAAAATGAGTTAATTGAGCAGTGAAAATTAAAATGGCTAATGAATTTACAAACCCAGTCATGACTGGACGAGGGATAAACTTCATAAGTTTACCGATCTTACAGACACCGAATATAATTTGCAGAATTCCTGTCAGAATAGTTGCAGCAAGTAAATACTGCAGACCATAATCTTTTACAAGGTCCACCATAACAAGTGCCATTGCCGCAGTAGCAGCAGAAATCATTCCGGGTCTTCCGCCTACAAACGATATGACCACAGCGATACAAAAGGATGCATAAAGACCGACCATTGGGTCAACCCCGGCAATAATTGAAAAAGCAATCGCTTCTGGAATGAGTGCGAGTGCCACGACAATTCCTGATAATATATCACCACGGATATTGCCAAACCATTCTTGTTTAATTGATTGGATAGTCAAAATAGTTCTCCCTTTTCTATAAAAAGTACCGAGACTTTATTAATATTGGTGTTGAATAACGAACTAGATTATACCATGGTTCAGAAATACATGCGGCTTAATTTACAAAAATGGTTAAATGATAATGCATACATCAAAAAAAGCCTGAAGAAACAGGCCTTCAGGCTTTTAAATACATATGGTTAGATTCTTTCACTTGAAGAATCATTTTTTGTTTCATGTTTATTTCGTTCTTCTTTTTTTTCCATTTCGATATCTTCTAGTGGGAGATCATCGATGGGCATTACCACCTGATCACGTATTTTTTGATCTTCCCAATTCTTTTGAAAGGCTTTAGATTTGTCGTTCCGCTCTTCTAAAATTTTATCTTTATCAAGACCCGTTTTATTATGATCACGAACTTCATCCATAAAGAACCCCTCCTCTAATATAGTACCTAATGATTATATTCCCATTTTTATTACTAAAGAAACATTTAAAAGCATGTAAACAACAAACGAATTTTGGGTTTTTCTTTAAAAAATGGTAACGCTTACCGATAATAAAAGGTAGAGGTATTACAGTATATAAGGTATAAAAACCGTATAAGAATAGAGAGGGAAACTTATGAAACTTTCAATCAGACAAAAATTGGTCGGAGCATTTACGATTGTTCTTATTATTTTAGGCGTCACTACATTGGTTACTAACTGGGAAATTGGCCGGGTTAATGACGCATATCAAGAGATTCTAGAAAATGATGTTCAAAAGTTAATTGAGATAAATAATATGAAAGCGCTTATGCAGGATGAAACGAATCATGTTCGTGGTTTTTTGCTGACGGGTGACGAAAAATATTTAGAAAACTATAAACAAAGTACTGTAGAAATGAAAGCGTTAGTTAAGAAAGTACTCAGTAGAGAAAAAACTGAAACTGGTAAGAAGCTGTTGAATGATATTAGTGATGCTGAGAAAGCCTTTCAGCAAGCAGCAGACAGGCAGCTGCATTATAAACAGTCCGGCAGTGAGGAAGAGTATATGACGATCTTGAAAGCAACGGAGGCTGGGATTGGAAGAACATTTACAGAAAAAATGGTCATGTATAAAGATTACCAGGAAAAGCAAATGATTGAAATTAAAAAAGTGGAAAATCATAAGACAAATAGAATCCAGCTGATTGTTTTGATTGTTGATCTGGCAGGCGTGTTCATTGGAATAGGGTTTGCGATCACATTGGGCAGGCACATTTCGCTGCCCATCCGCAAAACCTCCGCAGCAATAGAGGAAGTGGCTAATGGAGATTTAACGATTCAAACAATTAAAGTAAAAAATCGTGATGAAATTGGGACACTGGTATCGTCAATGAATAAAATGGTACATGATTTACGCAGCGTAGTTAAATTAGTTCATGAATCCTCTGAACAGGTTGCATCGAGTAGTGAAGAGCTTTCAGCCAGCGCAGAGCAAAGCAATCTGGCTGCCAAACAGGTAGCGAGATTGACTGAAGGCAATGCGGTTTTAATTGATAAACAAGCCTTTGAACTCGATCATATTTCAGAGTCTATTGAAGAAATGACGGCGGGAATCCAAGCCATCTCTTCAAGCGGTGACAAAATGGAAAAAGCAGCAGATACAGCAAGCCTTGTAAGTAAGGCAGGGATGGAAAAAGTCGAAAATGTCGTTCAGCAAATGGAGGCGATACATGAATCTGTCAAAGATGCCTCTTATATGATTGAATCGCTTGGACATCGATCTGATGAAATTAGTAAGATTGTTGGAATGATTACGAGTATTGCTGATCAAACCAATTTACTCGCCTTAAATGCGGCAATAGAAGCGGCAAGAGCAGGAGAACATGGAAAAGGTTTTGCCGTAGTAGCTGATGAAGTACGAAAACTCGCCGAGGAATCAAAAAAATCGGCTGAACAGATTTCGTCCATGATTGGTGTGATTCAGGATGAAACGAGTAAAGCAGTGGAATTAATGGCTGCTGGGAATAAAAAGACAGCATCGGGAATGCTTCAAACACAAGATGTTAATGAGGCATTTATACAAATTACGGGATCGGTTGGAAATGTATCAGAAAAAGTCCAAGATGTTTCTACAGCAGTTGAACAATTAGCTGTCAGCAGTGCGCATATTGTACAAGCTGTCCTTCAAGTTAAACATTTTTCAATAGAAAGTATGGCGGCCAGCCAAGAAAGTTCAGCAGCAACGGAACAACAGCTTGCAGCGATGGAAGAAATCGCGTCATCATCAGAGTCACTTTCACATCTTTCTGAAGATCTTCAGGCATTAGTCAGGAAGTTCAATGTATGATAAAGCCCTTTGCATCGATTTATCGATGCAGGGTTTTTTTTGAGCAATAACTTTAATTGTTTTAGCTGTAGATACTAAGCTGCAGCTTGCTGGAGGGAGAGAATAAAAGTATGATAGATATGAAATTTTTTACTTTGGGATGGGGTATATGGGCAATCAATTAAGGAAGATAGGACCGGGGTTATTGGTTTGCATGATAATTGGAACAGGGTCTTTATTTGCAGGGGAATGGTTTCCTAATCTCGGAGCTGGATCCATTGCCATCTTATCTGGGATTATTCTAGGGAATTTAGGAGTAAGCAAATATTCTCGGCTAGACGCAGGAACGAAATTTTCAGAATCCACTTTATTATATACAGCGATTATTCTTCTGGGTGCCACAGTCAGCTTCCAAGCAATTGCTGCAATTGGATGGAATGGAGCTTTGTTTATCCTGTTAATCATGATGAGTACAGTAACTGCTGCTCTGTGGATGGGAAAAAGGATGGGGCTACCAGAAGATTTTCGGATGTTGATGGCTGGTGGAAATGCAGTATGCGGTTCATCAGCCATCGCGGCTGTAGCACCGGCTATAGGCGCAGATGAAAAACAAAAGGGGTTAGCCATAACGATGGTGAATCTCACAGGAACTATTTTGATGTTAGTCCTTCCATGGCTTGTAGGACTTCTTTATAGTGATAGGATACTCCCTTCATCAGCCTTAATTGGAGGTGTACTCCAATCTGTTGGTCAAGTGGTTGCCAGTGGAAGTATGGTTAGTGAGGAGGTAAAGGATCAGGCCTCTATATTTAAGATCGTTCGTATTCTGCTCTTAGCAGGCGTTATTTCCTTATTAGTCTCTTTACGCGGGAAGAAACAACCCTCAGTGCAGAGAACCAAATGGTACACTATTCCTTGGTATATTAAAGGCTTTTTTATTCTATGTACGATAAATACATGTTTAGCCCTGCCGGAATTGCTTGAACTGAGTATGAAGAAAACGGGGAACTTCTTAGAAATTACTGCCCTTGCAGGAATTGGACTGAGAGTGAAATTTGCTGATTTAATTGCGCAGGGGGCAAAAGCTGGTTTATATACGGTGCTTCTAGCCAGCTGTCAATTGGCTGCGGCAGTTATTCTTATCCTGCTGCTCTTTTAATTCAGTGACATTCATAAGTTTAGCAGTTTAAAATAAAACACCCCTGCTCGATGTGAGCAGGGGTGTTTGGTTATGAAACAATTTCAGTTTGTTGAATGGGGAATTGTTTGATTTCTGAAACGGGCTGAACATGCTTGTATATCTCGATGTAGCGGATATGGTGTTCTTCCATCTCTTTAATTTTAAAACTAAAAGGTCCTTGTGTTAAGATATCCCCTTGTTTAGCCTCGTAATTTACAGTCAGCATCCAACCGCCAATCGTATCAATATCTTCAGACATAATCTCAAGTCCCAATAAATCATTTACTTCGGAGATTAGTAGTTTAGCATCAACGATATAATGGTCATCCTTGAGTTTTCGTACATCTGGTATCTCATCCAAGTCGAATTCGTCACGTATGTCTCCAACAATCTCTTCTAAGATATCTTCAACTGTAACCATGCCAGAGGTTCCACCGTATTCATCCATCAAGATGGCGATATGAATACGTTCTTTTTGCATTTTTAAAAGCAAGTTATGAATAGGGATACTATCAATAACACGAATAATTGGTCTGATATATGGTTCGATGGTTTTTGTTGACTGATTTTTGTTTGTAATCATTTCTGTGAAAAATTCTTTCACATTAACCATTCCAATCACATGATCCTTGTCGCCGTCAATAACAGGGTATCTAGTGAATTTTTCCTCAGTCATAATGGTAAAGAAATCTTCAATCGTATCATCCTTGGAAAATGTGACAATCTCAGTCCTAGGAACCATAATTTCTTTAGCAATTCGATCATCAAATTCAAAAATCTTATTTACATATTTAAACTCTGATTGGTTGATTTCACCACTTTTGTAGCTGTCAGATAGAATAATTCGCAATTCTTCCTCACTGTGGGCAATTTCATTTTCTGAAACAGGCTGTAAACCAAAAGTACGAATAAGAAGCCTTGCTGAGCCATTTAATACCCAAGTAAAGGGATACATAATCTTATTAAAAAAGATCAGCGGTCTGGATACAAGCAGCGTAATTTCTTCAGCTTTTTGAATGGCCAGCGTTTTTGGTGCCAATTCTCCCACAACAACATGAAGAAAGGTGATAAAGATAAAGGCGACTGCAAAAGAAAGAATATGGGAAACATTATCGGGAATATTTATACCGGTTAGAAGGGGTCCAATGATTTTTTCCACTGTTGACTCGCCAATCCAACCAAGAGCTAGTGCAGTAATGGTAATGCCTAGCTGACAGGCTGACAAATATTCATCCAAATTGGATACAATTCGCTTTGCTTTAAGAGAATTCTGTTTCCCTTCTTCGATTAACTGGTCAATTCTTGAACTTCTCACCTTAACAATTGCAAACTCTGAAGCTACAAAAAATGCCGTCAAAGCAATTAAAATGGCTACAAAAACCAAGTTTATTATGTCCAAATAGTTTCCTTAATTCGCCTATCAAGGCAAATAAGGAGCCCACCTCCTAAGATATTAAAAAATAATATAAGTGTATCAGGGTAAGTCCGACGGGAAATTGCAAAACTAGTTTGCCTATGCAAGCTTGTTCTAACAATTATTCGTTAGCATCATCCCATCAATCACCTCTGCTTCTATTTAAATAACTTAATTATAGAAAAACTTATTAAAACCGTCAAATGACCTAAAGCAGCGTAAAAAGGTAGTATTTCATCTATATGGTGGTTACGCCTTCAATATTAACGGTTTTTAGTGGTTTTTACCATTAATACGTCTTATTAAATAGAATATTCAGAATATATTTATTTGCTAATCATGTACGACTATAATAGGACAACCATCATATATTTAATGTGATAAGCAGGGAAGGGGGATATACAATGCATCTATTAGAAAAGGCAGGAGCAATTCTGGTAGGAAGTTTACTCCTTGGAATTGGTGTTAATTTCTTTCTCAGTCCTTTCCATTTGCTCGACGGCGGTATGATTGGAATTGGCCTGTTGATTCATTACTATTTCGACTTCCCAACTGGGCTGAGTATGATCTTTATGAGCATTCCTCTCTATATATATGCGTGGTATTATCAGAGGAAATTATTCATTCAGAGTCTTCATGGGCTATTGATCTCTTCCTTGTGTGTTGATTGGCTTTCTGGTTTTCAAATCAGTTGGGACATACCTGTATACATTAACGCCATATTAGGCGGAACATTTATCGGCTTGGGTATTGGCTTAATGCTCCGGTACGAGACGACTACAGGAGGGACGGATTTACTGGCAAAGATCATTGCAAATAAACTAGCGATAAATCCTGGTCTGATTATCTTTGGCATAGATGTATGCATCATCTTTTCTGGAATTGGTATTGTAGGTATGACGACATTTTTGTATTCAGGTTTGACCATTCTGTTTGTTGCTATATTGACATCTATTACGGTTAAAGAGACAGTTTAGTTAACTATGTTTTAGGAAAAGATGGCCGGTGCAGAAAAGAAAGGGACCCAATTCTTTTTGTACTGTCATCTTTTTGTTGGTTATACAGGCAATATATTATGAAGAGAGGAACTTAGTGAGGACCTTAAAGAGTTTTACAGATTTTTCACTATGTTAAGTAATTATTAGCGGTTCTAAATAATCAAATGACGAGTATTCCATTCCTAAAAAAATGTCAAGTAACAGACTGTGTAGTGAGAAAAAGAGGTTTTACTTGACTTTATTAAGGGAAAGTAAAAAATAACAAGTAATCTGAAGGGGTGACGTAGTTGGGTAATGAATTAATCAATAAATTCAAGAATATGGGAATACAAGTTGAAAAGACAAAATCACGCCATGAAATATTCTCAACTGTTTTTCGCGATGATCCGGAAGTCCTGATGTCTCAAACTTCATTTTTTTCCCAACAATTAGCCTGTATAAAACCAGATAAACGAAAAATGAGCGAATTATAAGTCATGAGCGTGCCGCTAATCAGGGTATGCTTTTTTATTTGTTTAAAACCTGCATAACGAGCAAAAGCCTGTACTAGAATGCCTCTTTTCCTCATAGAATAAACTAAATAACCAGGTAAGGGGACATATATGTCAGACATCATAATGAAATGCTTGGCTTTTTTTTCTGATTTGGGGTATTTCGGAATTATGTTCGGTTTAATGATTGAAATCATTCCTAGTGAACTAGTTTTGGGATATGGGGGGTATCTAATCAGCCAAGGAAAAATGGGCTTTGGCGGTGCCGTTTTAGCGGGAACGATTGGGGGGACCGTGGCACAATTATTTCTTTATTGGGCTGGTTCTTATGGAGGACGTCCATTTTTGCTGAAGTATGGAAAATATATTTTAATCAATGAACATCAAATGGACGCAGCCGAGAGATGGTTCAAAAAGTACGGAGCAGGGGTCGTATTTATTGCGAGATTCATTCCCATTGTGAGGCATGCTATCTCTATACCAGCTGGGATTGCAAAGATGTCACCTATACGATTCATTGTTTATACTGTATTAGCCATCCTTCCATGGACAATCCTTTTTTTATGGCTGGGTAAAACCCTAGGAGATCAGTGGCTTTTAGTAAAAGAAGCCTCAGCACCCTATATAGGCGGACTTTCTTTATTAATCATATTAGCGGTTGTGTATTTTTGGTGGAACCGAAATACCAATGAGCCAATCGTGGTTGTCACAAGAAAAGAATTCTTTCGAAACAAACAAAATAAATGATAAAAAAAGCTTGCAGAGAACCTGCAAGCCTTTTGTTAATTCTCTATATTAATTTCATTCTCTAACCGTAGTCGTTCGAGATTTTTTGTTACTTCAATACACTTTATTGAGTGATCTTCCATTTCTATGACCTTGAAACAGAAGCCATCTTTTTCAATAATATCATTCTCATGTACATCATAATTTTCTGTTAGAATCCATCCGCCGATTGTATCAACGTCTTCTTCGTTAAGGTGAATACCCAGAAGATCATTAACTTCTTTGACGAGAACCTTGGCATCAAACATATAATGTCCGTCTTTAATCTTTCTAATAGAAGGTACCTCGTCTATATCGAATTCATCACGGATTTCGCCAACGATTTCTTCAAGGATATCATCAACCGTTACTAATCCTGAAGTGCCGCCGTATTCGTCCATCAATACGGCCATATGAATACGTTCTTTTTGCATTTTTACAAGTAAATCATGAATAGGGATATTTTCCATAACACGAATAACAGGGCGAGTGTATGGTTTTAAACTCGTTGAAGGGCTTTTTCTTTTCTTAACAAAATCAGAAAAAACTTCCTTAATATTAATCATCCCAATAATATGGTCTTTATCTCCATCTACAATCGGATAACGAGTGAATTTCTCTTCCTTCACAATGTCAATAAACTCTTGGATGGTACCATCGTTATAAAGTGTAATGATTTCAGTACGCGGAACCATAATTTCCTTGGCAATTCGGTCGTCAAATTCAAAAATATTATTCACATATTTGTATTCAGCTTGATTAATTTCCCCGCTCTTATAGCTTTCAGAAAGAATCATTCTAAGCTCCTCCTCGGAATGTGCAATCTCTCCTTCCGAAGCAGGTTTTAATCCAAATAAACCTGTGACAAGACGTGCTGAGTGATTTAGTAACCAAATAAATGGAAAGGCAATCTTATGAAACATAATTAATGGCTTAGATATTAGCAAACTGACTTGCTCTGCTCTTTGGATCGCGATTGTTTTCGGAGCTAGCTCACCCACAACTACATTTAAAAAAGTAATAACAGAAAAGGCAATTAAAAATATTAAAATTCCTGAAACATCTGCTGAAATATGAAGCTTCTCTAAGACTGGTGCCAAAATACTTTTCATTGTGGGTTCACCAATCCACCCAAGACCTAGTGCAGTAATCGTAATTCCCAGCTGGGTAGCAGATAAATATTCGTCAAGATTCCCTGTTACTTGGCGTGCAGCTTCGGCTCTTGGATGTCCTTCTTCAATAAGCTGATCAATCTTTGAACCACGCACACGAATAATCGAAAATTCGCATGCTACGAAAAAAGCAGTTAAAGCAATTAAAATGAAAACTAAGATTAAATTAAATATGTCCAACCATGTTGGGGCGGATTCTACAGTATACAGAACTTGAATCGTTTGAATTAAATGTTCAAGTTCTATAAATGCAAACTGCGGAAATCGTCCCGGTCACCTCCTAGAACTGATTAATAGTTATTGTTTTTTGATTAAATTTTCTTGATTAGTATATACATAAATAATGGTAGACATGTTAGTACAGAGTTTATCTATCTAATTAATCTGCCCATGCCCATACGCTCAATGAATCACCCTCTATCCTTTAAGTATAAAGAACAATAGGTCATTCAGTCAAAATTTTCGAGCAGGCTTAGTCTCCCCATATTCTCTAAGATGATAAAATTATCCATCAAGGTCTAGTATGTAAGCTTTAAAAGTAACAGATTGACTTTTATTCTTGATTCGATACGTAAGGTACCTCAATAATAAATGTGGTGAGTTGGTCGGAAGAATCACAGGTTAGCGTACCCCCATGTTTTTCGATGATTTCCTTACAGACAAATAAACCTAGTCCAGTCCCCCTTTTTTTCGTTGTAAAGAAGGGCTCAAATAGGTGAGGAAAGATACTGTCGTCTATTTTTGGACCATTATTTGAAATCGTTAGTTTAAGCATATTCGATTTGCTTTTCTCGGTATTGATCGTAATTGTTGGATTGGAAACAGATGATAAGATATCTAAAGCATTTAAAATAATATTTAACAATACTTGACGAAACTCTTCCCTCGAACCTTTTAGAAAAAAAGTTTCTGTAAATGAGGAGGTAATGGATGAATTTGCTCCTAGAATACTTGGATATAAAAATTCAATAACCTCATTGGTCAATTGTTCAATGGAAAATAATTCAATAGTTAAATCGTATGTATCCCTTTTAGAAATATTCAAAAACTGGGTTATTCGTAAATTGAGCTGAGTTAATTCCTTGGCGATAATATCTAAATATTTTATTTTTGGTTTTTCATCTTGCAAAAGCTGAATAAATCCCATTATTGATGTAAGTGGATTTCTAAATTCATGAACAAAAGATGATGTCATCTGCCCAAGCAGGGTTAACCTATCTTTATGAGTAGAACTAATAAAGTAATAGTGGTTTTCATTCATTTTTGATTTAAGTTCTGAGTAATGCTCAACAGTATGGTAAATGAATTGGTCAAAACAATCATTAATGATTAACAGGAATTCATGACTTTCAGCAATTGTTGGATTTAATGGAAGTAACCGATTAAATAAAATTGTTCTTCCTAATGAAACACTTTTTATAAATTCAGCTATATTGACCTCTGCCTGCATTCTATCAGAAGCAACAATGTGGGCGTAATTTTTAATTTGAGAATCAATCATTTCTGTTTTTTTCTCAGTCAAAGCTTGGATTATTAGGTCGAAAAGCAGCATTCCTTTTTCGTGATTACCATCTTTAAATGGATTCTTTACTGTATTAGTAATGGTTTTAGACCATTCAGCTGCGATGGAGGACTTTTCGGAAATAAGGACTTCAAGAGCTTCTTCAAAGTAATTCATCATACCCTCCATAACTTTAAAAAATGATTCGTTTATCTACATTCGATAAATAGAGATAAAAGTCCTTTTTTAGACACTCAATAGTGATTTAGCTTGTAAAAAGAATACTAGCTTAAGTTTAGTGAGGTTACAAATCAAGAATGGTCACTCGAAAAATGACCAGCTAGTTACTTAGTAAATGGTTCGACGTGAATAATTGCTTGTTTAATATTATGTTGCCTGCTCAAGTTTTCTTCAATTTTCTCAGTGATGTGATGACCTTCGAGGATACTTAAGGTTGAATCAACATGAATCGTAGATTCGACTAGAATTTGATTACCATGCATGCGTGCTTTAATTTCGCTCATTTCTTTTACGCCAGGAGTTTTACTAATGGTTTCTCCGATTGTTTGAAGAAGTTGTTCATCAAACCCATCAGTCAGCGAATAGGTTGAATCACGAAAAATATCCCAGGCGGTTTTACAAATAATGATTCCAACGAGTAAAGCAGCGATGGAGTCAAGCCAGTTAATTCCAATTTGTGTGCCGATGATTCCAACCAATGCACCAAGACTTACTAATGCATCAGATTTATTATCCTGAGCAACGGCATTAATAGAAGCACTGTTAATCTTCTTACTTATATTTAAATTATAACGGTATATTCCGTACATGAAGATGGCCGAAAACAGAGCGGTATATGAAGTCAATATACTTGGTGTTTCATGATGACCTGAAAAAAAGGTTTGAATACCGGTAACGATTACTTGAACCCCAACAGAAGCCATAATAAATGCTGATACTAAGGATGCGATGGTTTCTGCACGCATATGTCCATAAGCATGGTCCTCGTCAGGCGGGCGTTTTGAGATCTTTAACCCGATTAGGACGGCTAGTGAGGCAAGAATATCAGTTGTATTATTTAAGCCATCTGCCCATAAACCCTGAGAATGACCGAAATAGCCGATGCTCAGCTTTAATACAGAAAGGAACAAATAGGCAGCTATACTTACATATGCTCCTTTTTCAGCGGTAATAGAGCATTTGTCTTGGTACATATATTTTACCTCCCACAATTGCCTGTTAAA
The DNA here is from genome assembly GCF_000305495.1 of Peribacillus psychrosaccharolyticus ATCC 23296. Taxonomy (GTDB): domain Bacteria; phylum Bacillota; class Bacilli; order Bacillales; family DSM-1321; genus Peribacillus; species Peribacillus psychrosaccharolyticus. Next base: position 28,845 of record NZ_AJTN02000001.1, on the reverse strand, counting down.
GATACCAAAGTAAATGTGTGTGTGTCTATAGAAAAAGAGTCGTCTGGAGCAATTTAAATTGGGGTTTTTCAGCTGTATTTCCTTGATATAAATTTGTTGCCTTAAGCAAATCTGTCGAAAAGTCTAGAATTTAATAACTTGTATGTTATTGAAATTAATAGTATATTTTGTGTAAGGATAATTGAATATATCCACAAGGGGAGCCGGATGGCTGAGAGTGAGCGAATGAGTTCTTACCCTATGAACCTGTTAGTTAATGCTAACGTAGGGATGTGGTTTTGGATAAAGCAATGCAGGTTGATCCATAACCCTCTGTCATTGCTTTTTTGCGTGCAAAAAACAATGGCAGATACTCATGAACGCTTCCCGCAAAGAAGAAGGGGGAAGGAAAATGAATCATAAGACATTATTTTTAGTTGAGGTAGCTGTTTTCTCTTCACTGGCATTATTACTTGATTTAGTATCAGGGTTTATTTTTTCAAGAATTTGGCCGCAGGGTGGATCAGTATCTATTGCAATGGTGCCGATTTTTCTCATGGCTTATCGCTGGGGGATAAAAGGCGGGCTTTCCACTGGATTCTTACTCGGCCTTTTACAAGTTGTCAGTGGAACAGCTTGGATTGCCCATCCTATTCAGGGGTTTATTGATTATTTTCTAGCCTTTACTGTAGTGGGGATTTCAGGTGTTTTTATGAGTCGCGTAAGTACTTATTATAAGAATGGCAACAAAAAAATGGGGTTGTTCTACGGAATAGCAGGAATGTTTACAGGGAGCTTCTTGAGGTATATTTGTCATGTTATATCTGGAATTTTCTTTTTTGGATCATCCGCCCCTGCCGGTACACCAGTTGTTACATTTTCCCTGGTCTACAACGGCACATATATGCTGGCAAGTTTTCTTCTTTCAGGAGTAGTAGTAGCCATGTTGTATTCTTCGGCTTCAAACGTACTTCTGAAAAAAGCATATTGAAACGGTTTTCTGTCTTTTTTTATTAAAGGAGTGTAAGATGGCACTAAAATGCTGAAAGGTGACGTATGAATCGAGAAGAAATTGTTGCCCGTATTTCAGGTATAATCAAATCCATTCGTTTAGATCTTGGTTATTCACAAGAAAAGATGGCCGAAATGCTTGGGTTATCTAAAAAAACACTTGTACAGATTGAAAAACAACGAGTTTCTGCCAGCTGGACGGTTGTCATTGCCATATGTGCTTTGTTTCGTGAACATACTCTTCTTCAAATGGCATTAGGCGGTGACCCGCTAGAGACGATTGATACCACGGTCCGCTCTGGCGTTACACAACGTAAAGAAAAGACGTTGGGCGGCAAGGTATGGTGGACAGAAGTGTCCGTCATGTCAGGTTACATCTTACAAAAAAATAATATTAGTCTGCATTACCGTATTCTCGATGATGAGCATTACAGAATCTACAGTAGTTTAGATGAATTGGAAGCTAAGAATCGCTTTCAAGAATTAATTTCCACCGACAAACAAGGCCGTTCTCTTTAGGAGAATCGGCCTTGTTTGTGTTTATTCCTTATTAGAAATGTCATGAGGTCTATTCATTTTCGCAATTAAAACTGGACATGGAGAATCTTTAATAACAGCACTGCTGGTACTGCCTAAGAAAAACTTCTTCAATCCGCTTTTCTCACTTTCTCCTACAATAATAAGACTGGCATCTGTTCTTTGAGCATAACTACAGATGCTGTCTCCTGTATTTCCTTCTAATACTTCGAAGCGACCTTGTATTTGGTGTTCGCTTAGTAGTCTTCTTACTGTGCTTTCAGCCATGGTCACACTGTTTTTTACGACTGTATGTGTATCATCCGCCTGTGCAAAACCAGGTTCCATTGCAAGCACAGGTTGATTTTGAGAAGGATCAATATAATATCCTTCATTAATTTCAGACATAGATTTTCCTACTGTTCGCTGTTCAACCTTTTCATTAAAAACATGTACAATGGTCAGATGAGAGCCTAAATATGTTTTATGCAGCTTTATGCCGTACTCGATTGCTCTTTTTCCGCTTGGTGTTCCATCATAAGCTGCGATGATATGGTTAAATTCTACTTCCATGTTTCTTCATCTCCTCAAAAGTTTTAATCTAAATGGTTCACGACTCTAGATGAAGGGATAACGGTTTATTTTGTTATACCCTCTTTTACAAAATATATCCATAGTTAATTATAGGTAATATGACAAAATGCACCAAATAAGACGATGGTCATCTATAAAAATGGGAACAGTTGGTATATTATAATAATATGCTGTCTAGAAAGAGGTGGTAAGATGCAATGTAATATTCCGAAAATACACCCTACAATCAAACGCTGCTTAACCCATCTAGAAGTATTAGGCACCGATGATAAAACAAAACAAATTGTCTATATGTATTTGCAAACCTTATATAAAGAAATGTCTTTATCCATTAAACATTCTAATGATCGGTAAAGGTTCAAGCAGTCGATTTACTTCGACTGCTATTTTTTTAGGATTAGTGTATGTTTATTGGGAAATCATTAAACTAGTGACATAATAAAGAGAGATAAAAGTTTTTAACCAAATAGGTTTTACCATACGAAGATTTTTTGATTGTTGGAGGGATTGTTATGGAAGGGTATCGACGGTTAAGAACAAAAAAACGGAAAAGGGCCAGATTAATTGGTTTTGTTCAGGTTGGTATCTTATTACTGTCAATTATTACACTAGCAGCAGCTGGCTTTATATATTCTGTATTACCAGATACTGATATCAGTCAACTTAAGAATCAGATTGGTCATTCTACTAAAATTTATGACCAAAATAAAGAATTGGCGAGTACTGTGACTGCAAACAAGTCGGAGGGAGTATCGATAGAAAAAGTACCTGAACATGTAAAAAATGCTGTGATAGCAATTGAAGACCGCCGTTTTTACGAACATCATGGTATTGACTATAAGGGGATAACGCGTGCGATGGTTAATAACCTGAAGGCGGGTGGAATTGTTGAAGGGGGCAGTACGCTAACACAGCAGTTCATAAAAATTTCATTACTTGAATCTGACAGAACCTATAAACGAAAAATACAAGAATACTTTCTTGCGAAAGAAGTTGAACATGAATATAAGAAAGAAGAAATCCTTGAAATGTATCTTAATCAGGTTTACTTCGGACATGGAGCTTGGGGAATTAATAAAGCATCCCAAATGTATTTTGGAAAAGATGTAGAGCAATTAACCATCTCGGAAGGAGCGATGCTTGCAGGCGTCATAAATCTTCCAAGTAAACTAGATCCCTATAAAAACTATGAAGGTGCGATTAATCGACGAAATCTAGTCCTTAGCCGAATGGATGATCTGAAATTAATAAGTGCTGAGGACGCTGAACAAGCGAAGAAAGAACCAATTACTCTTGCTTCGGTTGATCAAGTAGATCCGCTTAAAGGAAAATATCCATATTATGTCGATCATGTTTTAGCAGAGGCTTCTAAAATGTATAAGATTGATTTGGATGAATTGCTGACCGGCGGCTATAAAATCTATACTACATTGGATCAAGAAGTTCAAAGTATTGCCGAGGCAATTTATAAGGAAGATTCAAATTTTCCAACTGGTACAAGCCCGGACCTTGTCCAAAGTGGAACCATCTTAATCGACCCAAAAACCGGAGGGATAAAAGCATTAATCGGCGGCAGGGGTACACACCAATTTCTTGGCTATAACAGGGCTACTCAGTTGATTACATCACCGGGATCATCCATTAAGCCGTTGGCTGTTTATGTGCCTGCACTGAAAGAGGGGTATGAATTAACAGATCCTTTGGTCGATGAAAAAATGGCTTTTGGTAATTATAATCCGGAAAATTTAAATGGACAGTATAAGGGAACAGTTCCTATGTATGAAGCGGTCATGGAATCATTAAATGTCCCGACTGTGTGGCTTCTTAACGAAATCGGTATCCAAAAAGGTGTTGATTCCTTAAAGGACTTTGGGCTTCCCTTAGAAAAGGATGATCGTAACCTATCTATCGCATTAGGAGGGATGAGTAAGGGAGTATCTCCTCAGGATATGGCAGAAGCGTATACGGTGTTTGCTAATAATGGTGTACGGAACGAGTCTCATGCTATTGTGAAAATTGAAGATCCCAATGGAAAAGAAATCGCTGTGTGGAAAGAACAATCGAAAAAGGTTGCCACAAAAGAAGTAGTAGCGAAAATGAATTCAATGCTCTTGGGTGTGGTCAAGTATGGGACAGGTGTAAACGCCGCAGTCGAAGGCCATGAGATTGCTGGGAAAACTGGATCCACACAGGTTCCGATAGAGGGCATATCAGGAGTTAAAGATCAGTGGTTTGTAGGTTATACACCATCACTAGTTGGAGCTGTTTGGGTTGGGTATGATAAAACAGATAAAGATCATTACTTAACGACCTATAGTAGTGAAGGGGCTACCAAAATTTTTCAAAAAATTATGGCTCAATCATTACAGTACCAAGAATCAAAATCGTTTGAAGCAGATGATATTGGTCCCTTAATTGAAGAACAAGAAAGAAAAGCTGAAGAAGAGAACCAAAAAAACTTTTGGGAAGATAAGAAAGAAGAATTTAAAAAGGGCTGGAACAAATGGCGTAATAAACTATTTAATAACGGCGGCAATTAAAAAGGTTAAGGTGGGCATCTTCTGATTCATTGTTGAATCGGAAGATGTTTTTTTTTGCGGAGTTGCGAATAAGAGATGTTTAGTTATGGAATATAACCCCATTTTTATTAATTATCTTATATAATAAAAAGATAGAATATTGAGATAGGTTTCCGTTAAAGCCTATCAGAGAAAATTTTTAAGAAAAGAGGAGTAAGTATGCTTCAGTTTGAAAAGTCGGATATTACACACTTTTTGCAAAATTTAACTCTTGTTGATTTTGCGGTTAGTCCTGATGAAAAACAGATTGTATTCTGTACAAATTTTAATGGCCATTTTAATTTGTGGGGAATGGATTTTGAGAAGAGGTTTCCATATCCGTTAACGTTTCATAATCAAATCTCAGATTTTATTACTTATTCCAAAACAGGTGAATTCCTTTTAGTCGGTTTTGATAAAGATGGTGATGAAAACAGTCAAATTTATGCGATTAAACCAGAGGGCGGAAGCTTAGTTCCAATTCGGTATGCAGAGGGAGAACGTCATTTTTTCGGACATTTGACTGATGATGGCAGAAAACTGTATTACTCAACCACAATTAGTAATGCAAAATATTTAAATAGTCATGTTTATGACATAGAGAGTGGCAAGGAAAAGCTCCTCATAGAAGGTAGTGGTGCACCTGTTTTTATCTCTGCGGTCAGCCCTGAAGAAAAATCATTTGTTTATAGCACGCAGTTTGGTAATACATATTGCTTAGCGCATGTTCAAATTGATGGTGAGCACATTTTACTTACACCACCAACGGATACGCATCACACAGTAACCGATTTAGTCTATGTTTCTGAAGAAGAGATTTATTTCTTAACAAACTATGATGATGACCTTAGCTACTTAGCAAAGTTTGATCTTCAGTCAAAGGAATTTACAAAAGTTCTTCAATTGGATAAAGAGGATTTTACAAACATTTATTATTCAAAAAAAGAGCATGCACTGTATATTGTAGGTTCTTATGGTGTAGAAGACAGGCTTTATCGATATACAATTACGAATGGGAAAAATGAAAAGATTGAAAAACCTGTTGATATTATTGTGAAAATGATAATTATGCCAAACGGTCATGTATATATGCTAGGCAAAAGTGCTGCGAAGCCGGCTAATCTTTTTGTTTCAATGGAAGCTGGAGGTTCCTGGATGGCGTTAACAGACTATAGAGTACCAGGTGTTCGAGAAGAAGAATTGGTGGAACCCCAAGTGCTGCGTTATCCGACATTTGATGGTTTAGAAATTGAGTCCCTTTTATTCAAAGCAAAGGAAGGAAATTCGAATGGTCATATGATTTTATGGCCGCATGGAGGTCCCCAATCAAGTGAACGTAAATCATTTCGCGGGATTTTCCAATTTCTTGTGAATCAAGGGTACTCTATTTTTGCACCTAACTTTAGAGGCTCGTCGAACTACGGTTTAAACTTTATGAAAATGGTTGAGGGAGATTGGGGTCATGGCCCCCGTTTAGATAATATTACGGGTATTGATTGGTTAATTAAGAAGGGATATGCAGATAGTGATAAGATACTGCTTTTAGGCGGCAGCTATGGAGGATATATGGCTTTGCTTTTACACGGCCGCCATCCAGAATACTTTAAAGCGGTAGTTGATATCTTTGGTCCGAGTAATTTATTTTCATTTATTGATTCTTTTCCGGAATTTTGGGCGTCATTTGCAGAGCAATGGGTAGGGAATCCAGTGAGAGATAAGGAAAGATTAACTGCAGATTCGCCAATAACCTATATAGACGGGATGACAAAGCCCATGTTAGTGATCCAAGGCGCGAATGATCCGCGTGTTGTTCAACAGGAATCAGATCAAATTGTGGCTGCATTGAAGGAAAAAGGGCGGAAAGTGGAATATGTAGTTCTAGAAGATGAGGGACATGGATTTACGAAAAAGGAAAATGAAATATATGTCTACAAGAAAATCCTAGAGTTCTTTAATTCGCATATTAATTGATTAACGGGTGTCTGGAACATGCATTGAGAAATTATATGAGTATATCAAAGAGAATGTAACATGAAAAAGGACTGCCATAAGGCAGTCCAGGTTAATTAAAAGATAAAGTTAGCAATAATACCGATTACGACAATAGCGCCAATGATCATTAAGATTGTTCTCATGTTTTTTTCACATCACTTTCGTGGAGTAATAGTAAGTTTACTCATTAGAGTTTAATTTTATGATTAGAATGTACAACAAAGTCCATCTTGTCTTCAGAAACGTAAGATCCAGCACAGCATTCATTGATTTTCTGCATAATGGCCTGAACTTCAGGACCTTCAATCATAATTTTTAAATCAGAACAGTCCTCCAGGGTAAGCATAAAGGAAACGAGTTTTGATAACCGTTCTGGTTCAACAACTCTGTTCTTACATACAAAGTAAATGCTGCCTTCATAATTTTTGGAAATTTCAAACAGATCCATAATTTGCTGCATGCTTAATTTCTTATCGAAGGTAAGTTTAGATGAAATTGTTTGATTCATAGTTCTATACTCCTTTTTAAGTAATATACCAGTTAATTGTATGATCTCATCGAGGTGTAAGTTGAATAGTCATTTTATTTGTTATGCTTGCTTATGATAGATATTTACCCGTCCAATTCTATTTGAAACCTATTTTTTGATCCTGGTAAATATTATTTTGATATACATATAAATATGGAATATAAGAGGGCAGGTACTAAAAAACACAACTGGATGATGGAGAAGTGTGTCTGTTAGTGTACAAAGTATGAACTTCCGTCCGCCTAAAGTCTGAATAAAAAATGTCCAGAAGGCGGTTTTTTATCGAAAGATTCCTAGGTAGTATTAAAAGAAAAACAGAATGAGGGAATTAAATGACCAATATTATCGGGATTTTTCGTAATTCAAATTACACAAAATTGTTTTTTGCTACCTTTACATCACAAATGGGAGGCACAATTGGACTCACCGCTTTCACCTTCTATCTGCTTGATCGTTTTTCAAATCAGCCAGCGTATGCAACGGTTACGGAATTAATGTTCTCTTTACCGACGCTCGCCGTTTTCTTTTTGGTGGGAGTGTTTGCCGACAGACTGGACCGAAGGAAGATTGCCCTTTACTGCGATTGGATATGTGCGGGGCTCTCACTGATTTTTCTTTTGCTATTAACAATTGACATTATGCCGTTGATCTTTGGGCTGCTATTTGTTCGAAGCGCCATTCGTAACTTTTTCTTTCCCGCGGAGGCTGCTCTTGTACAAGGGGTATTATCTAGTGACGACTACACCACAGCTGCTGGGTTAAATCAAATGGTCTCTAGTTTATTTATGTTATTTGGAAGCGGAATGGGTGTGTTCTGTTATTGGACATTTGGTATTGAAGGGGCGATTGCCATTGATATGGTTTGTTTTATTATTAGCGGCTTTTTAATTAAATCGACCCAATTTACTGAAGAAATACGACTTCCAAATGGCCGACATACACTTAAAGATTTGAATCTTTCCTTAGTTATAAAGGATTTCTCGTCAGGGTTTCTCTATCTAATTCGCAATAAACTGCTGCTTACGTTAATCTCTGGGTTTGTCCTTTTTGGAATTGTAAACGGCGGTTTTTCGGTCATGCAGGTGTTTATTTTAAAATATAAGCTCGAACCGTTAGATTATGAAAAATACGCGGTTATTTTAGGTATTATTTTCGGACTGGGTGTTTTAATAGGAAGTATTATTGCTTCCGTATTAGCAAAAAAGGTAGAGCTGCATCATATGCTCATTATTGGTCTGTTGATTTCTGGTACAGCAACTATCTTTGGAGCCCTGGTTAATTCAACCTTTCTATATATGTGCGGGTTAGGGATTGTAGCCTTATCCCTGCCATTGGTCAACGTCTCGTTAGGTGGGTGGCTTCCAAGCATTGTGGATCCGAAGATGATGGGCAGGGTTCAGGGATGTATTAATCCGGTAATGATGTTCTCACAATCGCTGACACTATTCCTTATTGCTGTTTTTTATCCTAGCTTTGTAACGATTGAAATGTTGTATTTGATCGTAGGGAGTTGTCTTGTACTTGTGGGTTTCTTCTATATGACGATTTTACCTAAGATTATCAATCAGGAACATGCAGCAAAGAAGAAAGAAGTCGTTGTTTTATAATTATTTTTAATTGGATGAGAGAGTTCTAAGGTGGCTAATTATAGTAAATATGTATATGATTAAATAGGACTTTTTACTTAGTCACACGGATTTCTTGGAGGATATAGGATGAGTATCTTTAATTATTCTGCACAAAAAATGAATGGACAGGAAATATCACTTGAACAATATAAAGGTAAAACAATTATTATTGTGAATACAGCAAGCAAGTGCGGATTTACCCCACAATACGAAGATTTGCAAAAATTATACGAACGCTATCAAGATAAGGGATTAGTTATTTTAGGTTTTCCATGTAATCAATTCGGCCAAGAAACTGATAATAATGAGGATATACAAACATTCTGTCAGATTAATTATGGTGTTTCATTTCCGTTATTTGGGAAGGTTGATGTTCGCGGAGAGCAGGCACACCCGCTATTCCAATACTTAATAAAAGCAGCACCATTCCAAGGCTTTAAGAATAATTCAGTCAGCAGACTGCTGAAAGCGATGATAGAATCAGAGCACCCTGAACTATTGGGAGGCGACTCTATTAAATGGAACTTCACTAAATTCTTAATTAATAAGGAAGGGCAAATCGTTAAACGGTTTGAACCAGCGGATGAGCCCTTTGATATGGAAGCTGATATCGAGAAATTACTATAAAGGAAGAATAAATAGATTTAGCTGGCAGCCCTCCAGATTAGCTGGCTGCTTTTTTACGATTTTAAAGGAATAGAAGTAGTTAAATCGAATAGATAAAATAGAGATAAAAAATACAGGGGGAAAGTAAATGTTTCCGAAGCTTGAGACTAGTCGATTGATTCTAAGAGAAATAGGGAATGAAGATATAAAGAGCATTTTTTCAATCTTTTCTAATTCGGATGTAACTCGTTTTTATGGAATGGAACCGATGGAAAATGTGGATCAAGCAAAACAGCTTATAACGAACTTTACTAAAAGTTATCAAAAGAAACAGGGAATACGATGGGGAATTGTCAAAAAAGAAGACAATGAACTACTAGGTACAATTGGATTTAATAATTGGGTGCCGAAAAATAAACGTGCTGAAATCGGCTATGATCTTCACCCTAGTAATTGGCGGAAGGGATATGCAACGGAAGCAATACAATGTGTAATGTCCTATGGGTTTAGTGAGATGGATTTAAATCGTATTGGTGCCATCGTTTATTTGGAAAATAAGGCATCAAGTCAGCTGTTGAAGAGTATCGGATTTGCAGCGGAAGGCATCTTAAAGGATTACATGCTTCAAGATGGACATTTCTATGATGTTACTATGTTTTCTCTTTTGAAGCATTCTAGAGAATAAGTATGAACTGGGCTAACTATTGAAAGGAGTACAAAATATGGATTACTCAAATAAAACGGTTATTGTAACGGGTGCATCTAATGGAATTGGCCGAGGAGTGGCTGCTGGTTTTGCAGAGAAAGGGGCATCGGTTGTACTGGCTGATCTAGATGAGGCAGCGGGAGCTGATGCAGCAGCTGGTTTACAAGAAAAAGGCTGGTCGGCCATATTTATTAAAACAGATGTTAGAGAGGAAACGGACATTCAACATCTGATGGAGAAAGCTGCTCAGTCATTTGGATCGATAGATATTTTAATTAATAATGCTGGGAAAGCAAAATTTAAACCTCTTCATGAATTAGAATTAGAAGAGTGGGATGATCTACTAAATACAAATTTACGTAGTGTCTTTCTCTGTTCGAAAGAAGTATCAAAATATATGAAGAAAAATGAGACAGGAGGTGCCATTATTAATCTTGCTTCAACACGAGCGATAATGTCGGAACCTAACTCTGAAGCGTATGCTGCCAGTAAAGGCGGTATTGTTGCATTGACGCATGCGCTAGCCGCTTCACTCAGCCAAGAACGAATTACGGTGAACGCTATTTCTCCAGGCTGGATTGAAACAGGTGACTATGCACGGTTAAGGACAGAAGACCATCTTCAGCATTTTTCAAGACGAGTCGGACGTCCTCAGGATATTGCTCGGGCTTGTTTGTATCTGACGGCAGAGGAAAATGACTTTGTAACAGGGATAAATCTAATTGTCGACGGAGGAATGACTCGAAAAATGATTTATCAAGAATAGTCAGTCAGTTCATTCTTTCGACCGAGATAATTATCCTCGTGATTAAACTCTCGGTTGAGAAGCAGTTCCATTGCTTCGAGATCGGGGGTATGTACTGGCTGATCGAGCGGGGACCATTCTACGTAATAAATAAAATAGTAGCTTTTAATTTTTCTGAAGATGACGGGTGAGTTTGGAAAGGTGTCATATAAAGCCTTCACTTGATGGCGTTTCATATAGGACCAATGTAATAAATTCATAGCTGCACCTGCTTATACTTTTTTATCTGTATTTACCCATTGCGAAGGTTGAATAATCAACCATGTCAAAAAAAGCTTAAAGACTATGCCTCCAAGCTTTTGTTGCAGTATGAAATTGAGGGCCGGTAACCGTTATGATATCACGAAAATACGTACAGATCATCAGCCACTTTTCAGGATAGATGGAAACGAATCGTTGGATACTTTCGACCGAATAAATAAGTAAACAGTCAAGCGGTTCGTGCTTTACTTTCTGTAGATCATATAATAAAGCATGAGGAATCGTATAAAATTTTTCTACTTGAACATCGTTTAATTGGACAATGGTGTGCGGTTGTTCATTAAGAAACTTGTCTAACACTATTTTTTGTATTAATAAATGATAATTTTGAACGCCTGGCTGCCTGTTCAATAATATAATTGTACGCATTCTATCACTGCCTTTTTAGCAAACAGTCTGGCCAAAATGAAGAATACATATGCGATAAAGGAAATATGAGTTAAACTATTTGAAAAATATAAAAATTTGTAATTGACAAAATTCTTTAGTCGGATTACTATTATAAAAGGAAACTTTAACCATTAAAAGAAGGGAGGCGATGATTATGACTTACATGAAGAGGAGTAATCCAAATGTCATTTATCTTCATAATATAGCCTGCCTGAATCCTGCTTTATATCTGTCTTAGACAGAATTTAGTTATGTTCACATAAGCGCAGGCTGCATACCGCGGCATGCGCTTTTTATCTGTTTGCATTTTTGTGCATTCTAAAAAGCTTTCGTGTGCTGCGAAGGCTTTTTTTGTTTTTTGAGGGGAGTACGATGCTAAGAGCATCTGTTCCATAGATAAACAATACACAGGAGGAATGAGAGATGATTAAAAGGACAAAGATCATGCTGTTGAACACAGGAGATCCAGAAAGCGGCTAGTACATCATTGAGACAAAGGAGGAGAATGCATGTTTTCGATATTCAAAAAGCTATCCTGGTTTTTCAAAGAACAGTGGAAGCGGTACAGTATTGCAATATTATTTTTATGCTTAGTGAATGTGATGGAGATTATTCCGCCAAAGCTTGTCGGAATGGCCATAGATGATATTAACCAAGGTACGTTGACTTCGAATGGGATTGGGCGATACATCCTCTATTTAGCATTAGTAGGGACGGCTAGTTATCTTTTTAGTTATATATGGAGTTACTTGTTATTTGGTGGAGCCTTTTTAGTTGAACGCAAGCTAAGAAGTGGATTTATGGGCCATTTGTTAAAAATGACACCAACCTTTTATGAACGAAATCGTACTGGTGACTTAATGGCAAGGGCGACAAATGATTTAAAGGCGATTTCAATAACTGCCGGTTTTGGAATCTTGACGTTAGCGGATTCTGTTCTATTTACAGCAACTATTCTGCTCGTGATGGGATCAACCATTAGTTGGACGCTTACCTTTGCTGCAGTGCTGCCCTTGCCTATTATGGCTGTGATGATTCAGGTTTTTGGTAATAAAATTCACCAAAGATTTACCGATGCACAAAATGCGTTCGGTGATCTAAATGATAAAGTGCTTGAATCTGTTGCAGGAGTCCGAGTCATTCGGGCTTATGTACAAGAACGTGAAGATGAGCAGCGCTTTGACGATATGACTGAAGATGTTTATAAAAAAAATCTAGAAGTCGCTAAAATCGACTCGTTATTTGATCCGACCATTTCTATTTTGGTTGGAATTAGTTATTTAATTGGACTGGGTTATGGAGCCTACATGGTCTTTCAGCAATCCATTACCTTAGGGAGTTTGGTTTCCTTTAATGTTTATCTCGGTATGTTGATCTGGCCGATGATAGCCATGGGTGAACTGATTAATGTGCTGCAAAGAGGAAATGCATCCTTAGACCGTGTTCAAACCACTATGTCTGCGAAACAAGATGTGAAAAATGAAGATAATACTGAAGCGGTGGGTCATCCAGAGGAAATTATTTTTGACTCAGTAGACTTTACCTATCCATCGTCTAAAGTAACTAATTTAGATAACATTTCAGTCGCCGTTAACCGTGGAGATACGCTTGGAATCGTCGGTAAAACAGGTAGCGGGAAGACTACTTTTGTGAAGCAGCTATTACGTGAATATCCGTTAGGAAAGGGAATATTGTCTATCGGAGATATCCCCCTTGAAAAACATTTAATAGAAGATGTTCGAAACTGGATTGGTTACGTCCCACAAGATCATTTTTTATTTTCAAAATCAGTAAAGGATAACATCTTATTCGGGAAAATGGATGCGACAGAGGCTGAACTGGCCGAGGCAATCCGTTTAGCTGATTTTGAAAAGGATTTAGAGATGCTCCCAGAGCGTCTGGAAACGATGGTGGGAGAAAAGGGTGTGGCGCTATCTGGCGGCCAGAAGCAGCGGATATCAATCGCACGTGCGCTCATTAAAGACCCGGAAATACTGATTCTTGATGATTCACTTTCAGCGGTTGATGCCAAGACAGAAACGACCATTATAACCAATATCCAAAAGGAAAGAGCAGGAAAAACGACCATTATTACGACACATCGACTTTCAAGCGTTCAGCACGCGGAGTGGATTATTGTCCTCGATCAAGGGAAGATCATTGAAGAAGGAACGCATGAAGATCTACTCAAGCTGCAGGGCTGGTATTGGGAACAATATGAACGACAGCAAGTGGAAGATGGAGCGGAGGTAAGTGCATGAAAATAGTCAAAAAGCTCTATCAATATGCCTGTTTGTATAAAAAAATAATTATTGCTGCGCTTATCATGTTATCCATATCGGTTGCAGCAGATCTAGCTGGACCGTTTGTAGCTAAAAAGGTGATTGATTCTCACGTTTTAGGAATTGAGTCACCGTGGTATGAAACAGCTAAAAGCAAAGATGCCGTTTCTTACCAGGATACGTGGTATAAGCGAGGAAGTTACTTTGCTGACAATGAACAAAAAGGACAGGAAGTAAGGATCCTTCAAACGGGTACAAAGTTTGTCTTTGTTGAGGAGTTGGTTCCGTTTGAAGGAAAAAGAACGCTTACTGATTCAACACTTAGTGTGACTAAGAATAATGAAACAAGAGAGTATGAGGCACAAGTTCTCTCTAAACGAGAATTAATGGCCTTTTATCAGCCAGAAATTTCGCGGATAGCCCTGCTTTTGGCCTTTTATCTAGGCTTGGTTATTCTATCCTCAATTTTTCAGTACGGACAAAGCTATTACCTGCAAAAAGCAGCAAATCGAATTATCCAACGGATGAGGAATGATATTTTCACTCACATCTCAAGATTGCCGATTCGCTATTTTGATAACTTACCAGCTGGAAAAGTGGTTGCACGTATTACGAACGATACAGAGGCAATACGTGAATTATATGTTACAGTACTAGCAAATTTCTTTTCAGGGACAATTAATATTATTGGTGTATTTATTGCTCTTTATATTTTAGAACCAGTTATTGCGCTGATTGCTTTATTGGTTATTCCAATATTAGTAGTGTGGACATATGTCTACCGGAAATTTGCTTCAAAGTATAATCAAATTATTCGCGCAAGAATTAGTGATATTAATGGAATGATTAATGAATCTATATCTGGAATGAGTATTATTCAGGCTTTTAGTCGTGAAAAAGACACGGAAAAGTCTTTTGAAAAAATGAATCATGAGCATTTTACGTATCAAAATAAGATGCTGAATCTGAATTCACTGACAGGTCATAATATGGTTAGTGTATTAAGAAATATAGCACTGGTAGCCTTCATTTGGTATTTTGGAGGACAGTCATTAACTGCTTCTTCAGCTGTTTCTCTCGGTATGCTCTATGCAATCGTTAACCTTATAAATCGGCTGCTTCAACCTGTCCAAGGGATTGTTAATCAGTTTGCAAATCTAGAACAGGCACTCGTGGCGGGTGAACGAGCTTTCAGTCTTTTAGATGAGCCGGGAATAAGGGTAAGTGATGGGAAAATTAATCGTTATCAGGGTGATGTTGAATTTAAGGACGTTTCCTTTGCCTATAAGGAAGATGAGTATGTCTTGAAAAACATTTCTTTTACAGCGAAGCAAGGAGAAACGGTGGCACTGGTTGGTCATACTGGATCAGGAAAGAGCTCGATTATGAATCTGCTGTTTCGTTTTTATGACCCTAGTAAAGGAACGGTTACAATAGATGGGCGTGATATTACAGAAATACCTCATCAAACACTGCGCGAGCATATGGGAATTGTTCTTCAGGATCCCTATTTATTTACAGGTACGATTGCCTCGAATATCAATCTAGGTAATGAGAACATTTCTAAAGAAAAAATTGAAAAGGCATTAAGAGAGGTAGGGGGCGACACAGTACTGAATCATTTACCTCTCGGACTAGATGAACCAGTTGTTGAAAAAGGAAGCACGCTGTCGTCTGGACAGCGTCAGCTCATATCCTTTGCAAGAGCCTTAGCTTTTGATCCCGCGATATTGATTCTTGATGAAGCAACAGCGAGTATTGATACTGAAACAGAAGCCATTATCCAGCAAGGTATGGATGTATTGAAACAAGGACGTACGACCTTTATCATTGCCCACCGACTTTCAACCATTAAAAATGCAGATCAAATTCTCGTTCTTGATAAAGGCAGAATTGTTGAAAAGGGAAGTCATGATGAATTAATCGCGTCGAAAGGGAAATATCACCAGATGTATGAACTACAGAAAGGTAAGAATAAAGGCCTGGCTGGCTAACAAAGAGCCCCTCTTTCCGAAGAGGGGCTCTTTGTTTTGGGATGGTGAAAATAGTAATAGAAATTAGATCTCAAGAAAAAGATGAAACATACCCAACTTGTACTGTACAATACAAAGATAATATACTTCGAATCAGACTGTTTTTTTATTGCATCCTAATAACAGATAGTACATATAAAGCAACTTAAGGGAAAGTGGATTAAACTAGTCATCCAGATTAGGTGAAAGTAATGAAAGAGGTGGTTAGATGACAAGAGAAAGGAAGTTCTCAACTCAAGAGTTATTTAAAGCTACGAATTCGCTTTTACTACGTTACGGTTATGAAGGCTTTACATTTAGTCTCTTAGCAGAGTCATTAGACGTATCGAGGGCAGCCATTTACAAATATTATACTAATAAAGAAGAGCTTATTATTGACTATATGGTATATGAAATGACAAAAATGCTGATTGATCTTCAAGAGATTGACCAATCCGCGACCTTTATTGCTCAATTAAATGAGCTAATTACACTTATTTTTACGTATAAGGATATTCATCAAATACTAGGAATGGTTCATCAATTCAAAGAAAGCAGTTCAACTATTATTATGGAGAAAAAGGAACAGTTGGGAAAACTTCATTTGGACATGTATCGATACTTAGAAGGTCTTATGATACAAGGGAAAAAAGATAAGTTTCTCCGGGAAACTCTTTCAAATGATGTGATATTAGGCTGTATCTTTCAAAGTATTGCTATTCCAAATCATAGGGGGATACCAGAACATGAATGGATTCAATCAATAAAAGACGTAGTCTGCTATGGAATCTTTGAAACAAAATAAGTGACACTAGTGTAACTTAGATATATAATAAAGTTACACTAGTGTTATTTTGTTTGAGCTTTTTTTTTTCTAAAGATACACTAGTGTAACTTTGGCTATCCATCATAGATTTTAGATGGGTTGCTAAATACTGATAATGAAAAGAGGGTGTTTATATGTTTTTGGCTTTGAAAGAGTTAAGGTACGGAAAACTTCGTTTCGCAATGATTGGTTTTATCATTGTATTAGTGGCTTGGCTTGTATTTATTCTTTCCGGTTTAGGAAACGGTCTATCAACACTGAGTGCAGCGACCATTAAGAATATGGATGCTGATTATGTCGTATTTGAAGAAGGGTCTAGTTCTTCATTCAGTAAGTCCATGCTATCAGAGTCAATTAGTTCCGATTTAAAAGATCAAGCGAATGTTGAGGAAATGGCTCCGTTTGGTTCTGCTATGGGTGCTATCTTAAAAGAAGGCAGCGAGGAAGGGGAAGATAAAACAGATGTTGCCATTCTAGGAATCTCTCCAGGAACATTCCTAGAGCCGAAACTTATAGAAGGGAAACCATTAGATGAAAAAAATCAATTAGGTGTTCTTGCAAATGATACTTTGAAAGAGGAAGGATACACGATTGGTGATACGCTCACTTTAGATGGATCTACAGAGAAATTCCAAATTATTGGATTTGTAGAAAATGAAACGTATAATCATTTACCGGTGTTATTTACAACCTTAGATCACTGGCGTTTATATAATTTTGCTGCCCCTGGATCTAATAATGGAATAGAAGATGTAGTCAATGCTTTTGTTCTGCAAGGAACAGATATTGATGCTGCTGAATTAGACAAAAACCTAGATGGTATTGAAACAGTGACAAAGGGTCAAGCAGTTAATGGGATGCCTGGATATAAAGAAGAAACGGGGACAATCTATATGATGCTTGCATTCTTAATTGTCATTTCTGCCTTTATTATTTCCGTATTTTTCTATGTCTTAACGATACAAAAAACAAATCAGTTTGGTGTAATGAAAGCAATTGGAGCAAGCAATGGCTTTATTGCTAAAGCAATCGTATCGCAAGTGTTTATCTTATCGTTAGTTAGTGTGTTAATTGGTATTGCATTAACGTATGCAACAGCTGCTGTCATGCCTGATGGAATGCCATTCGATTTAGATGTAACCCTTGTTATCATATTCGGAGCTGCACTCTTGGTCATAAGTGTTCTTAGCTCACTTTTTTCAGTCCGTAAAATCACAAAAATCGATCCGCTTACTGCACTTGGGAGGGTAGAATAATGACTGGACTACTATTGAAAAATGTATCAAAAGTATATAAAGAAGGTAATGAAGAAGTAAAAGCAATGGATAACGTCTCATTATCCATTGAACAAGGAGAATTTGTTGCTATTATTGGACCTTCAGGTTCTGGTAAAAGTACCTTATTATCTATTGCAGGTGCACTTTTACACGCATCTACAGGTGAAGTTATCATCAATGGAACGGATATTGCAAGCTTGTCAGAAAAACAATTATCAAACGTTCGTTTGAAAGAAATTGGCTTTATTTTACAAACATCAAATTTAATTCCGTATTTAACGGTTCTTGATCAGCTGCTCGTCGTAAAAAGAATGACAGGCTCCGTTAGTGTTGCAGACAAATCGTTTGCTAGAGAATTATTAACGGAATTAGGATTGGGTGCTAAATTAAATAATTACCCAAGTCAATTATCAGGAGGAGAACGTCAACGTACCGCAATTGCTCGTGCCTTTATGAATAACTCTAGTATCATTTTGGCTGATGAACCCACGGCCAGTCTTGATTCAAACCGTGCACATGAAGTTGTACAATTGATCTCAAAAGAAGTAAAAGCAAGAGATAAAGCCGCAATCATGGTTACACATGATGAACGTATGCTAGGTTATTGTGATCGTATTTATCGTATGGAAGACGGTCTTTTGAAACACGTCGAAAACCACCAAGCCAGCGTATAAATAGGTAAATAGAATGCCCTTTAGAGAGTGTGTATAAATTACACCTCAAGCTAAAGGGTTTTTTTGATTGAATATAACCGATGAAAGACAAGAAGCAATGTACGCTGCTGTTTATCGTAAAACGATCGAGGATGTATGCAAGCATAAAAACAAACACTATCAAACTGGCGTTTTGTTCTGTATTTTTAATTATACTGATGCACCTGTACTAATTTGTGCCGTACAGGCTTCAAATGCTTGGGAAAAGTCTTGGATTAAATCGTCCGGGTTTTCAAGTCCAACAGATAGCCGTAGCAGAGAATTGGTTATTCCACGCTTTTCCCTCTCATCCTTTGGAATAGCGGCGTGAGACATTTTTGCGGGATAGGATAGAATCGATTCTACTGCGCCTAAGCTGACTGCGAATACAGGCAGCTTTACAGCTTGAACAAAGTCAGCAAGCAATTCTTCATCAACAAGTTCGAAGGAAAGGACAGCACCCGCTCCAGAGGCTTGTTCTTGCTGTAATTGAAAGTCTCGATGGGTGACAAGGCCAGGGTAATGAACTGTTTTGACAAGGTTCTGTGCTTCCAGCCATTCCGCAAGTTGTTGAGCAGATTTCACGGATTGCTGAATTCTAACATGCAGTGTTTTAATACCACGCATAACCAGCCATGCATCCTGAACGCCAAGCACAGCACCAAAAGAATTTTGTAAAAATCCAAGCTGCTCGGCAAGATTTGGATCTTTGACGACAGCAAGACCAGCAATTGCATCACTATGGCCGGATAAGAACTTAGTGGCACTATGGAGGACAATATCTGCTCCCAGCGTTAACGGTTTTTGAAGGGCAGGAGTTAAAAATGTATTATCTACGTAGGTTAGCGCTCCAATTTGCTTTGCAAGTGCGCTGAGTGTTTTTATATCTGTCACTTTAAGCAGTGGATTAGATGGTGTTTCAATATAAATGGCTTTTGTATTGGATTGAATTGCTGCTTCAACCGCGGCAATATTTGTCATGTCTACAAAGGTATGCTCGATATTAAAACGTGTTAAGACGCTCGTAACCATTCGATACGTTCCCCCATAAACATCCTCAGAAACAATAACATGGTCACCCGCAGACAAAAGAAGGAAGGCTGTGGAAATGGCAGCCATGCCAGAGGCAAAGGCAAATCCATTTGTTCCTTCTTCAAGGTCAGCGATAATATCCTCTAATGCTTCACGGGTAGGATTCCCGCTGCGACTATAGTCGTACTTGCCAAACTGATCAATCGCAAACTGATGAAAGGTAGAAGAAAGATGAATAGGTACATTAACAGCTCCTGTTTCAGGGTCAATTTTATGTCGATTGTGAAGTAATTGTGTTTCAAAACTAAAAGACTGTTTTGTCATGGTCGAACCTCCTTTTTATATTGGGAAAAATCCTGTTTAGGCACCTGTACAACGCCCAGATAAAAAGTATGATCGACTCGAAAAGAGGCAAACAAAAAAAGTCCTCTAAGAAGAAGACTTTTTTTGTTAAGTCATCTTCTTATCTGCCAAGCTAAACAAGCTTGCTGGAGTTAGCACCTTTTCAATGGGTTGCATTGATGGTTGCTGAGGTGTCATAGGGCCATTCCCTCGACCTCTCTGGATAAGAAATTCAGAGTATTCTATTTTTTTGAATCTTACTATATTACAGTATTTGTGTCAACGTCTTATAGAAATTATTAATGCATCTGAGTTCACGATTATGTCACCTTCCTGTCAAAAATTAGTAATACTTAGCTGTTCAACACACTCTGACTATATGGTATTTTTATAGTAAGAAGAGGATATAGGACGGAGGAATGATGATGGAAGAATTAAGTGTAACATTGGCAATTGCGAGTGTGATGACACTCGGGTACTTTTTTTGCTACACGATTTTCCACAAAGCTTCATAAACAATTGAAAAGGCAGCTTAGGCTGTCTTCAGACTGTAGACAAACTCGGGTGAGATTTAAAATCGAGATGTTGATTTCCATTCCAGGCGCTTCGCTTTCCGCGGGCGGGCGGTGAGCCGCATCAATGCTTACGCTCCTGCGGGGTCTCACCTGTCCCGCTGTTCCCGCAGGAGTCTTCACGCCAACACTTCAATCAACTGACTTTCTAAACTTAAAAGTAAAAAACCTTCCCGCAGGCCTATTTGGTCCAAAAAATGCAAAAGAGGTTCGGAATGAAACTTCCGAATCTCTTTTGTCTACAAACTGAAGGCAGCTGAGGCTGTCTTTTTTGCTTTCTCGCCTATTTTTAGCACCAATATCCAAAGTTACCCACCGTATTCCTTGCTTTTAAAAGTTCAAAGTTTGTACAATACTAATGAAGGCGTTTTTATATATTGGGGATTAATTAGAAACAAAGGGTAGATTACTGTCTTTAAACAAAAGAGAGCATAAGAAAAAGCTTGTAATCAGGAGGAGAAATGATGAAATATAGAATCGAGAAAGATACAATGGGGGAAGTTCAAGTACCGTTCGACAAATATTGGGGTGCACAAACAGAAAGAAGCCGGAATAACTTTAAAATTGGTAATGAGAAGATGCCGCTTGAACTAATTCGTGCCTTTGCCTATGTGAAGCAGGCTGCAGCAAAAGTGAATTATGAGCTAGGTGATCTATCAGAAGCAAAAATGAAAGCGATTGTACAAATCTGTGTTGAAATTATGGAAGGGACTCTTGATGAACATTTTCCACTAGTGGTCTGGCAAACAGGCAGCGGTACCCAGAGTAATATGAATGTTAATGAAGTGATTGCAAATAAAGGGAACGAATGGTTGAAGGAAAATGGTAGTGACGAGAGACTTCATCCAAATGATGATGTTAATAAAGCACAAAGTTCGAATGATACGTTCCCAACTGCTATGCATATTGCCGCTTATATGGAAGTTGCGGACCAATTAATTCCGGCCATTAAAGAGCTCCGGAAGACCTTCGCAGCGAAGGAAGAGGAATTCTGGGATATTGTCAAAATTGGTCGTACACATCTTCAGGATGCGACTCCATTAACATTAGGCCAAGAAATTTCAGGATGGAAAGCCATGCTGGATAAGGACTTAAGAATGGTTGAAGAAAGCAGCCGTTATATATTAGATTTAGCATTGGGTGGAACAGCAGTAGGCACCGGAATTAATACGAAGGCTGAGTTTCCAGCATTGGCAGCGAAGCAAATTGCTGCAGATACAGGTCATTCATTTGAAACAGCAGAAAATAAATTCCATGCATTAACAAGCCATGATGAACTGGTTTATGCACACGGTGCATTAAAAGCACTTGCAGCTGATTTAATGAAAATTGCAAATGATGTTAGATGGCTGGCAAGCGGACCTAGAAGTGGAATTGGTGAAATTTCTATACCTGCAAATGAGCCGGGAAGTTCCATTATGCCTGGAAAGGTAAATCCAACTCAAAGTGAAGCATTAACAATGATAGCTGTTCAGGTTTTTGGGAACGATACAGCTGTATCAGTAGCAGCAAGCCAAGGTAATTTTGAATTGAATGTATTTAAACCAGTTATTATCTATAATTTCCTGCAATCTGTAAAGCTATTAAGTGAAGGCATTATTTCCTTCAACGAACACGCAGCTAAAGGAATTGAAGCAAATGAAGAAAAGATTAAGGAAAATCTTGATCAATCATTAATGCTGGTGACAGCGTTAAATCCGTATATTGGTTATGAAAAAGCAGCTGAAATTGCGAAATTGGCATTTAAGGATGCCTCAACCTTGAAAGCAGCAGCCTTGAAATTAAATTATCTTACCGAAGAGCAATTTGATAAATGGGTCGACCCGCAAACAATGGTCAATAAATAATGAGCAAAGCTTCCCTGTACTCAGGGGGGGCCAAGCCTTTAAGGAGCAATTGCAATGGCACTCTGTCCGTTATGTAATGGATTAAGAAAGATTAAAGTACTTTGTTCAGAATGCAGCACTGAAATGGACGATAAAGGAAAGAGTATGGATTATGATGATGAATACAGCGCTTATATGGATACGGATACCTTAAAACAGAATGATGGGTTTATGCGTAGTCTTGCTGACGGTCAATGTCCGCATCTAATGAAATGCCCAAGTTGTGGACATGATGAAATTATACTTGTGAAGGAATAACCCAGCATTATAAGATGAAGAAAAGGCTGTCGAGTGGAATCTCGACAGCCTTTCCTTTGTAAATTATTGTTCTTTCATAGTACGAATTCGTACTTCTGTTTCTTTATCGAAGAAGTGAGCTTTGTTCATATCTAATGCTAATTTAACTTTTTCACCTGCTTGATAAATGGTACGTGCATCTACACGAGCAACAAAGTCCTGCCCAGCGATGGTCGAGTAAAGCATAAATTCAGCACCCATTAGTTCGGCTACATCAATATGAGCAGTAACTGTCGTTTCTGGTGATGATTCAATAAATAAAGGCTCGTCATGGAAGTCTTCTGGACGGATACCAAGAATAATTTCTTTACCGATATAACCTTGCTCACGAAGCATCTTCATTTTACCTTCTGGGACGGCAATGGTTTGTTCACCTGTTTTAATAATGCCATCAGAAAGAGTTCCATGCAGGAAGTTCATTGCTGGTGAACCAATAAACCCGCCTACAAATACATTATCAGGTTTTTCATAGACGTCTTTAGGTGCTCCCACCTGTTGAACAATTCCGTCTTTCATAACTACTAGACGAGTTGCCATTGTCATGGCCTCAGTCTGATCATGCGTTACATAGATTGTTGTTGTATTTAAACGTTTGTGCAATTTTGCAATTTCGGCACGCATTTGAACCCGAAGTTTTGCATCTAAATTGGAAAGTGGTTCATCCATTAAGAATACTTTTGCATCACGAACGATTGCACGACCAAGCGCAACACGCTGACGCTGTCCGCCTGATAAAGCTTTTGGCTTCCGATCTAAGTATGCTTCAAGACCCAGAATCTTTGCAGCTTCGTTAACGCGGACTTCAATTTCTTTTTTAGGCATTTTTCTTAATTTCAAACCGAATGCCATATTATCATAGACTGACATATGCGGATATAATGCATAGTTTTGGAATACCATCGCGATATCACGATCTTTAGGAGGGACATCATTAACGCGTTTTCCATCGATAAAGAAATCACCTTGTGAGATTTCCTCAAGACCCGCTATCATACGTAAAGTAGTTGATTTACCGCAGCCGGATGGACCAACAAATACGATAAATTCCTTATCTTCAATTTTTAGATTAAAATCATCTACAGCTGTTACTTTATTATCGTAAACTTTAAAAATATGATCTAATTGTAATTCAGCCATTAGTGAGTCCTCCTTAAATATGTATCTTATACTGTTAGTGTAATGGAAGCGTGTTCAAAACGATATGTACAATCTGCACAAAATTCAGACACCTTTTTTCAGGCAATTCTTCTAAACTTTTACTTTCCTAGTTTCAATAGGAGCAGATATGCAGGCAGGGCATGATGAAATGTTCGAATATCCAGTCCCGTTTTTTCAATAAATCGATCAATTCGATATTGTAGACTATTGCGGTGGATATATAGTTTTTTTGCGGTCAGACTCGCGTTTGAGCTCGTTTCAATATAGGTCTTAACTGTATGTATTACTTCATCGTTATCTTTCATTTCTCCAAGCAGTTCATCTGTATACCAATCAATCTTATCTGTTAAACGCCCATCTAGAAAAATATAAGGAATTACCATCGGCAAGTCGCTGACCGCAGTATCAGGAAAATGACTGACAGCAGCAGTAAAACATGTTTTCTCCATTTGATAGTGATGCCTTAAGCCATTATTAACTTCGTGAAAATAACCAAGATAAAAATGTATGTGGACATATAAATCACTTTCTAGTGTCCGCACAATGGGGGTCAACTCAGCTTTATCGGCATTTTCATTATTCATACCTTCGATTAATACGCCAGACTCAGAATTCTCCCAAATAATGATTGTCTCAAGAGGAGATACCGCAAGGAAGGCTTCTTCAAAATCTGATCGTGAAAAATCAGCTTGTGTAATTCGAAAGTGAATAAATCGAACATGTTTCCAGTTTGTCAGGGGAAGACTTGAGCTGTTTCTGAGTAAAAAATTTCCCCATTCACTTTTGTCATCCAGCGTCTCATCAGAAAAAAGTGCTTCAATCAGGCTGATTTCTTGTGCCGATAGATCCTGACGAAGAATGCCGAGATGCTCACCGCTGTACTCAATCCAAAGGTAC
Organism: Peribacillus psychrosaccharolyticus ATCC 23296; assembly: GCF_000305495.1. Lineage (GTDB taxonomy): Bacteria > Bacillota > Bacilli > Bacillales > DSM-1321 > Peribacillus > Peribacillus psychrosaccharolyticus. Next base: position 3,997 of record NZ_AJTN02000001.1, on the reverse strand, counting down.
TTTTCAGGCAGCTGGGTTTGAGCTCTTGAATCAAGACATTCAGGATATTTTTGTTTTAATTTTTCAAGCAGCATAGACAACCCTTCTTCTTTTTATGGTTCCTTTAATTATAGCTCATGTCATTTATCTAGAGAAATATAAGGCTGTTTATATAAGGATACTTTATAATAAAATAATGAAACGTAAACCGATAACGTAATGTTGGGAGTATGAGTGATTTGAGATCGAGAAAAGAAAACATTCTACAACTTAGTGATAAATACTTCCCTGAAATGCTTGCTCTAAGGAGACACTTACATATGTTTCCTGAATTAAGCACGAAGGAATTTGAAACAACAAAGAGTATAAATCAGGTGTTAGATCATTATGGAATCAACAGGATTCCGGTTTCTTCACAAACTGGTTCAGCTGCTGAGGTTAAGGGGAAATCCAATCGAACGATAGCAATTAGAGCAGATATTGATGCCCTGCCGATAGAAGAAGAATCAAATTTGGAATTTCGTTCAAAGATACCAGGTATCAGTCACATGTGCGGCCATGATGTTCATACAGTCATTTCTCTCGGAGCAGCACTCATCCTTCAAGAATTACAGGAAGATCTTCCAGGAAACGTTCGGATTCTCTTCCAGCCTGCTGAAGAATTCGAGGGCGGTGCAGAATCAATGATTGATGATGGGCTTCTAAATGGCGTGTCTGCCATCATCGGTTTACACAATACACCAGATCAGGAAGTAGGCACAATTGGAATAAAAGAAGGATTCTTAATGGCTGGAATCGATGATTTTATCATTACAATTAAGGGAAAGGGTGGACATGCGGGCATACCCGAACGTACTATTGATCCGATTATCATTGGCAGTGCGGTCGTTACTCAACTACAAACACTTGTCAGCCGAACCATATCACCAAAAGAATCAGCAGTTGTGACGATCGGTACCTTTCAAGCAGGAAAGACGAACAATGTGATTCCTGAGAAGGCTGTACTGACAGGGACAGTCAGAACATCTAGTGACACTGTCCGTTATAAAATTCGTGATGCATTTGTACGGCTTGTTACTAACCAGGTTCACGCACTCGGCGGTGAAGTGGAGATTGACTACCAACTGCTTATCCCGCCCGTAGTAAACGATCCTGCTATAGCCGCCATTTCGCGGATAGCTGCTGCAGACATTGTTGGTACAGAGAATGTACTAGCTGCAGAACCTACAATGGGAGGAGATGACTTTGCTCTCTATCAAAAAGTTGTTCCTGGCTGCTATGCTTGGCTTGGTTCTGGAAACAAAGAAAAAGGCATAGAGCATGGTTGGCATCATCCTAAATTCATGGTAGATGAAGACGCCATTAAAATAGGAATCCAATGGATGGTCCATACGGCTATTCGGTTGTTAGAAAACAAGTCACTTACTTAAGTTGATTCACGGTAAATGGGGTATTCCAGACTTTAGTTCTGCTGGAATGAAAAAGTGCTAAGACGATTCAATTCGTCTTAGCACTTTCTCTAATGATTATCATTCGGCGGTGTCTCGTCATGCAAATCACGGGCTTCCTCTATGTTCTGAGTATCTCCGGCAGTAAAGACAGTTCCACCAGCCATTCCCTCATTAATAATGCGGTCGATGTCTAGGTAGACCATATTTTTTCCATCGTATTCAGTGTCTTTCAGAAAAGTATATTTTTGTTTCATGAAATCCCTCCTTTTGTATAACTTTGGTAAGAAGGGAGGGATTCATACACTCAATTACTTATTTATCATAAACATGATAAATCATTAGTTCATGAATCATTGCAGAAAGGTTTTCTTTATCTTCTTCAGCAGGCTGGGTACCATTAAATTCAATGTTGCCGTTGCTATGGTAAATCGCTTGATACAGGTGTTTTTTAAAGTAAAAGGATATACTCCAACCAGGTAATGAATCATCACTATAAAGCGGTTTCCATTGAAAGTGGGTAAGCAAGCAGATAACCTCCATTATTTTGGTATACCTTCAGTATAATGGAAAGTTATTAAGTTCTGTTGTTATTTTTCTCCAAAACAATCGTAATAAATAAATTTTTGAGCATTTTAAGCCGCGTCCGTTCAATCTCTTCTTCGTCAAACTGCATCGGTTTTGCATTAATTTCATATATAAACAGCTGGCCTGATTCATCTTGACCTAAGTCAATAGAGAATTCTCCGTAAAATCCATTTTCTTTGGATAAGACCATCCCGCATTGCTGGGTAATTTGGTTGAGAAGCAGATCGAGTTCTTGTGATTGCAGGTTTTTATAAGGATATAGGATACCTCCCTTTGGAATATGGGTAGTCACTTCTTGGGTCTGTGCCATACGAATGGCTTTTCCGCTAATATGATAATTTCCTTTCCAGTAATGGGCGAGAATGCGAAAGTCATAGCGGTGACCATTTATTTTCTTTGGCGTAATGGCACGCTGGGCAATGTAATCCTTCTTTAATAAACGGTTGCCTTCATGCAGCCAAAACGCAGTCAAATGGGGGAACTTCTTTGTCCCGTTTGTCTTCATCACTGTAATGCTCTCGTTTTTATTCAATGTGACAAGCGAAATTCCTCTGCCGCGATTCCCTTTACAAGGTTTAAGGTATAAAGATTCGTATTTTTGTAAAAGAATCAACAACTGTGCTTCGCTTGTTAGTCTGAATGTCTCTGGAAGGAAGTTTAATAAAAAACGATCCTTCTTTAAGCAAAGATAGAGTGCATACTTATCGATAAATCCTGGATTAAACATAGGAATATCAAGTTCTGCGAATTGCTGTTTTAATTGTAGATAGGAATCCGACTCTTCAAATTTTCGAAAAGGGATTCGATTATATACGAGAGAGGGAAGGGGGACAGCCATACGAAGCCATTTTTGCTCACTCTCGGAATACACCAGCCCTCTCCAATTTCCTTCCAATACATCTTCTGCACTAAAAATAAAAGAAAAAATGTTATGCCGTGTTAAATAACGATGAAGACTTTGAAACAAGGCTGCATTACCGCTTATGACCTCTTTGTTTTTAGGGCTGCGACAGGACATGATCCCAATCGCAGGAATAAACGAATGAAAAACATCTGCAGTAAAAATGGGTTCATCAGCTGCCGTAAACTTGACGGGGATACTTTTGCTGTTTTTTCCAAAAGAAATGTCCATGCCATCTGTATGGTACCATTCCTTTTCAAGTGAATCGTAAAAAAGTTTCATCCGTTGCTGCTGACGGAACTTGTAATAGATTTCTCGGCAAGATAGACGGCATAATCGAGTGAGAGTTTTCGTGTTAATAATTCAAATTCACGTAATTTTGGATGAGAAAAAATCGATCTGCCCGGCTTTGAATTGGCTTCGAACATCCAGACCTTTCCTTTTTTATCAATCCCTAAATCAAAGCCTATTTCGGCTATAATTCCATCAAGGTGTTCTTCCATGCATTCACTTAAGATGAGGGCAGCATTTGTGAGTTTTTCTCTCACTTCGTTTACAGTTTCTGGATCGACAAATAATTCTTCAATTGTTTTTATGGTTCCGCCGCTTTTGATATGTGTGGTTACACTTCCAGCACCAGCAATTTTAGCGGCCATTGCTGTAACCTGCCAGATTCCATCTTGGTCTTTATTCGTATGAACCCGAAAGTCAATATGCCTTTTTTCGCTGCGTATTAAAGGAATACCTTGTTGAACAATCATATTATGGAGACGTTTCTCTTTAAACACATGACTAAAAATCGCTTCAAGTGACTGGAACTTTTTTAATTTATTTTCTTTTTGTTCATTTTTATAACGACAATAATAGACTTGATCATGTTTGTCATATAATACCTGGTGGATACCGAGGCCAAGAGAACCATGTATCGGTTTAATATAGACTTGGCGATACTTTGATAACAACGTTTCTATCACGGAAAGTGATTGAAACGGATAAGTCTCAGGCAAAAAGTTGATGGCCCTTGGGTCATCCGAAAGCCGCTCATATACATCCCATTTATTAAAAAAACCAGGATTATACC
>NZ_AJTN02000002.1 GCF_000305495.1 Peribacillus psychrosaccharolyticus ATCC 23296 | reverse complement strand
ATATTGTCATGATCTATAGTAGCTCCAGTATTGATAATGCAGCCCTTTCCTATTTTCGAGCAACAATTGATAACTGCACCAGCCATGACTACTATTCCTGATGACAACTCAACCTGATTTCCAATTACAGAAGTAGGATGTATTATAATTGGGATACTTGCACCTTCAGCTTCAAGCTTCCTCTGAATCTTTTCTCTGATATTATTATTTCCGACACCGACGAAAATATCACTATTCTTTAAGTATTTAACTGCTTCAGATGATTTACCTATTACTTCTATCCCCATTGTAGACTCAATATTTTCGTTATCATCTAAAAAAGCTACACTTTTCCATTTATTCATTTTCAATGCAATGTCTGCCACAACTTTCCCGTGGCCACTGGCACCGATTATAAGAAGTTTATTTTTCATGGTTAAATCTATCCTTTTTTGTACCTTTGAAAGGCTCTATTGTTGCAGCAGTTTCTGAATTTATACCTTCTCTTCTAAATACCTTCTTAACAGTTAAATAAATAATCTTCCAGTCTCCTATGAAGCTTATATTATTAACATATTCCACATCGAGTTTGAATTTATTTTCCCAACTAATTGCATTTCTACCGCTAATCTGTGCTAAACCAGATAATCCAGGCCTTACCTCATGGCGACACTTTTGATGTTCATTGTAGAGTGGCAGATACTGTACAAGTAAGGGTCTTGGTCCAATAATGGCCATATCTCCCTTTAGAATATTAAAAAGTTCAGGGAGTTCATCGAGAGAAGTAGAACGAAGAAATCTGCCGAAATTAGTAAGCCTTACGCTGTCCGCCAGTAACTTACCATTCTCATCTCTTTCATCGGTCATTGTCCTAAATTTGTACATCATAAAAATCTTCTCATAAAGGCCAGGTCTTTTCTGCTTAAAAAGTACTGGGCTTCCAAGCTTTACTCTTACTAACAAACTTACAACCAAAAGAACTGGGCTCAGCATTATAATAGCTATTAAAGATAGTGTAAAATCCATCGACCTTTTTATAATTCTTCTATAAATACCACCTTTAGAATCACTCATTACCTTACCCACAAATTTTTGATAGTCTCTACTACTCTCTTCAAATCCTCATCCGTAATCTTCGTATCACTCGGTAAACAAACACCGTTCTCGAACAACTTCTCCGATACATCTGTACCAACGAAGTCATACTTTTCAAAGTACGGTTGCATATGCATCGGCTTCCAGATGGGTCTTGATTCAATGTTCGCTTTTTCAAGAGCTTCCATAATATCTATTGGTCTAACCTTACCGTTTAAAGTCATAGAACTTAGCCAATAATTCGGTTTGTTCCATTCATTACTAGGCATGAACTCAATACCTTCAAGTTCACTAAGTTCTCTCTTATATAATTCAAATATATAATTCTTCTTCTCAACTCTCTGCTTTAATACCTTAAGTTGTCCTCTACCAATTCCTGCAACTACATTACTCATTCTATAATTAAATCCTAATTCGCTATGTTGATAGTGCCTTGCTTGGTCTCTGCTTTGAGTAGCCCAAAACCTTGCCTTAGTAACTTTTTCTTCATTATTAGAAACTAGCATTCCACCACCAGAAGTCGTAATAATTTTGTTGCCATTAAAAGAGAAAATCCCATAATCTCCGATGGTTCCCGTATGTATTCCTTTATAATATGTTCCTAGAGACTCCGCTGCATCTTCTATTAAAGCTACATTATGCTTTTTACAAAGCTCTACTATTTTATCCATATCTGCTGACAGTCCATAAAGGTGTACGACAATTACAGCCTTAACCTCAGGGTATTTTTCAAATGCTTTTTCCAAAGCTTTAGGACACATATTCCAAGTTTCATAATTACTATCAATAAAAACAGGAACAGCATTTTGATAAATAATTGGATTAACCGTAGCAGAAAAAGTTAAAGTCGGACAGAATACGATATCTCCTACTTCAACACCTGCTGCTTTAAGTGCTAAATGAATGGCAGCTGTTCCTGAAGATAATGCTGCTGCAGATTTAGAACCGACCATAGTTGCAAGTTCGTTTTCAAACTCATTCACATTTTCTCCTAGAGGAGCAATCCAGTTCGTATCAAAAGCTTCCTTTATATATTCCATTTCATACCCTTCATCGCTCATATGTGGTGATGAGAGAAATAATCTATCTGCCATTGTCTATAACTTCCTTCCTATCATTTAGAAATCATATTAAGCGTTGATTTTTTCCGAAGAGACCTTCTTAACCATTTGTTCTAAAAATACTAATAAATCATCTTTTATTTCTTCGTTCTGTAAAGCAAACTCTACCGTCGTTTTCACGAACCCTAATTTCTCTCCGACATCGTATCGTTTACCTTCAAAGTCATAAGCAAATACCTGCTGAATTTCATTTAATTTTTGGATGGAATCAGTTAACTGGATTTCGCCGCCGGAACCTTTTTCTTGCTGTTCTAGGAACAGAAATATTTCAGGCGTTAGTATATAACGTCCCATTATGCCTAAGTTAGAGGGTGCAGTCCCCTTAACAGGTTTTTCAACGAATTGATTGACTTGATATCTTCTTCCCGTTTGTTCAGAAGGATCCACAATTCCATATCGATGTGTCTCGTTTTCAGGAACCGTCTGTACACCAATCACTGAAGAAAGCGTTTGGTCATATTCATTCATTAGCTGTTTTAAACAAGGTGTTTCGGCTTGGATGATATCATCACCTAAAAGTACTGCAAATGGTTCATCCCCAATGAAATTCCTCGCACACCACACCGCATGTCCTAATCCTTTTGGTTCTTTTTGTCGTATATAGTGAATTTCAACTTTTGAAGGTGCTTGGACTTTTTCTAATAAATCGAATTTTTCTTTCTCTAGTAAATTCATTTCCAGTTCAAGGTTATTATCGAAGTGATCCTCTATTGATCGCTTCCCTTTCCCCGTTACAATGATAATGTCCTCAATCCCTGAAGCAATCGCTTCTTCGACAATATATTGAATCGTTGGTTTATCAACAATCGGGAGCATTTCTTTCGGCATCGCTTTGGTAGCTGGTAAGAAGCGCGTTCCTAAACCAGCAGCTGGAATAATTGCTTTTCTAATTTTCTTCAATTAACTTCCCTCCAGTTCACTAGTTTGCTAAGGACAATTTATTCTTTTTCCGATTAGCTAAGTTGATAACGAATTCTTTAAGCTCCATTAGCGTTAAAGTCTCATGAGATTCGAGCAAATAATGAATTTCTTCTTCCTGATCGAGTACTGCTTTGCCAATAAAGATTTTAGGAAATACCGCTTCACTATGAACCTCATTTTCTCCCAATAATTCCTCATACATTTTCTCGCCAGGTCTGATTCCCGAGAATTCAATCCCGATTTCTTCTATAGTATAGCCAGATAACTGAATCAGATTGGTTGCCAAGTCGACAATCTTAACAGGCTCGCCCATATCAAGGACAAAGATTTCGCCGCCTCTTGCAAGAGAACCAGCTTGAATCACTAAACGTGACGCTTCTGGAATGGTCATAAAGTATCTGGTCATTTCTGGATCAGTCACGGTAACGGGTCCGCCTGCTAGAATTTGTTTTTTGAATAAAGGAATAACACTGCCTCTGCTTCCTAACACATTCCCAAATCGTACAGCGACGAATTTGGTTGAGCTGTTTTTGGCTAACTGCTGGATGATCATTTCGGCTATCCGCTTAGTTGAGCCCATGACGTTTGTTGGGTTGACGGCTTTATCGGATGAAATCATTACAAAGGTACCGACTCCATATGTATCTGCTGCTTCTGCGACGTTCTTAGTACCAAATATGTTATTTTTCACGGCTTCACGCGGGTTGTACTCCATCAATGGAACATGTTTATGTGCAGCTGCATGGTAAACGAGATTCGGTCTGTGTGTATCCATTACGTCAAACAGCCTAGCTCGGTCTTGAATATCCGCAATAACGGGTACAAGTTCAATCTGTTCTGCATAGAGCTTTTTCAATTCCATATCAATCAGATAAATACTGTTTTCACCATGACCAAGTAAGATTAATTTTTTCGGGGAGAACCGGCATAATTGACGGCAAATTTCAGAACCAATTGATCCCCCCGCACCGGTAACCAAAACGGTTTTTCCTGTAACCGATTCTGAGATGCTGTCAATATCGAGTTCTACGGGATCTCTTCCTAGTAAATCCTCTACTTCAACTTCTTTGAATGAATTAACCGCGACATTCCCGAGCATAATATCTTCAATCATCGGCATAATCTGTGTTTTGGCTTTCGTTTTGACGCACTCTTCAAAGATATCTTTTAAGTCTTTTTTGCTTAAGGAAGGAATGGCAATGACAATATTATCAATATGATAGTTTTCAACCATTTCTGGAATATCGGTAGATGTACCAACTACGGGTATGCCTAAAATGTCTAATCTACTTTTTTTCGGATCGTCATCGATAAAAGCGACCGGCTTAAGCTCTGTATCATGATTGTGCAAGAGCTGACGAACGACCATCGTTCCTGCTGCACCGGCCCCAATTACCAGAGTGTTTTTCACATTCAACTGGACGTTAATATACCGGTCGCGAACAACTCTCCATGAAAAACGCGATCCGCCGATTAGGATGACATGAAGCATCCACGTTAATCCCATGGCTCGAACATAAATATCTTGAAAAACTATGGCTTGGATAATGACCACGGATAGAATGGACAGCGTCACTGCTTTTACAATCGACACCAATTCTCCGATACTCGCATATTCCCACGCTTTTTTATATAACTTATACATAGAAGCAAACATATGATGGCAAATTAATAGGGAAACTGAACTAACTAAAAGCGTGGGTAATTTAAATATGCCTAGATACGGATGCAGGACTAAATAGCTGACATAAATGGCCGATAAAACAATGACCGAGTCTAGCAAAGCTAAGATGGCTATACGTTTACGGTAGCCCAACCGAATTCCTCCTTCAAACTAATTGCTGCGAACCTGTAAACAGGCATGCTGTTCAGTTATTCTTGATTAGCACTATCACTAAAACAAAAGAGCATCCATTGACCTATTTTCCTTTAACTTAATAAAGGCTTATGCCGAACTAAATACCCACTAAGAACCCATATCCTATTAATCTTTCTTATTAAATCGTCTAGGCATTGCACATAAGATGACTAAGCTTTACCGACAATGCTTAAGAAATTTAATTTTCCATTATATTTAAAAATACCCTTAAAAACCCATTTATAACCTAACGAAGATAATTGGTTTTAATTACCAATAAATAAAGGTGCTGGATCCATAATAAAAAAATCATGGCACATCTTAGGCAAGTGGTCAGTTAAAGCTATTGTTTGTTCTTTTTGGTGCATCAAAAGAAATTGTGTGTGTGGGAGTTTTATTGATTTTCGTTTCAAGTGCCCGGTTAAGCTTGGCAGCAGTAACTTGAGTCTGCTCTCCACTTTCACAGTGAGAGCAAGCGAGCAGAGAATTTGCAGATTAGATTCTGGATGGACAATAAGTGGCGTTAATCCCTTACTTAAAAGGACATACACCAATCTTCCTTATAACGAGGTACAGAAATTGAAGGCAGTTCAATGAGTAAAATCTTGTCTCCATTTTGGGTCAGTTAGTCTTCGTTGTAATAGATCATCCAGTAGTTCCCCGCATATCCCTGGCTTTTCACCAAGAAAAATCGTCAATGGAATATTTGCTTTTAAATGATGTAACTTTTCAAAAATTAATTCTTCTTAGGTTCATATTGTCTGTTTTCATGATGCACTGATCCCAATGATCGAGGTAATCCCTTAAAAACTTCTGAGACTAACCTACTCTTTTCCGTCATCCAGAAATGTACGACAGAACACACTAAACATTGACAATAATCCTAAATACTTGATTAATATATCATATTTACTAGTAATTTGAAAGAATATACCAATTTTTTATTTATCACGAGTCAATATATCTATTATTTTGTAATTTATAGTAAATTTGGTGCTATAATGACAGTGTCCAAACAAAATCTAGTGAAAAGCAAACTTATTGAAAAGTAAGGACGCAAAGTTACAGATCTAAGGCGTAGGCTAAGATGGCTGGGCTCCCGCAAAGGGAAGAAACGAACATGCCTTTATATCATATGAAGGAACTATGGACACCCGCTTCCATTTTAGGGGTGAAGTTTTTCAGAACAGAAGATGGTCATGTATTTATGAAAGTCCGCAAACATAGTCGTAAACGAATCAGGTAAAGAAAAGAGGCGCTCAGATGAGCGCCTCTTTTGGTATAGACAGACAAAAACAGCGGATATACCTAGTAGGCATACCCGCTGTTTATATTTATTTACAATTTACATATCGGCGACTTTTTTATCTCCGCGTTTTGCGGCTGACGTAATGCTAATTCCGAATATAGTAATGATTGAGCCTGTAAGTACTCCTGCGATAAATGTGATCAATAGTATCTCCTCCTACGTTGTCTTAATTCACGAAAATGGTTCGAGAGTGGACCAGTGGAGAAATAATGAAGGTCACTATGTTGCAGGGCTAATCCAAGTGGCTATGCCCTATTCACGAATTAAGTTTATAGGTATATAATACCTTTTATGAACACGAGTTAAACGAGCCTAAAGTACTATCTTTTTTCATTTTTAGGGAAAACCATATATTTTTCTAGTGTTTTCAAGGTGTAAAGAACTAGTTTCGTGCTTCAAAAGATGATAATGCCCAAACAAGGAAAAAAGCCGTAAGCAATATGCCACGGCTTTATTCTAGATTATGCTTTTTTCTTTTCAATCTTAGCTTATGGATGATCCAGCACCCGGTAATCCCAACGATGCCGCCGATGGTATCCAAGACCACATCCATTTTCAGGGGCGTACGGTTCCCAGTTCTACTTTGATGATATTCATCCAGTACCGCGTAAAGAATAACGAAAATAACGGAGAGGAGCCAACGTACTTTGTCATGCTTTTTCATAAACAAAGTGAGTAAGCTGTAGGTTAGGAATCCCCAAACAAAGAAAATCGCCAGATGTGCTGCCTTGCGGATGAAGAATTCAACGAATGTATCGACACCTAAATTTTCGGTACTAATTTCCCGGCCGCCATACATAAAGGAAATAAAGGAGAGTTTCTCTTTAAGATCAAGATCACTAAGATAGTCATGTAAAATGGGCGTAATGTCCTGATCCTGGTACGGCTGGGAGGAAAAATAGAAGATGAGCAGGGCCCAGAACATGAATACCGCTGCAATCAGGGTCTTTTTCATGATTTTTTCTCCTGCCTTTCACGCTTTAGCTGAGAGGACTGCGCTGATGCCAGTTCCAGGCGCTTTCAATAATTTCCTTGAGCGAATAGTTGGGAACCCAGCCCAGTTCTTGCTCGATTTTTGCTGAGGAAGCAATGAGCTGAGCCGGATCCCCTGCTCGGCGCTCACTATAATCAATTGTTGCTTTTCTGCCAGTCACGGCTTCACAGGTCTGAATGATTTCGTTCACTGAATACCCTTTGCCATTCCCTAAGTTGTAGGTTGATGTGTCTTTGTCACCGTTCAATAAGGCATTGAGTGCAAGAATATGAGCGTTTGCTAGATCCGTTACATGGATATAATCACGAATACAGGTACCGTCCTTCGTATCATAATCGCTGCCGAAGACCGAAATCTTCTCGCGCTTTCCTTGTAAATGTTCCAGCACAATCGGAATTAAATGCGTTTCTGGATCGTGATTTTCACCGATTTCAGCTAATGTATGTGCACCGGCAGCGTTAAAGTAACGCAGGACAATATAATTCAATCCATATGCTTTGGAAAAATCAGCAAGGATCTGTTCGACCATTAATTTCGAGTGACCGTATGGATTGATTGGCTTCGTTATTGACTTCTCTGTTAATACATCGTCTTCTGGAATCCCGTAGGTTGCTGCGGTTGAGGAGAAGATGAACTTTTTCACCTTATATTTCAGCATCGTCTGTAGCAGGGTAAGTGTTCCCGCTACATTATTCTGGTAATACTTGCTTGGATCAACAACCGACTCGCCTACTAAACTATTCGCTGCAAAATGCATGACGGCGTCGATTTGATGTTCTTGAAAGATTTTCTCCACATCCTGTACATTTCCAAGGTCACCTTCAAATAAGACCGCTTGCTTATCGACTGCATTTCGATGTCCAGTTGAAAAGTTATCGAGAACACCCACTTCTTGTGTTTCGACCAGTTCCTTTACTAAATGGCTTCCAATATAACCGGCCCCGCCTACTACTAATATCATGGAGGATGACTCTCCTTTCATGTCTACCTTAGATTTCTTCTTTAATATAGATGGCAGGTTTTTCGCTGCTTTTCACTAGATTCGGAATATTTTGCTCTAATTTCTTGCGTACAGCTTCCTTGTTGTTCCAGCAGTGATCGACTTTTGAAATTAACTCATCCGGTGTAATCTCATTGATTTCTACTACGTTTTCTTCTAAATCGAGCATTTCCATAATGCCTCGTGTTTTATGTTCATAATTAATGGCAATGGTTGGAACAAAGGAAGACAGTGCAAAGATATTAGAATGCATCCGTGTGCCAATAAACATGTCCACTTTTGAGTAGAGATACTTCAATTCTCTCGGCGAAAAATCAACATCTAGTAACCCGCTGGTCGTGATTCCTTCATCCTGAAGAATTTCTTTGCTGATCAGTCGATCATCATTAAAGGGATTCGGGCCTAGAACCTGTGGCATCAACAAGACTTTTGCTTGATACTTCTTCTCTACATGCTTAATCACTTCTTGGATGCTTTCCACATAAGAACGTCTCCGGAAGTCCTTATCTTCCATCTCAGGGAAATTCCAATCTCTCGCCGTTAAGCCAATAATAGGTCCTTTGTGATTTTCTTTTGCTTTTGCGAGAATCGCATCCACAAGTCCGGACGGCTTCGGCTCTAAGCTAAAGGCGGCATCCGGTACGACATGAACATTTTTATTCGTGCAGCCGATTGTATTCAGCCATTCTTTTGAAATCGTTTCTCTTATATAGATTTGATCCACTTGATCGAGAATTTTCTTACTCATCTTCTGCATATAGCTGTTGTAGAATGGCCCAATCGATTGAGCGTAGATAATGACCGGTTTTTTATAGTCAAAAGCAAGCTTGATTTGCACCAAATGCTGCAGCAGTGCCGTACTAAATCGGTGAGACAGGAGAAATCCGCCGCCGCAGCTGACCACGACATCTGCCCATTCATAATCAGGATCGATTCGCTTATCACTTCCGCTTAACAGCTTTAAAAGCTTTCTCGCCGATAAGACCTTGGAGAGCTTGGAATCCTTCGGGTCGACGGAGATATTGGCGACACTCTCCTCTACTGACACATTCTCATAAAATAAACGGTCAATGTCGGGAAATCTCGTTTTTATTTTGATACTGGCATTCGGGATATGTTTATTAAACGAATCCAGCATGGCCAAAATGATACCTGCATCCCCTTTGTTTTGAGATGAATGGGCATTTATGATTAGGATATTCAATGCTATTCTCCTTTTTTAGACAAAAATTTCGTAAAGAAGCGGGTGATTTGCTTGTCTCGCAGGCCGAGCAAAACAACCAGATACACGACTGTAAATAGAACAAAATAGATGATGAGAATAATGAGCTTGAAGATAATCGACTGATTGGACTCCCAAGCGAAAAGCGGTGAATACATCAGGATTGCCTTGATGGCCATTGCTGCAATAATCAAGGAAAGACTCACCTTCACACATGCTGCCACAAAGGCTTTGTCCCAAATATTCGGTAAGTAATTCTTTAATTTATTCGTCAACATCCAGACACTTATGATAATGCCGACGGAAGATGACAGGCCTAATCCATATAAACCAAACCAGCCTACAAATAAATAGCTGAGAATCATGTTAAGCACTAAGCTGATGATAAGAATGACGGTTGGTGTTTTCGTATTGCCTAATGCATAGAAATTCCGGAGCACAAGTTCTCGAACGCCGACGAATACTAAGCCTAAGGAGTAATAGAAAAAGACACCACCTGTAGCAAGCTTCGCGTCTTCACCAAATGCCCCACGCTGGAAAAGGATTTCAACAATCTCTGAACCAAACAGCATCAGATAGGCACTGACTGGTCCGACAACAAGAAAAATTAAGAGAATATTCTCTTTCGTCAACTCGATTAACTCTTTCCGTTTCAAATTATTCGCAAGCTTTGACACCTTTGGAAACGAAATCGTAATCAGCGCCGAAATGAAAATCCCAATGACCATGCTTTTCAGTCTGTAGGCATACATTAAGGAGGAAATACTTCCTTCACTGAGTGTAGAAGCTAATAATCGATCCACTACTGCATTTAACTGACTAAACAAACTGCTCACGATTACGGGCATCGCCAACAGCATAAAGCCCTTGGTATTTTCGTCTAAGAATTTCTTAGTAAAAGTGAACGAATACGTTTCCTTCCGGAGAAAGTAATATAATAGAAGGAACTGAACAATAAAGCTGATTAGCGTAACCACTGCAATTCCGATAATCCCTAAACTTTTTCCATAAACAAGCAAGTAAAGAATGATAATGGCATTATTCGGCAGGATACTTAATGCCGGAATGAGAAACTTCTCATAGCTGTTTAACATATCTGTGAACAGCTGTATACAGATCACGATAAAGACTAACGGAAATAATACCTTAAGCAACTGAATAGAAAGAGCCTCAGATTCAGGCGGAAGGCCCGGTGCCAGCAGCTTAATAATCGGACTATTATCCATAAATAACGAAAGATAAAGAATCCCCGTTACGATAAAGAACATCGTGATAATGTTATTCGTAAACCGATAGGCTTCTTTTTTATTGCTCATATATTTGACGAATAACGGTAGAAAAACACTGCTAAGGCTTAATGAAAAGGTAATCGCCAATGTTGAGGGTGTTAATGCAATGAAATACGCATCCGATTCATAGGACGTCCCATAATAGTAAGCTAAAAATGTTTCACGGAGAAAGCCTAATAGTTTGCTTACCGTAGACAATATAAATAGGAGTATCCCTGCTTTGACTAGATTCTTGGACATGTTTCACTTACCTACTTTTGTCTGCAAATCGCGAAAAATCACAAGAAGATCATCAATCGATGAATAGATATTAAATCGCTGATTGATTTTTTCCCTATTATTCTTCGACATCGCGGTCTGTACTTCCGGATGATCCAGTATGTAGGTTATACTCTTTACCATTTCATCGATTTCTCCTGGCTGAACCAGAATCCCATTTTCCGCTTCAACGACGGTTTCAATGGAACCGACTCGAGTCGAAATGATCGGAATCCCATAGCTCATTCCTTCTAAAACAGACATCGGCATGCCTTCATTATAGGAAGGAAGCATATAGATTGCACTCTTCTGATAGATTTCCTCAATTTTTGCTTGATCGGAAATCCAACCCGGAATGACGAATAGCTCTTCTAAATCTAGTTCTTTGATCTTCTTCTTGATGATCTCGACATCGCCGTCACCTGCGATGAGAAATTTATACTTTTTATCAATTTTCCCTTTTAATCGCTTGCCAACTTCTAGTAAATCATACGACCCTTTCCGCTGAGACAACACACCCATCGTGGAGATATAAACCTTCTCCTCTTGAACTGCCTCTTCTTCTTTAGGGAATACCGCATTATCCAAGGAAATAACCTTCGCCGTACTGATACTTTCATAGAATTGCTTCCATTGCTGACCTAACGCTAGAATGACATCCACCGAATTCAAGGTATTCTTGATTTCACTTTGCTGACTTTTAGAGCTGTTATTATAAAAGTCTTTGAACTGTGAGCCATGCATATGTAAGACCATCGGAATCTTTCTTTTCTTTAACAGAGCGATAATCACTTTCTTCCGCAGGAAGCTTCCTTTATAGGACATATGAATATGTGCGGCATCATAGTCTTTGCGCAGAATGACCAGTTGAAAATAAAGAAGTAAATATCTTGTAAAGAAATACAAGATATTTACTAGATTGTTACTTCCATAATACGTTGGAAAATAGGTAAGATTGGCTTTTTCATTCAAGCCAGCTTCCATATAATTTTTCACAACTCGGGTAATCCCACCATTGACACGTAAATGAGATCCAATCATTAAAACATTCATTTTTTTCACCTTTTCCATCCATCATGTTATGTATGCAGCGCTGTTTCTAAAAGTTCAATAATATGATTTGTATTCGATTGATACGTTCTGAAGGTCATATCGACTACCTTTACAAGTGCGTCTTCAAGATCCGCAATCTCGTATACGGCATAGATTAGTTTCGTATTCTCGAATTCCTCGATAATCTCAAATTGATGGTTATCCACATGTTCGCCAAAGGCCTCTTGTCTCGGAACACCAATCACTTTTTTCCCAAGTTTCACACTATTGATGATGGACCCTGTTCCTCCATGTGTAATGACGATTTCACTGTTGTTGATATGAGTTAGAAAATCATCTTTCGACATAAATGGTTCAAAGTGGAAGTGTTTTGGTTCATACTGACAGTAACCCGTTTGAGCGACGATCTCAGAACCGTTCATCTTCCCTGTTTCGATTAACCGGTCCACTTCCTTTAGCAGCCGGTCAAACTGGAATTTCTGTGAACCTACCGTTATGAAGATCAATAGATTCCACCGCCATAGATTGCTTTAGGATAATGCTTAATCATATCTTCCCATTGAACGATAAATTGGTCTGCAATCTTATACATAAGTTTGCCCGTAACCGTAGGCGAACTGATTTTTGAAAAGGACTCGATAAAGATGACCTTTTTCCGGAATACCTTAGCAATCGTACACATCGGTACGGTTGCTAAAGCGCCTGTTGAGATCACAACATCCGGCTTTTCTTTTAAGAAAATGAATAAGGTTTGAATACTCAACAGCAGAAATTTAAAGATAAACGTTTTTTCTCTTCTGTTTACTTGAGGTACCTTAACGATATCTAACCCTTTTTTATTCATTTCATAATTTGTTTTCTCTGTTAGAACAAAGCTGTCGTACTTGTTCATCATCGGTGTCAGCATCAGCAACTGCTCGAGGTGTCCTCCCGACGAAGCGGCAAAACAGATTTTCATGCTAATCCCAGCTTTCTTTGTATGTGTTAAACGAGAACTTCCTGTCTTTTCGCTGCCCGGCCGATTGAATAGTAGGATTGAAGATTTGATTGTTGAATGTCCTTTTGGCTAAAGCAATTTCTGCCATCATAGACATTCGAATTCCTCATTTGATTCTCGAACGTTGATAATGGAAGGTCTCTGATATCTGCCCATTCCGTTAAGATGAATACCAAATCCGTATCCGCTAGTGCAAGAGTTGGTGAATCGACATATGTCACTTCAGCTGGAAGTACTTTCTTAGCGTTATCCATTGCTACAGGATCATAAGCTTTGACGTTTGCACCCATTTTCACCAATTCAGGAATGATTTCAAGCGACGCTGCTTCACGAATATCATCCGTATCTGGCTTGAACGCTAACCCAAGGATTCCGATATTCTTGCCTGCTAAGGAATCAAAATCTAGTAAAGCTTGGTTTAATAGTTTCTTTCTTTGCTTATTATTAAACTCAATGACTGCATTAAGCAGACCAAACTCATAATCTACTTCATCAGCAATTTGTTTCAAGGCTTTTGTATCTTTAGGGAAACAAGACCCGCCGTAGCCAATGCCAGCTTTAAGGAATTGACTGCCGATTCGATTATCTAATCCCATTCCAAGCGCTACTTCCTCAATATCTGCATTCACCTTTTCACATACATTTGCAATTTCGTTAATGAAGCTGATTTTGGTTGCTAGGAAGGCGTTTGAAGCATATTTAATCATTTCAGCACTGCATGTGTCTGTTTTGAAGATTGGAATACCAAATGGTTCGTTTACTTGATGCATCACTTCAGCCGCAGCTTCACTATCTGATCCGATGACAATCCGGCTGCCATGAAAGACATCATAAACGGCCGATCCTTCACGTAGAAATTCCGGATTAGAAACTACTTCAAAGGCCACATTTGGATTTTGTTTCGTTAATTTGTCTTTAATATAATGATTGGTGCCGACTGGAACCGTGCTTTTTGTTACGACGATGATTTCCTTCTTGGTATAGTAGGCAATCTGGTCAACTACTTTATCAATAAAGGTTAAGTTAGCTGTTCCGTCCTCGTTTTCTGGAGTTCCCACAGCAATATAAACGATATCAAGATTTAGGAAGGTATCTGCGTAATTCGTGGTGAAATGCAAACGATCTGCAAGGATGTTTTCCTTCATTAAGTCTTCTAGACCCGGTTCAAAAATCGGTGAAATCCCTTGCTTCATTTTGTTCACTTTTTCTTCATCAATATCGATACAGGTAACATGATGACCAATAGCAGAAAGTCCTACTCCAGTAACAAGTCCAACATATCCAGTTCCAACTACTGCAATATTCAAATCAAACAGCTCCTAATTAGTGAAAAGTATTTATTCATCAATCCGTCATTTTTAATAGGCATCTTTTGATCCGACCAGTAAAAACACGGTTCTAAATATGATGGTCAGATCAAACATAAACGATCTCTGTTCAATATACTGAAGATCTAGCTCGACCATTTGATGAAAGCTTAAGTGATTACGGCCGCTTACCTGCCATAATCCTGTGCATCCTGGGGTGACTAATAACCGCTGTCTATCATAATTCGTATAGACTTCAACTTCCCGGGGAAGCGGCGGACGCGGGCCCACCAGACTCATATCCCCTATAAGAATGTTGAAGAATTGAGGGAATTCATCAATACTCGTTTTGCGGATGAATTTCCCAATCTTCGTGATACGGGGGTCATCTTTCATCTTAAACATGGCCCCGTCAATTTCATTTTGTGCTAATAATTCAGCCAGACGCTCCTCCGCATCCGAAACCATCGAGCGGAATTTATACATATCGAATTCTTCGCCATTTTTACCAATTCTTTTTTGTGAAAAGAAAACACTGCCCTTTGGATCTTCTAGTTTAATTAAGATAGCAATAATTAATAGCGGAATAGATAAGACCAGCAGTCCACAGGATGCGCCTATGATATCGAACAACCTCTTCGAATAGCTGTATGCTTTTCTTTCTTTTACGACGATGGTGGACATTTTCGTCTCTGAAAGCAAGGCTTCCTGATTCGCAAGATTTGACACATAGAGCCCTCCTTTTATACTTGTGTAACTTTTACTTTAGCCGCAGACGTAACTTCTAATAAATACTCCATAACTTCCTCTTGCAGCTCTTTGTTTTGCAAAGCGAAATCGACGGTTGTTTTAATGAAACCGATTTTCTCACCGACATCATAACGAATTCCTTCAAAGTCATATGCGAATACACGTTGGATTTGATTTAATTGTTGAATAGCGTCTGTCAGTTGGATTTCTCCGCCTGCTCCTGTTTCTTGGCGATCAAGGAAACGGAAGATTTCTGGTGTTAGTACATATCGGCCCATAATAGCAAGTGTTGATGGTGCTGTTCCGGGCTTTGGCTTCTCAACAAAGTTATTCACTTGGTAACGACGGCCTTCTTGAGACTCAGGATCGATAATTCCGTAACGGCTAGTCAAAGCTTCGGGTACAGTTTGAACACCAATAACAGAGGCTAAGGTTTCTTCGTATTGATCAATAAGTTGTTTTAAGCAAGGTGTGTCGCTCTGCACGATATCATCACCAAGCAAAACAGCAAATGGCTCATCTCCAATGAAATTCCTAGCGCACCAAACTGCATGTCCAAGTCCTTTTGGTTCTTTTTGACGGATGTAGTGGATGTCAGCAAGGTTAGTAGAATAGCGGACTTTATCAAGTAAATCTAATTTACCTTTCGCTTGTAAGCTTTGTTCAAGCTCCATGGCTACATCAAAGTGATCTTCAATTGCCCGCTTCCCTTTCCCTGTTACGATAATGATATCTTCAATTCCTGAAGCAACTGCTTCCTCAACGATGTACTGAATGGTTGGCTTATCAACAATTGGAAGCATTTCTTTCGGCATTGCTTTGGTAACTGGTAAAAACCTAGTTCCTAATCCTGCTGCTGGTATAATCGCTTTACGTACTTTTTTCATGTTTGTTCCTCCCCATTCTTTAGCGGACATTTATCTGCTAAGTAAAATAAATACCTAATGATAAGCCATGCTGGTCACACGAATTATCATTAACTATCTATCGTTTGTTTCTCACAGCAATTCCATCCCGGCAAATTATGCATTATTTTATGCATGACTATTTTCGCGGTACTAATTATCTAAATATACTGAAATATAGTATTAGAATATTAGTAGGCTATAGAATATCCGCTGGAATACTCGTTTATCCCAAAACACGATGGCTGTGATTTCTTCCACAACAGTAACATATTGTCATAATGTTTGGAAGGTATTTCATGTATTTCTTATATATTTCCATCTAAGGTAATAGAAGCTATACGATAATAGTTTTTAGCCCTAATTGAGGGCTTAATTACCCACCGGTGATCCTAGAAGCTTGTTGAAAACAATCGAATTTTGCAAACCCTTTCAATTTTTTATACAATATATTTTATGAATATACATTCAGTTATTATGTTAACTATTACCAACTATTGAATTATTGAGGAAAGCCTCCAAATAGAGGTTTATCAGTATTTAAAAAGGGGTACAGGTATAATCCACTTCCCTCACAACTTCTATTCCTTTCTTTTATTGCACTTGCTGGTCCGGTTGTCTGCAGGAGCACGATCCACACTGAATACATTTTTTCTATACTCCCTTTTTAATTTGTCAAATGACATATGACTTATTTGTGAGTAGAGTAATAGTACCGAAAGGCTTTGACGTAACGCTTGTGCCCTGTAATACTGCTACCATTGACGCTTGTTTCATTCATCTAGAAAATAGTAGTGACCTTTTCAACAAATAAAGTCCGCATTTGGACGGTGTTTTCTCCCGATAAATTGGTAATTAATTGATGTATACCTAGATTTCTATAGTTTCGAGTGGGTTAATACAACTAGACTCGATGTGGGATATTTATAAAAAAAGATACAAAATAGGCTGCTGAGAAATTCTCAGCAGCCTTATTTGTCAAGGATTCTTACTTATGATTGATTGCTTAGGTGTGATGACTAGTTTCTGTTTCTTTTTAGAAGTTAAATAGTTTCCTAGTTTCTGTGCTGGCTTTTCAATATATGTATGTGTAACGGCGGCAACAGCAATCGATAGGAACGGAACGATCACTAAAACATAATAGTATGGAATGATTTTCCCCAAGGTGTACATTAATGTAATCAATACCACCATATGAGTTAAATATAAACTATATGAAACTTTACCCAGCCATAAAAACACCCGCTTGGTTAACAAGTCTTTCACACGCGTCGAATCAATGGCAAATAAAAAGATGATTAATACGCCTATAGATGCTACCCAATCACCTCCTGCTTTTATCGGCATCGACAATATTCCAAAGTCTTTCTGCAGCACTTTGAACACTTCATCTATGTTAAATAAAACCAAAGCCAGAATGAATAGAAGAATTTTTATAAAAGCAGGGATATTCGTAAAGGCCGGAATCACCTTTTTATAATATTTTGCGAATACGGCTCCTATGATAAAGAACGTTGTATAAAAGAAGGTATCTTTAAACGAATTGACGATATCTTGATACATTGGATTTTCGACGAAGGTATTTACTGCCGCTAACCCTGCTGATAGAGACATCGATAGAGCAAAACCAAAAACGATGGCTTTTTTCCAACTTAATTTTAAAACGAGCAGCATTAAGAATGGAAAGAAAAAGGAAATTCTCATTTCATGAACAAGACTCCAAGTTGGTCCATCTACGTTTGTATTGTCATATCCAAGCATTAGAAGATATGAAATGACAGCTTCCCATGAAATTGGGTGAGCCCATCTTCTTTCACTAAAAGAAGGAATCAACCCACTGTGACCTTTATAATCTGCAAAGATGATCATTAGCAATACAGCAATGGTCATGACCGAAATATATGGAATATAGATCCGACAGAATCTTTTAATCATATATTTGGGATAGCTGAATGGTTTAGCGTGTATAAAAGGGATTGCTAACACAAATCCGCTTAAAATAAAGAACAATAAGACCGCTTCGCTTCCAGCCCAAAAGGTATGTAAAATGGTATTGGTAAATGCAGTTACCCACCCATTATCATACGGTTCATTATAATGCGCCGCGTGAAACAAAGGCGTCATTAATAGACAATGATGAAATAAAACAATGAGTGCAGCAATTCCTCTCAATGAATCAAGAGAATGAATTCGATTACTTTGTTGCAAAAGCCTAGCCTCCCTACTGTAAGTTGAATTTATCTTACAGGAATCAGAAAGCTTTGAATATGAGTTTACCAATTTTTGCACAAAACAGTTAGATAGTAGTAACCCCTTGATAAAACCAGCTGCTCCATTATAAAAAACCGCCAATAGCCTCTCGTTTTTTGAGAATTTATTGACTATTGATTTATACACTTATATTGAACGGGTATTTCTTTGAACCCTTGTTCCATCCGTCTTAGTCGTTCTTCAAATACGTCTATGTTCAAGGTTTATGCCTGACTGCCCCTTTTAGTGAAATAGTCTATATGAACCTATCTAGGGTTAGACTTTTGACACACACATAGAAAGCCGGACTACCAAATGGGAGCCCGGCTCTTTTCATATTTCCTTGCTTTGCTCATTCCTTCTCGGCCAAATAAAGTAGCTGCTCGATATGACGAGATCAATTCCGAGTGCGAGTGTCCAGATTTTGAGTATATTCCATAGGGCTTCCGTGCGCGAGGGTTCATTGATGAGGTAGATGATGCCCAGCAGTAATCCAGCACCGATCAGATAGGCAAATACATGACTTACCCAGCCCTTCATTTGATGTTTGGCATATTGAATGCCATAGCGTTTGATAGGTTTCGGGCCGGTCTTCATAATATAGTATTGAAATCTTTCGTCTGCCCAGGCAATCATGCTTTTTCCGAAGGCAATTGAACTTCCAATGTAGATGGCTGCAATGCCATGTACGGTTGTTGCGGTTGCTCCTTTTGCTAAATCCCAACTTGTCGCAATCAATAAAACCAAATCAATCACTGGTGTGAGTGCTAATAATAGGAAACCAAGTTTCTCTTTCTTCCATATGTAACGAGACACAAGCCCAACTATAATCACTAACCAGAAAGCAATCTCACAAGCTGCGATTAACCATCCAATACCAGTCATTCAACCCCTCCTTTACTAGTAAATTATACCATTTATAAGTTTAAATTAAATCAACTGGCGTTTTTTTATTCAAATGATTATATTTACCTAGTAAATACCCTAAAATCGGCTTAATCTTCACAAAAACCAGACGATAGTATCAATAGAATAGCATTTTAACAGAGTAGGAACTTCCCCTATCACAAACATCACCCACCAAATTACCCACTAAGGAGAATTAATTCTTATGTCTAGAAATCAATGGGATACTGCAGAGGATATTTATAAAAAAAGAATGCTAAGAAAGAATATACTCGTTGGCGCGTATATCGGGGTTGTTATCATCGCCATTACCTCGATCACTTTTCTGATGAGCCAATGAACACCTAAAAGGACGACTTTCAGAATAAGAGTCGTTTCTAGCTGCCGAGAAACCTTCGGCAGCTTTTTTATTTGACTAGTCCTGTAGTGCCTGAACCGCACAATAGGAATGGGAGACACTTAAATCAAACCTCAGTACAGTAATTATGCTGTATTAAAAAGTGATTGCCTTAAAAGCAGCCTGAATGGGCGACTTAGATTCAGCTTACTAGCGCTTTTTATCTGTTTTATTTTGATCAATTAGGGAAGCAACTTCATATGGTGTACAATCATTACATATTCTTAAAGGAATAGAACGGATGACGGAGGTGTTATGGTGAAACCATTTGGTGGATGGAAGCGTGTATAATGCTTGCCGATTCTGCAGAAATGGATTCCCGAACAGAATGAAGAAAAAACCACTATATATACTTATACTGCTTGTCTTACTCTTCGCTGTTGTCGCTATGGTCTATTTCCAACCGAAAATCACCACGGAAGAACAAAGTGAAGAGAATACGACAGGTAAAGACGAAGAAAAAGAAGGCTCAAAAACACCAGAAACCTCACCAGCAGAGGAAATAAATCCAGATGAGCAGATCGATGCCTTGCTTGCTGACATGACTCTTGAAGAAAAAGTGGGACAGCTTATGGTCATTGGCTTTGACGGGAGTAAAGTCTCGAGCAACGCAAAAGATATGATTAAAAATAAACATATTGGGGGCATTATTTACTTCGACCGCAACATGGAGTCGCCTAAACAGGTAGCTGAATTGTCCAATTCGCTGCAGCAGACTGCCGCCGATAGTAAGAATCAACTTCCGCTTATGATTGGGGTTGATCAAGAAGGCGGAGATATTCTTCGGATGCGCTCACAGGTGTCCCCTATTCCTTCTCAGCAAAAGCTTGGAAAGATTGGGGCTGCGGAGACTGTTTATCAAACGGCTAAACTAAATGCAACAGAGCTTAGTGCAATGGGGGTTAATCTAAACTTTGCGCCTGTGCTCGATTTATCCAAGACAGACAGCCGCTCATTTGGAACCGACCCGAAAAAGACAGCAGAATACGGAACAAAGGTGATTGAAGGGTTTCAGAGCGCATCAATCACAGGTGCGGTGAAGCATTTCCCTGGTCACGGCCGTAGTTCGGTAGATCCACATCTGGATTCATCCTCGGTAGAAGCCAATCAGCTTGATTTGGAGAATTCGGACATCTACCCTTTCACCCAGCTCATAAAAGAAGTCGATAATCAGAATTTTTTTGTGATGGTTACTCATATTAAATATCCCGCCTATGATAAAGAAAAACCAGCAAGCCTTTCGAAGGTCATTATCCAAGACCTGCTTCGTAAAAAGCTCGGCTACGAAGGAATCGTTGTTACTGATGATTTAGAAATGGGGGCGGTGACTAAACATTATGCCTATAAAGATTTAGGAAGCGAAGCGATTCAAGCAGGTGCAGATCTCTTGCTCGTGTGTCACACATATAAGCATCAACTCGAGGTCTACAACGGGATTATTGAAGCTGTCCAGTCAGGTGAAATCCCGATAGAACGAATTAACGAAGCGGCAAAACGGGTTATATCGTATAAAATGAATACGATGCAGCATGAAATCGTTGATCCTAAGCAAGCTGATTCAATCGTCAAAAGTGAGGAAAGTCTAACGTATTTAGAGAATTTGAAATGAAGAGGGACTGCCGAGTAATAACTTGGCAGCTTTTTTTGGTTTTATGTTCAAAAAAAGCCCTATTTTTCAATAGGACTCTGTATTCTTGAAACGGCAAACCCACATAAGATGGTTAATATCCCTGTATAGTTTAAGCCTAATGTTGCTTCCTGAAAAAAGGAAACCGTCATCATGGAGAAAATCAGACCCGAGTATAAAATATAATCAAATGAGATTTTTTTTGTACTATAAGCGAATGTTAGAAGGTATTTAATCAATCCAATAAAGAATACTAGATACAAGATAAAGCCTGGGTAGCCTAGTTGATAAATGAGACTTCCCATGAAGCTTTCAGCACCCATATGGGTAATATCCCAAGCAACTACCTCGTTCATCATCGCATAATAGACGCCGCCATTCCCTACTCCAAGTCCGATTGGATGTAAATAGGAGTCTAACAGGGGTAAAATAAATCCATCAAAATGGACGATAATACTGGATTTTATTCCAATTCCTTTAATAACAAAAAAGGCGACAAATATGAAACTAACAAAAACCGTAATAAATTGTTTTGGTTTTAATTTAAAGTTGTATAAGCAGACAATCCAAAAAGTTAGTATGGCTAAGATAGCGAGCGCACCCTTCCCTAGAGTTAACCCGATACCGATTAGCAAGAAGAACCTGACAGATACCATTAATTTCGATTTAATGAATAAGGTACAACAAAATGCTGCTAACACAAAATAACTTAGATTGATGGCATCAAAGAAAAAGGAGTACATTCTGTATATATACATTGGACCAACAGACGTTCTAAAATCCGGGAAATCCGTATAGGCCGTACCTTTGGCTTGCATAATATAGCCAAGGTGAAACCACTCTTTCCAAATGTGCGAGTTATTATCGATTAATAGAAAAATAATTCCGAAAATAACGGATAAAATTCCTAAAAAGATCACCATTTTTATCACATTATATATTTTATGTACAGACTGTTTAAGTGAATAATAGAGAAGTCTCCCTAGGAAATAACTCACAAAGAGAATGCCAAAGGATCGCATATAATACAGTTTGCCTTCCATATTTGCACTAGAGATAAGGAAACTTATTCCGAGCCACAATACAAGCAGAGGAAATGTTTTTTCGAACTTAAGGAGACGTAAGCTTTTTTGATAGCGTATGTATAAGAGTGAAACGAAGAGAATCGCGAAGACCTCTTTGAAGATCATCAGCATCTTAATGTTAAAACCGCTCTCTTGATTCTCAAAAATCCCCATACCAATTCCGACTAGTACATTTTGAAACGTTAATAGAAACACCAGATGGTACAGCAGATAGATGCTGCCATCAAAACGTTCTATAAATAAAAATGTCATTAAGAACGTATATAGAATTAAAAATCCAAAACTAAAGGTGACATTATGTAAATTAGTTATTAATGAATAAAAAAGAATATGTGGGACTAAAAGAGCGAATAAATAAACGACAAATAGTTTACTTTGTTTATTGATGGATATCTTCGAATTTTCCAGTATATGCTGCATAAACCTACTCCTTTTCTTAACTAAATTTAATTATTGTGGAAATTTTGGAGGAATGCAACATGTTTCGCCGTAACATTGTGAAATCAGGAACAAAGGATTAGATGGTAAAATTTAAATAAGTACTATTAGCTATTTTCCTGATTATAGGGTTGGAAACTTCTTGTGACACAAAAAAAGCCGGCCCAATTATTCAGCGGGTCGACTTTATTCCTTACATATAACTAGTAATCCATTCCATCTCGCCGTTTGCTGTAATGTCTTTGGTGCCGCGGGTGATGATGAAGTGATCGCCTTTTTTGATTGGTGTTGTTTCTCCGTCGGCTGTGATGGTTCCGCTGCCTTCGATGACGGTGACCAATTGGAAACGGTCCTGGGATGCTAATTTATAGCTTGTGCCTTTGATTGCATGGTGAGCAACCGTAAATTCAGGAACGGAGATGAGTTCTTGTGTTTCTCCGCTTTCAACGGATTGCTTTTGCAGCGCAACGGGATCAGTTAGATCTGGTGCATTCGTTACCGCAATCGCTTTTTCTAAATGAAGCTCACGCAAATTTCCGGCCGCATCTTTTCGATCATAATCATAAACCCGGTAAGTAGTATCCGACGATTGCTGCGTTTCTAGAATCGTGATGCCCTTTCCGATAGCATGAATGGTCCCGCTTTTCACGAAGATAAAATCGCCGCGTTTGACGGGCATTTTCCGGAGCAGTTTTTCCCATTGGCCTTGATAAATGTAGCCCGCTACTTCTTCCTTCGTATCGGCATAATGGCCAAGGATGATTTCAGCGCCTGGTTCTGCGTCAAGGATGTACCAGCATTCCGTTTTGCCGTATGGTTCTCCTTCTAATTGACCTGCTTGTTCGTCGTTTGGGTGAACCTGAACGGACAGATCATCTCTTGCGTCGAGAATTTTAATCAATAACGGAAATTCATTGAGTTCGTATTCGCCAAATAATTGGCTGCGTTCTTGATTCCACAGCTCGGACAACTTTTTGCCGTCGTATTCGCCGCCCTCAATCACGCTTTCTCCTGCAGGATGAGCCGATATTCCCCAGCATTCCCCGATTGGTCCCTCAGGAATGGTGTAGCCAAATTCGGTTTCAAGCTTGCGTCCTCCCCAAATACGTTCTTGGAAAACTGGTTTTAGATGTAAGATACTCATACTCTCCACGCTCCTCATGTTCACTGCTTAATTGTTTATTCATTCTCCTACTATATATATCGTACGGTGCCTTCTAGCATTATTGATTGCCTTGCTAAGCTAACGGAATGTTCCTCCATGTCGCTCGCTTTCATGTATAATACTACCATACTTTTTGTTATATATTCTGTCCGTTTCATGATTTTTCGCCTTTCTAGTTTCAACTACATATTTGTTATACACCAAGCGAAAAAAGCCCTCTTTTCATGAGCGGGTTCTAGTATTACTGCTGTTATTAGTTGGGCATTTAGTCAGACTGATCGTGGTTCTTTTTATCCTACTAATTATGGGTTTTATGTATGAATCTATTGAATTACTATATTCGTATGGTAATTAATAGTATAATTACCAAAGGAGGCGATTAATTAAATGAACTTACGTAATAAGCTGATTATTGCTGGTTGTTTCGTAATTCTAGCAGGTACCGTTATTATCGGGAATCAAACGTACCAGGATAGACAAGATGCAATGGTTGAAAAATCTTCGAATGATCTTAATAAACGGAAGCTTACTGTTGCTGCAAAAGATGATTCTACGAGTGAAGATAAAGAGAGTTCAACAGGTACTAATTCAGCTAAAGTGGATTCAAAGGGTGATGACGCAGAGCGGACAACTACAGAATCTACAAAAAAGGCTGATTCTAGTAAAACTGATGCTGCGCAAGATACAAGCAGCAGTACTGCATCTAACAATAGTAGTCAGTCTAAGGACGTACAGAATACTAGCAGTAGTTCCCCTGCAACTGCGCCTAAAAAGGCTGATTCTTCTGTAAGTGCACCTGCAAAAGATAAGCCATCGTCAAGTACACCTGTTAAGAAAGATGAGTCTACCGGCACTACTCCTCCAAAAGACAAGGAAAACACAAGTGGTTTACATTTCTCTTCTAGAGAAGAAGCGATTCAGTATGGGACAAGCAGGCTTTCAGCTGAGGAGCTAGCGATTTATAAAAAGGCTTCTGCAAAAGGATTGACTGCCGAACAAGAAGCGTTGGCTTTTCAGGTTGCTTCATCTCGGTTCACTTCTGAAGAAATGCAAGCCTTAAAAGAAGCACTCAATAAGTAAAACCTTACTCCGCCCTTGTTGGCGGTTTTATTAGTTCTATCGTAAGGTTTTGCCTTTTAGGTTTATGATGATCTAACGCAAGTATTTGATAGATTAAAATAAAATTGTCAAGCTGCCGGCTTAATTCAATTGTTTCTACGCAATTACATCCATGTTTGTTAGCCTTTGTAATCATCTCTGTTCGAGTACGTTCTATCAATTGCGTTAAATAAATCATTGTTTCACCGGACTGAACCATGAATTCACACTCTCCCTTATTAGGTATATTTTACCATTGTTTACGGATAGAATTTACAAACAGATGTGAACTTTTTTATTATTTTGATGTCCCCTAGTGCCGGTTCACTAGATATCTCGTATACAGTTGTTTTTCTGTCTTTGGTCTATAAAAATAGCATCATTTCTTCTGGTTTGGCTTGCTAGTACAAGATTAATGACCCATTTTTAACAACCCCGGGTAATTTTAACAGGTATTGCTGCTGAGAGTAGATCGGTATCGGTCTACTTGGACGGTTTATCGGTCTAACTTATTGTTGTATCGGTCTACTTCATACTTGTATCAGTCTACCAGATACGTTTATCAGTCTTACGCCATTCCAGACCACTTTATCAACACACACAATGAAACCCCCGACACAAAGTGTCGGGGGTTTGGTTAGTGTCCGCCTAAATAGGCCATTTTTACTTTTTCGCTTGAAGTGAGTTCCTCCGCTGTCCCTGCCAAAACGATTCGGCCAGTTTCAACAACGTAGGCTCGGTCAGCGATAGAGAGTGCTAGATTAGCATTTTGTTCGACAAGCAGAATCGTCGTGCCAGTCGCGTTAATCTCTTCAATAATCCGGAAGATCGTTTTAACGAGCAGCGGGGCCAGTCCCATTGACGGTTCATCGAGAAGAAGCAGTTTCGGTCTTGCCATCAGGGCACGTCCCATAGCAAGCATCTGCTGTTCACCGCCTGACAGTGTCCCGGCTTGCTGCTTAAGCCGTTCGAGCAACCGTGGAAACAACACATACACGCGTTCCATATCTTCTTTCATTCCCGCTTTGTCCTTACGTAAGAAGGCTCCGAGTTCCAGGTTTTCTTGAACGGTCATGTTGGCAAACACACGACGTCCCTCGGGTACATGGGAGATACCTTGTTTAACGATGGCCTGCGCCTGCTTTCCGCCAATTGACTTTCCTTCGTATAGGACCTGACCATTTTTGGGTTTTAGTAAGCCAGAGATGGTTTTTAAAAGCGTACTTTTCCCAGCACCGTTCGCGCCAATCAGGGTGACGATTTCGCCTTGGTTAATTTCAAGCGTGACACCCTTCAGCGCCTGAATGTTTCCATAATAAACGTTGATGTCTTCTACTTTCAGCATTATGAGACCTCCTCGCCGAGATACGCTTCGATGACTTTTGGGTTGTTGCGGATTTCTTCCGGCGTTCCGTTTGCAATCAACTGACCATGATCCAGAACATAAATCCGTTCACATACGCCCATAACCAAGGGCATATCATGCTCAATCAACAGCACGGTCAGATTGAATTTTTTTCGAATTAACCCGATCAAATCCATCAATTCATGTGTTTCCTTTGGATTCATCCCTGCCGCAGGTTCATCGAGCAGCAGCAAACGCGGATTGGCGGCTAATGCTCGCGCAATCTCGAGCCGGCGCTGTTGTCCGTATGGCAGATTTTTTGCTTTTTCATCCATATATTGATCAAGGTTAAAAATCTTCAAAAACTCGATCGCTTTTTCATGCATGTCTTTCTCACCGGAAAAATGGCCCGGCATGCGTAAGATTGAACTCGCCATCGTATGCTTCGCCTGTGAGTGATACGCTACTTTTACATTATCCAATACCGATAGCTCACTGAATAAACGGATATTCTGAAACGTCCGGCTGATCCCTTTCCGCGTAATTTTAAACGGAGGCAGCCGGCATAAATCTTCTCCCTCGAAGGAAATACTTCCTTCTGTCGGAACGTATACACCCGTCAACAGATTGAACAGCGTCGTTTTACCAGCACCATTGGGACCAATTAACCCAACCAGCTCGCCTGGAAAGAGCTTAATATTCACATCAGCAACAGCCCTCAAGCCTCCAAAGCGGATTCCAACATGATCAATATTAAGCAGTGGTGTGGTGGTTTCCATCCTTAGAACCTCCTTTTGTTTTACGTTTGAACAGCGACGTCAATTCCCGCGTACCCATTAAGCCCTGTGGACGATAAATCATCATCACAATCAGAATCAAACTGTAGAATAACATCCGTGTTTCCGGATAGTCCTGCAGGAAGGTTGACACAATCGTCAGTACAATAGCTGCAAGGACGGCACCAGATAAGCTGCCCAATCCGCCTAACACAACAAAGATCAAAATATCAAATGATTTCAAGAAACCGAAATTTGACGGCTGAATGATATAGAAATTATGAGCCCATAACCCGCCGGCTATTCCGGCAAAGAAGGCACCGATCACAAACGCGGCAACCTTATAGTACGTGGTGTTGATTCCCATTGCATCTGCGGCTGTTTCGTCTTCTCGAATGGAAATACACGCACGTCCATGTGAGGAGTTCGTAAAGTTACGAATCACAAGGATTGTGATGAGGATACAGCCAAAAACCCAAGGCCAAGTCGTCATATGGGTCACCTGCATTCCGCTTGCTCCACCGATATAGTCGATATTTAAAAAGACAATCCGAACAATTTCACCAAATCCAAGCGTCGCTATCGCTAGGTAGTCCCCTTTCAGCCTGAGCGTTGGAATCCCAATCAGCATTCCCGCTAATGCCGCAACGATCCCTCCGACAAGTAACCCGGCGAATAAGGGCATTTCAAACTTCATCGTGATAACAGCCGATGCGAACGCACCTACGGCCAAGAAGCCAGCGTGGCCAATCGAAAACTGACCGGTAATGCCTATAATTAAGTGGAGACTTACTGCTAAGATAATATTAATGCCCATAAAGATAATCATATTTTCATAGTACGAATTAAGAATGCCCCCGGTTAACAGCAGTTGTACCACAGTAAAAAGAATAAATGATAAAAGAACCGAGAGCCAAAACCCTTTTGATTGCTTAAAAATAGTCATCGCTTGTCTCCCCTATACTTTTTCTCGTTTATTTTTTCCGAATAAGCCCTGAGGTAAGAAAATTAAAATAAGGATTAAGACAACAAATGCTGCCGCATCCCGCCATAGTGAAAATCCGGCGGCGCTGACCAGTGCTTCAATTAAACCGAGTAAAAGACCGCCAACCATAGCACCTGGAATAATCCCGATTCCGCCAAGAACCGCAGCAACAAATGCCTTCAGTCCTGGAAGCACCCCCATTAAGGGCTCAATTTTTATGTAATAGGTTCCGAAAATAACGCCTGCTGCGCCTGCTAGTGCTGAACCAATCGCGAATGTTGCAGAAATCGTGTTATTGACATTGATACCCATTAGCTTAGCCGCTTCTGCATCATAAGAAACCGCACGCATCGCTTTCCCGATTTTTGTTTTATGAACAATAATCTGAAGAATCATCATAAGCACCAATGATACACCTAAGATTAAGAGCGATTGGCTTTTAATCGATACGCCAAATATGTCGATATTTTCGGATGGTAAAAGATTCGTTGGGTAAGCTTCAAGCTGTGCCCCGCGGATAAAAATCATCCCGTTTTCAATCATTAATGATACCCCGATTGCCGTAATGAGTGCCGCAATTCTTGTTGCATTTCGCAATGGCTTATAGGCAATTCTCTCAATAATGACTCCAAAAACAGCACAAGCTGCCATTGAGATCAACAACGCAGGAAAGAACGATAAATCTAGTACTGTGATCGAATAAAAACCGATAAATGCGCCTACCATAAACACATCACCATGTGCAAAGTTTATCAACTTAACGATTCCATAAACCATCGTATACCCGAGTGCGATAAGGGCATAGATACTGCCTAATGAAATTCCATTAACTAGCTGTTGAAACAGTTCCATATTCCGACTCCCCTTTTAAATGGCTAAAATAGGAGGCAGAGCGCCTCCTATTCATCTATTGCTTATGGATTAACCTTTGTTTCAAATTTTTGCTCGCCATTTACATATTTCAGAATGGAAGCGGATTTGATTGGATTATGATTTTCGTCCAATTTCATTTTTCCAGACACTAGAGCAAGACCATCTGTGCTTTCTAGAGCATCCTTAATTTTCTCTGGTGTCGCATCTCCGCCCGCACGTTTAATGGCATCAGCAATGAAGTACGCTGTATCATAGCCAAGTGCAGCAAATGCATCCGGTGATTTGTCTTTGTACTTAGCTTTGAACGCAGAAACAAATCCTTGAATTTTTTCATCTGGATCTTCTGCAGAATAATGGTTTGTGATGAATGTATTTTCCAACGCATCCGCACCAGCAATTTCAATCAACTTAGGAGAATCCCAGCCATCGCCGCCCATGAATGGAACATCAATTCCTGACTCACGCGCTTGTTTTAGGATTAAACCGACTTCTTCATAAAAGGCAGGAACAAAAACAAAATCTGGTTTTGCGCTTTTAATATTTGTTAAAGTCGCTTGGAAATCGGTGTCTTTTTGCACAAACGATTCTTCTTTTACAATCGTTCCGCCGCCTTCTGTGAAGGCTTCTTTAAATGCAGCTGCAAGTCCTTTTGAATAATCACTCGAGCTGTCAATGTAAATGGCCGCTGTTTTGGCCTTCAACGTATCCTTCGCAAAGTTAGCCGCTACGGTTCCTTGGAACGGATCGATGAAGCATGTCCGGAAAACAAAGTCATTTACCTTGCCGTCTTTTGACGTAATATCTGAGTTTGTTCCTGTCGGAGTAATTAAAGGTATTTTCTTATCATTAGCAATTTGCACCTGTGCCAATGTATTTGTGCTTGTTGCTGCTCCAACCATAACCGATACTTTATCCTGACTGGTTAATTTCGTCGCTCCGCCTGTTGCTTCCGCGGCCTCGGACTTATTATCATATTTAACAAGTTTGAATTTCTTTCCATCAATACCTTCTTTATTAAGTTCTCCGATTGCCAATTCCATCCCTTCGACAACGGACTGTCCATATGAAGCACCACCGCCAGTCAATTCTAGGTTCGCCCCAATTTTAATGGTATCTCCATCCGATCCTGACTTTTCTGAATCACTGCACCCGGCTAACGCACCTGCAGCTAATGACACGGATAGCAGAATTCCTGCTAACTTATTCTTCTTCATGAAAATACCCCCCTGGCTTTTTTAAATTGACATACTATTTTGAAATTAGTGTACATCATTATAAAGAACTCGTCTAGATGTCCTATTTTATTGAAATTAATGTCATTAACTGTAAAATGTCATAAGAATATTATTCTGTGCTAAGAGTTTTCTTTCACCAAGCGGGGAAGTCAGGATAAGAAAATTTCGTTGTTGATATACGAAAATTCGGAAAAATATTTTACATTATTAGTAAAAGCGTTATTCTAGGAAAATCAAAAATTCCCTCACTATAGTAAAATTCAGTTTAAAAATATTTTTTATTCACAAAAAAAGAAGCCCAAAACTTGAGCTTCTTGGTATATCTTATTCCGTTTCTGGGAAAAAAGTTTGGTTGGTTTGAATGTCCACCAATGTCGGCGAATCTGTATTCAATGCTTGCTGAATGACAGCTTCAATGCTGTCTCCCGAATCGGCGCGGTATCCTTTCCAACCGCATGCTTCCGCCATTTTAACAAAATCAGGATTTGTTAAATCGGTGCCTTCTCTCCGGTCCCCCATGGCATCTATTTTATCATTTTCCATTTGCAATGCTTGATTGTTAAATACAAAGACCGTGATATTGAGTCCATAACGTGTTGCTGTTAATAAATCAGCGAGCGTCATTTGAAGTCCGCCGTCACCTACAATCGCAACCACTTGTTGTTCAGGCATTTCAAGCTTTGCAGCTATGGCAGCCGGGAGGCCGAAGCCCATCGTCCGCCAATAGCCGGAAAAGAGCACCTTTTGATTTTGTTGGCGGAAATTACGGTTCATCCATACCGTCACATCCCCTGTATCAAGGGCGATAATTGCATCATCGGCAATCGTTTTTTCAATCGCTCGCACAATTTTGGAAGGATGGATTGGCTGACTTTCCTGCTCGCCTTCCTGTTGATTTTGCTGGGCCCATTTTTCTTTCCCTTGCTGAATGGTCGTTTGCCATTTTTGGTTCGGCGAATGGGTTTTCAGACTTTCATGTAAAAGTGGGATAATATCTTCGGTTTTTCCGCTGATGGCAAGCTCGACAGGAATTCCTTTTTTCGCATTGTCTAGATTGATATCGATTTGAATAATTCTCGCATTCTGCGGGACATATCCTTCTGGCCACCAAGTCACACCTGACAGGAGGACTACATCTGCTTCTTTAAAAATTTCTTTCGCATACGGATTTCCGCCTTCACCGATTCCTTGGAGAAGGTAAGGAGAATTTTCTTCAAAGATACCCTTGCCGCCAAGACTGGTTAAAATACCGGCTCCCCAGCGTTCGGCAAGTGCTTCAAGATCAGCCGAAGCTTTCGCAGAACCTGCACCGGCAAGAATCATCGGCTTTTTGGCTGTTTTCATAATGGCTGCAGCCCGTTCGACGCCTTCTTTTTCAAACGTTGAAATACCCTCAATCACTACTGGTAACGGACGTGATTGAGCCGACGTCTTTTTATCGAATAGATCTTTTGGAATCGAAAGATGAGTGACAGCCCGTTGCTGCAGGGATATCTGAGCCGCTTTTTGAAGCAACTCGACAATCGCCTCCTCACTGCCAAGATTCGCAGAGTAGGATGCGAATGGTTTGAACAGCTCCTGCTGGTCAACGTACTGCTGATAGTCGGTTCCAATCTTGTCGGTTGGTGCTTGGCCAGTCAGCGCAAGGACGGGTGCTTTATCTGAATAGGCATCGCCCAATCCGTTCAGCAGATTCGTTGCCCCCGGACCCATCGTTGCTGTACAGACGCCGAGTCTTCCGGTTAACTTCGCTTCAGCAGAAGCCATTAAAGCCGCACTCGATTCATGCTTCACAGCAATAAACTGAATACGATCCTGCTTTGCCAACGCATCGAGAAGACCGATAATGGTATCCCCCACCACCCCATAAATCCGCTTAACCCCAAACTCGGCTAATTGATCCAAAATAACTTCAGAAACAGTTTGCTTCATAAAAAATCAACTCCTCATTAAATATGTATCTTATTAATATTTACACGGAATAAGTACTGGATAAACATGGGGAGCGGGGAAAGGAGGTGACCCTTTCTTTATCCTGTCCAATTATTCAATTGAGTTCCCATTTAGATACACCTTTTTGGGAAGCCTGGGGAACTTGGTAATAGCGTTTATACTCTAGTGATCTCATTTATTTGGCTCAAAAACGTGTATCTTTCTCTTTTACTGTCTCGTTAAGCCGGTTTTCATAGAAATCCCTCTATTTGAAGCACCCTTATTAGCTTGAGATTCCCTTGAACTTCAATCATTCGGCCCAAAGTGGGAAACATTCGGCCCATCCGACAATTTATTCAGCCCAAACTCAAGATCATTCGGCCCATTTTGCAAAACATTCGGCCCTACACCCTTTTAGATACTCTTTCTGGACAACCCCGATTCACAGAAAACGTCTCTATAGATAAAATGTCTTCTCTGGGCTCTTAAAAATGTGTATCTTTCTCTTTTTCTGTCTCTTTAAGCTGGTGTTCATAGAAATCCCTCTATCTCACGCACCCGGATTGGCTTGAGATCCCCTCCAACTTCAATCATTCGGCCCAAAGTGGGAAACATTCGGCCTATTCGGCAATTTATTCGGCCCAAACTCGAGATGATTCTGCCCGTTTTGCAAAACATTCGGCCCTACAACCTTTTAGATACTCTTTCTGGACAACCTCGATCCGCAGAAAATGTCTCTAAGATAAAATGTCTTCTCTGGGCTCTTAAAAATATGAATCCTCATAAAACTCTTTTATCAGAATGTAAGATTATGTTAAAAAATATAAAAGAATTTAAGGAGGTTTTAATTGTGAACACAAGGGAAATAAAACAACTATTACCGTGAAGTTAAATAATTTAAGAGGAGGAATTTTACATGTTTCGTCACCAAAAAGAATTACAATTTGAAGTTAAGGTAGATCGTCCAGATCCAATGTTAGCTCGTCAAATACAAGAAGTGCTTGGCGGCCAGTTTGGCGAAATGACCGTTATGATGCAATATCTCTTCCAAGGATTTAACTGCCGAGGAGAAGAGAAGTATAAAGACATGTTAATGGATATTGGTACTGAAGAAATTGGACATGTAGAAATGCTTTGTTCATTAATCAGCCAACTGCTCGATGGAGCTTCTCCTGCAGATCAAGCAGAAGCTGCCAAAGATCCAGCAATAGCTGCTATTATGGGAGGAATTAATCCACAACACTTACTAGTTAGTGGTCTTGGTGGATTGCCTACGAATTCAAATGGTATTCCTTGGAATGGTTCATATATTGTAGCAAGTGGGAACCTTTTAGCTGATATGCGTTCGAACCTTCATGCAGAAAGCCAAGGTCGTCTGCAAGTTGCCCGTTTATATCACATGACAAAAGACGAAGGTGTTCGAGCAACTTTCCGTAAAATGCTTGCCCGCGATCGTTACCATCAGTATCAATGGATGGCAGCCATTGCTGAGTTAGAAGAGAAGAATGGTGTCGTTGTACCAGCCTCCTTCCCTCCAGAAGCAGAAATGGAGTCTCAAAAAGAAGCCTATGAATTCTGGAACCTATCAGAAGGGGAAGAATCAGGTGAAGGCCTCTGGGCAAAAGGAAGTGCTCCCGATGGAACAGGTGATTTTGTCTATATTGCGAAACCTGTTGCAAAAGGACAAGTCCCTAATCCACCAGTTCCAGCAACTGAGTTACATCATGACTTAGATGGGAAAGCAACAGACAAGTAATCTATGATGTTTGTAAAAAGTTTCTTTTCAAATGAACGATACCCCTTAATTCTGGACACTTTAAAAAGGTCTCTTATTACGGGGTTTTTCTTTGTCCATCTAGTAGTCTCTTGTTTATATGTAAACTTAGTAACTTTTTCCAACAAAAAGAAATTCTCTATGAATGAATTTTTTGTAGATTAATACCATTCCTTCTCTTTGAGAAGTATAGAGCCAAAAACCCTTGAAAGGCTGGAAGCCAATCAAGGGTTCAATACCAAAAAACAAAATAACTCCAATTAGTCCTTATTATTTGAAGCTATTTGAGGATTCTTGAGAGCAGGCAGCAGAATACCGTCGATTAGAGTCGCGTAGAAATGCCTGTCGAACGCCTTGTGTAGAACAAGTCCACGAAAAGCAGCCATGGAAACGATAACCTGGCAAGCCAAATCTACATCCGCATGAGCGGGAAAATCACCGCGACCTACAGATCGATTAATGAGTTCGCGATTCAGGGTGTCCCAAGAATCAAAGATTCCGATGCCACCCTCCTCAGATAATTCCACCTGCTGCAAAAAAGATCCTAGCCCCATAATGACTCGAAGCTTTTTCTCTCCTTCTTCGATCGATTGCGGCTTTAAAAGCGCAAGAAGATCATCACGTAAAGTACCTGTATCAGGCAAATGTTCCATCTCAAGATGACTTCGGTTCATCCAGGTCAACGCTTCCTGAACCAGCTCTGCCTTGGAAGACCATCGGCGGTATACTGTTGCTTTTCCGGCCTTTGCTTTTGCAGCAACCATATCCATTGTCATACCATCGAATCCCGCATCTGCAAGAATGTCTATGGCCGCTTCAAGAATTTTTGCATCCCGTGTGTGATCACGCTTACGGCCTAATGTTCGCGTAGGCTTTTCTGCCAATAACTCAACTACTTCGCTTTGCTCGGATGTTTCGGTCTTTATCTTTTTCATATATTTATTTAACCCCTTTTAAACATTTTTGGAAACTTATTAGTTTCGGAACTTTACAGTTCCGTATTTATGTGGTTTACTATCATTATCCCACATTCGATGGGAAAATTATAGATAGTATTCCATAAACAAAGGGGATTAAAACCATGCAGAACAAGCCCGTAGCATTGATTACCGGAGCCAATAAAGGAATAGGGTTACAAATTGCAAAGGATTTGGCGGCACACGGCTACACCACGCTTATCGGATCGCGTAGCCTAGAGAATGGAAAATCGGCCGCTGCTAGCATTGGAACTGATGCACATGCTCTCCAGCTCGACGTGACAAATGAGGAATCCATCTTAGCTGCAGAAGAACGTATTCGGAACGAATTTGGTCGTCTCGACGTGCTCGTAAATAATGCAGGCATCTCACATGCAGGCAAACCTGGCGATCCTTTTCCGAGCAGTGGCGCTGCAAGCGGTCTCATGACTATTGCTTCACTCGAAGACATTCGTGCAGTTTATGAAACGAATGTCTTTGGAGTCATAGCTGT
Source organism: Peribacillus psychrosaccharolyticus ATCC 23296 (assembly GCF_000305495.1). Taxonomy (GTDB): domain Bacteria; phylum Bacillota; class Bacilli; order Bacillales; family DSM-1321; genus Peribacillus; species Peribacillus psychrosaccharolyticus. Next base: position 7,622 of record NZ_AJTN02000002.1, on the reverse strand, counting down.
CACACAGGCCATGTTACCACTTTTACGTGAAGCCCCAGCAGCTCGGATTGTTAACATGGGTAGTACCGGCGGCTCCCTTGGTTGGAATTCCCTTCCAGATAACTCACACCGTGCGATGTTTGGAGCCTATTCGGCGTCAAAATCGGCTGTTCATGCTGTGACACTTGCCTTTGCCTTCGCGCTTGAATCGTCAAATATCAAGGTCAATGCTGCATGTCCTGGCCATACCTCGACTGCACTCAATAATTTTTCTGGCTCTCGCAGTGTCGAACAAGGAGCACGTGAAGCAGTCCGGCTTGCGATGCTTGATGTGGATGGTCCAACGGGGACGTTCTCTGATCAGGATGGTGCCATTGCATGGTAATTAACGTTGATAACATTATGGTTAGCATGGTAAGGGGGAGAGCATAATGCGTGTTTTCGTAACAGGAGCAACCGGGTACATCGGTTCAGCCGTCATCCGCGAACTTAAAAACGCCGGTCATCAGGTCGTCGGTCTTGCGCGCTCAGATAATAGCGCTGCGAAGCTAAAAGAGGTTGGGGCCGATAGTCACCGCGGCGATATTGCAGATCTTGATAGTCTTCGCAGTGGCGCAGCTGCAGCAGATGGCGTCATTCATCTAGCATTTAATCATGACTTTTCTAACTTTGACGGGGCACTTACAGCAGATCTGCACGCCGTCGAAGCGATGGGGTCGGCGTTGGAAGGGTCTGGTAAACCATTTGTGATCACTACCCACAACAACGGAGTGGCAACGGAAAATGTAGTGTTGTCACTGGCTGAGCGCGGTGTGCGAACATCAATAGTCGAGCTTTGTCCCTCAGTACATGGTGAGGGTGACACAGGATTTGTGCCAAGATTAATCCAAATTGCCAAAACAAAGGGCTTCTCAGCCTATGTGGAAGCAGGAACCAATCGCTGGCCGGCTGTTCACCGGCTTGACGCCGCACAACTATATCGTCTCGCCTTAGAAAAAGCCCCTGCCGGTTCACGACTAAATGGGGTTGGCGATGAAGGGATACCCTTTCGTGACATCGCAAGTGTTATTGGGCAACAACTAAACGTTCCAGTAGTCAGCATTTCAAGTGAAGAGGCAAAAGATTACTTTGGCTTCCTCAGCACACTTGCTGCTCTCGATATCCCAAAATCAAACACTGAAACTCAGAAACTCTTAAAATGGAAGCCGGTGCAACTTGGACTAATTCCTGACCTCGAACAGGGTCACTACTACAATAACTGAATAGAAAAGCTCCCGTAACTATATCTAGAATTTACGGGAGCTTTTTTTCAATAATAGGAAAAGGGTATAATCCATGTGGCCCTATACCTTTTTAGATACTCTTTCTGGACAACCCCGATCCACAGAAAACGTTTCTATAGATAAAATGTTTTCTCTGGGCTCTTAAAAATGTGTATCTTTCTCTTTTTCTGTCTCGTTAAGCCGGTTTTCATAGAAATCCCTCTTTCTGACGCACCCGGATTGGCATGAGAACTCCGCCAACTTCAGTCATTCGGCCCAAACTGGGAATCATTCAGCCCATTCGGCAATTTATTCGGCCCAAACTCAAGATGATTCGGCCCGTTTTGCAAAACATTCGGCCCTACACCCTTTTAGATAAATAGCTAGATCACAAAAAAAGATTGCAGAGAAAGTGGTGCTTTCTCTGCAATCTTTTTAGTCGTTTACTCGTGCTATATGGATATCGGTAAGGATTTCTTGGACGACCCAGCTGGCGGCGATGAGGCCGGCAACGGATGGGACGAAGGCGTTTGAGGATGGCGGCATTTGGGCTTTGCGGATTTTGGCCGCATCGTTTCCGACTTCTTTGCGGATGTCTTCGCGAATCACAATGGGGCTTTCATCAGAAAAGACAACCATGACGCCTTTTTTAATGCCTTCCTTACGCAATTTTGTCCGAATCACTTTGGCAAGTGGATCGGTGTGTGTTTTAGAAATATCGGCAATTTTAAAGCGGGTCGGGTCCATTTTATTGGCCGCACCCATGCTTGAAATAATTGGGATATTCCGTTTAAGGCATTCTTTCATTAAGTGAATTTTATAAATCACCGTATCTGAAGCATCAATGACATAGTCAATCCCGTAGTTAAAGAATTCCTCGTACGTTTCATCTGTGTAAAACATTTTCAGAGAAATCACTTCACAATCAGGATTAATATCCTTAATACGTTCTTTCATTAAATCTGCTTTTGGCTTTCCGACTGTCGATAACAATGCATGAAGCTGACGGTTAACATTCGTGATATCAATATCATCCTTATCAACCAAAATCAAACGGCCGACGCCTGAACGAGCCAACGCTTCCGTTGCAAACGAACCAACACCGCCGATTCCAAGTACGGCCACCGTTGAATTTTTCAACAATTCAACGCCTTCTTTACCTATTGCCAGTTCATTACGTGAAAATTGATGCAGCATACCTTTTCAACTCCAACCTATAATCTATCTAACATGAATATATCATAAACACCTCTAAAATATAAGTAAGATGATATAGGTTTGCCTAGAGTTAATTGATCGAATTGTTTTCAATGATAATATCTTGTTCTTTCAATTTGTTTCCTGGATGTTCTATCGTAATTACTTCATTGATTCCTGAAAAAGTATTATCCCTAATCTTAACATGGTTCCAATTATAGGCGCTGATCCCGGTATAGGTCATCCCCATAAACTTGTTGCCGGTTATCGTAATGTTTTCATTCCATTCGTCATTCTTACCACTATGGCTTCCAACTCCGACTGGCCACGTATTCATTTCTTTTGTATCACTATCACCAAAATAATTGTTTTTAATGACGACATCACGGCTTGGTGTCCCATCCCAGTCACCGAAATGCGGAAATCCATTCTTGGAGGAAAAATCAAGTTGAATCGCTTCTGATTTACTCCGGCTCTTATCGGTTGTCGGATCAAGATAACCGAGGAACTGACAATTTTCAATCACTACATTATGTGACGAATTGATTTCAATTCCATGGGAATAAACAATATCCTTTATGGTGAGATTTCGTATTTCAATGTGATCGGCATGGGCAAATTCTATCCCGCCATAGCCATACTCCCCATAGTCAGCGTCCAGAACATTCCCATCCAGTGTCCCGCCTTCAATGATGATATTGCCATTCCCTTTATAGCCCGTAAATTGATCTCCAGCTTTCCCGTTCGACATGAAAGCATCCGTGTGCTTACGAACGAGCACCGTATGTTCTTCCATGACTATTTTAGTATTTGCATAAATGTGTAAGGTTTCATTCATGCTATAGTTTCCAGCTGGAATCAGGATTTCGACTTTACCGTCTGTTTTTGCCTTGTTTAACCCTTTTTGAATCGCTGCTGAATCATGACCATATTTCGAGATATCAATCACGTCAGGTTGTTCATTTTGGTAACTGATGAACAAGATGGCTCCAAAAATAAGTACCCCCATCAAGATATAACTAAGTATCCTTTTCATGAATGGCCAATCTCCAAAGCATGTTTGAATTTCTCTAAGAATTCATGGTAATACGAATCTATATAATGGACATTAAATTTGCCCCATTTATGGTTTTCGTGTGAAAGATGTTTTTCTTGGCTGACATTGATTGAAATGACATCGAAGTTCTTCTCCACATAGTGGTCAAAACGATCCCACCATTTATTAAATTGCTCTACCCTGTCAGCATTTTCAAAATAGGCAACGGTGCCATCTTCTTTTAGGTAGCGATCCGTAAATCGTGCTTTATGAAGGACTACTTTTGTCAAAGGCATCGTAATACTCAGTTTTTCAAATAGTTGATGAACAGCTTGCTTCCACATGTCAAAATAAGCTTCATCATCTTCAGATAGTGTACAAATCGTTAAGTCATTTTGGTAAACGTCCGTTTTGTGAAGGACCCAGTGATTATTGGTAAGCGCAGAGTCCTTCAGCAAACACACCCCGAAATAAACATCTGAGAAAAAATCGAGAATTAGGTAATCCGTGTTAGCCAATTCAGAGGTGGTAAAAAAATCTTTCCTGCACTCTGATAAGAGATTATTTTGCTCCCACGTTCCAAGTTGAGAAATGTCTTCTTTATTGATCACCAATGGCTCTGCAACCGCACTGATAATGGATACCTGATTTTGAAGCTGAAGAAATTGAAAGTCCTGCTTATATCCAGCATTGAAATGTGAATTAAAATTGTCTCGAGAAACGCATGAACCAATAACCGAGACCGTTTTTCTTGGTTTGTTCAACATCAACATACAGCTATCAGCTGAGCTTGTTACAGTGACCTCTATTTCTCCATGTGTTTGTATATTCCCCGTACTTTTCGCTGTCAGCCACTTTCCGTCTTCTGTCGGCACAGCCACTGTCAAAGGCGTCTTCGCATGTCCTTCTTGGTCAAAAGAGAAAGTCTCTATTGGGAGAATAAAATAGGCTGTAGATTGCTCTGAATACGTTGGCTGCACCAAGGTATCTCCTTGCACGATTGAACAAGCATCAAGTTTCAGCCATAGACGGTCTCTCGTTGCATAGACATCTTTCACTTCTACTGCCTTAACATCCTTATGATATCGGGCATAAAAAGCAAGCTGCTCATCCTTTGTCCAATAGGGCTTCCAGGCAAATCCCTGCCACTGTTTCTCAAGGTAATGCGTCTTTTCCGACAGTGATGCCCCTTTTAAAACTGTAACGTCTTCCTTTTCAGTGGAAACCCTCAAATCCCATACTTCTTCTGGATGAAAGAGTGTGCGGTTGGCAAAATCCTCTGCAGCAATATTGACGAGACCTACATGTGAGTCAAACACCTGCTTATGTTTGTATATCTCCACATTAGCTTGACGCTTGATAATTCGAAACGAGAGTTCACTTCCGATTAACTTCTCAGGTATATCCAGAAATAAATCAATGGCGTTTTCCAGGTATTTGATGTTCTTGATCAAGATTTCCATGTTCCACCCTGCTTCTGAATGTGACTTGTTTATCCAATACAATGGCATTTAGCTGCTGTACAAACTCCTGATCTGATTTCCCTTGATGCTGGGCATCCACACGATAAGGAGTATTCGTTAAATCGAGTACATTTGTTTCAGGTAGTTTTGAAAGAAAATAAGATTCAAGCATCCCTAGTACTCTATTATTCCGTTTGATTTGCTCTTTTTCCTCATCATTTATAAGTCTCCCAGTTGCTAGGATAATCCGCTCTGCAGGTATTACAGCTGTTAGTGAGCTAATGAATGTATCCATCGCGTTCATAATCATCATGTGATTATCGGAAGTATCCATTACACTTTCCTCGTTGAACATATAACTTGTTCTCACTAATGCACTGCTCAAGGTAAGCAACTGTGAATCCACGAATTGGATTAAAGGATTAACCACATCATTCATTAAATCGATAATTAGATAATCTGGTGCTGCCTGTTCCAGATCTGTAAAGAACGATTTTTCAAATTCTTGTTTCAGCATAGATCGGTCATTTTTATTAACTGATTTAAAATCTTTGTCATTCCAGACAACAGGTTTCCCCGTCATACTTATCATTGAAGAAAGATTTTGCTGTAACACGACCTGATAAACAGCTTCGGTACGCGTAGTAAATAAAAACGGTTCGGTAATCATTTGACTGCCGAAGAGGGCAATTTTTAGTTTCTCTTTTTTCTGGTTAGCTGCTGTATATAGAGCGATCCCACGGGCACCTGTTACGTAAGGTTTGATTTTTTTTGAACTCTCTGGGATAACAAAGTAGTGGTAATTCTTGCTTAGATAACCGTCAACCACTTTGACCGGATAATCTGCCACGCTGTGATTCGATGCTTGAAGCCTGATAAATACATCCCAAATCCCGCCCTCATAAGAATGGTGAATCGGAAGGCTTTCTAACGGATACGACCCAGCAAAAATTTCACCGCTTACCTCTAGTGATTTTGCTATTTCAAAGGAATACTGCTCTTTGCCCAACTTGTCACGCAGTTTGAGCACGATTTTTATCGCTCGCGCTTGAACTGGAACGGCTTCATTATCAACTAAGCCTTCAATAGAAAATTGCCCATTTGTTTTATTAAAAATGACATCGACAATTGATACAGCCATCTTTTCTTGCTTAATATAGAGTGAAAGCAATTGTTCATTATTCTTATACGGTTTGATTAAGTAAAAAGAATTTTTTCCACTACGCGCATAGTCCGCTTTAAAATTCTTTGGGGTCGCTACTTTCTCAGTCCTTACTAACTCTCCGCTGTTATAAATCACATATAAATCATAAATCATTCCATCTTCAAACTCGTTTAAATCGAATGCAAGCGGCAGTTCAAAGCCCACTTTCCTTTGATCCACTTTGACAGGATAACGAAGGGCAAACTCTTCAGTGATATCATTTCGACCTTTGAGTCCAATCTCAACTTGAACGGCAGGCAAGATTGGTTTGAACGTCATTTCACCGCTCAGCATGCCTTTTTTAAAGCTCAATTTTTCAGCCACTACTGGTAATTCAACTTTTCTTTGATATAAACCAAACGTGCCATGCGTCGTCAGATATGGCTTACATTGATAAAGACCGTTGTTGTACGAATAATAGTCAAAAGATTGAGGATCAATTTTACATTGATAGTCTTTACTGCCATTTGTAAAGATTAATTGACAAGCTCCCTCTAGAGGCTCACTAGAAAAGAGTTCTTCAAAGTTAATTTCAACCGACGCTTTCATTTTAGCTTTCGGTTTATAGGGAATTTTCCATTTAACCGGCGGCAATAAGCCAGGACGTTTTTTATTAAATAAAAAGTACTTTCCTCCTTAACTTGTTCTGGAAGTTCAACCCATAGTGTTACGCGTCCGGCTTCCTTTTGATAGCTAAAGTTGGTACTAGTCAATGTCCTCATTTTCTTGCCCCTTTCAGGTCGTTAATCGCCTTGAATATTCGTGCACTGTTCTTTTGGTCTTTATGAGCAAAGAACGTATTTGATTTTTCTTGATAAGCAGAACTAATTTTGAAGTCATCGTTGATGCTTTTAGTAATGGCTTCTACTAAGCTATCTTCCTCATCATATACTTCGCCAAAATCATCATAGCTGATCTGCTGAACGGGACCATGATGATTATCATACGGATCGAATTGATACAGCAGAACGGACTTATCCATGTAAAGGAAATCAGCCATTACGGATGAATAATCGGTCACCAGCAGGGAACTTTCCTTCAACAGCTCAGACACGATGGCATCCTGTTTCGTCAAAAATTGTACGTTTGGATGTTCAAACGCAAATTCTGGTAGGAACTTTTGCATTTGGCTATGCACATAGAATTTAAGAACAATTTGTTTTTCCTCAAGAATCTTTAACAACTTCTCGTTCCGGACGAGTTCGAAATAACGGTTAAAATACAGCGATCTAAGAAACTGACTTTTGTTGAGATTAAAGATTGAACGTCTCCACGTCGGCATAATTAGAATTTGTTTTTTGACCGAGAGATTATGAAGATTATCAAAGCGGCTTAATCCTGTTACCACAACGTCTTGATCTTCATAGCCTAACGTCTGCTTGATGACTTCCTTCTCTGCTTCAGAACTGGCAATGAAAAGCTGTTGATTATATTGTTCTTTGCTCAGATAGGGAGCAATATTATGGATAATAACTCCGTGC
>NZ_AJTN02000003.1 GCF_000305495.1 Peribacillus psychrosaccharolyticus ATCC 23296 | reverse complement strand
TTCCTGTTGCAATACTATAAGTTAAAGGCATCATAATGACGGTAAAGAATGCCGGGACCGCAATCTCGAATTTATCCCACTCAATATTTTTCAATGAAGCAGCCATCATGACACCGACAATAATTAATGCAGGGGCTGTGACTGCTGAAGTTACGACCGATAGTAACGGGAAGAAGAAAATTGATAGAATAAATAGTAACCCAGTAACAACAGCCGCAAAACCACTTCGCGCACCCGCTGCAACACCTGAAGTAGACTCTACATAAGATGTCGTTGTTGACGTACCAAGTACAGCGCCGAAGACGATGGATAATGAGTCAGCAAGAAGACCTTTTCCTACTCTTGGAAGGACATTATTTTTCATTAGCCCTGCTTGTTGAGCCACAGCTACTAATGTACCCGCGGTATCAAAAAATGCGACAAACAGGAAGGTTAAGATTACAATCAGCATCTGACCGGTGAATAACTCACCTGGATTTCCAAATGCATTAAAAGCTGTTCCGAATGTTGGGGATAGACTTGGCATGGATCCGATAATTTTCGTAGGAACATCAATTAAGCCGAAGATCATGCCTACTATCGCAGTGATCACCATTCCGGCAAAGACACCACTTTTTATTCCTTTAGTTAACAACATCACTGTAACTAGGATTCCGAATATAGCTAGCAAGGTATTACCTGAAGTGAGGTCGCCAATCCCAACAATAACGTTATCGTTTTTAACAATGATTCCAGAATTTTGAAACCCTACAAATGTTATAAAAAGTCCAATACCTGCCCCTACTGCATATTTCAACTCAGCAGGAATGGCATTTATTATTTTTTCACGTATACCGGATAGAGATAACAGAACAAAAATGACCCCAGAAATTAACACACCTGTTAAAGCTGTTTCCCACGGTATTCCAAAGGTTAACACGACTGTATAGGCGAAGAATGCATTCAAACCCATTCCAGGTGCTAAGGCAATTGGATATCGAGCAATTACTCCCATTAAAATAGATCCAATTGCTGCGGCTAATGCTGTTGCAACAAAGACAGATCCATAATCCATGCGAAGTGCATCCGGCAGATCTTCTACACTACTCAATGTTAATGTTACAGGATTGACCACCAAAATATATGCCATTGCTAGGAAGGTTGTTAGCCCGCCCAGTATTTCACGTCGGAAATTAGTACCTAGTTCTTCGAATTGAAAGTACTTCTTCATTTTTCTCGTCTCCCTTAAAATGTTTTTGCCACATAAAGAAAAGCCGCGTTCTTTCCCGAACGCGGCTTAACTACATAAATGCAAAAGAGACAGTCATTAAAGAGACCTATCCTTTACATCGTAGTCAAGCTGTTAACGGCAGCTCAGTAGAAACTTTTGGGCCATATCCCCAAGATTATACGATGAATATATGTATTATGAATTTTTCAATTATTATAGGACCATTGTAACAACCAACGTAAATGTTCGTCAATAGATTTTACGAATAATATTAAAAAATATTTTATTATTGTTCGTGTTAAATAAAAAAGAAAGAGATTTCCAGCTTAATCCGATATTGATTAAGCTAAAAACCCCTTTCTTATGAAAAATCTATTCCCACTCAATCGTTGCAGGTGGCTTAGACGTAATATCATACACAACGCGGTTAACATGATCCACTTCATTAACAATCCTAGTAGAAATAATTTCTAAGACTTCCCAAGGAATTCTTGCCCAATCGGATGTCATCCCATCAATGGAAGTAACTGCACGAATACCAATTGTATAATCATAGGTTCTCGCGTCGCCCATTACTCCTACACTACGGATATCTGGAAGTACCGTGAAGTATTGCCATATTTCACGTTCTAAGCCGGCTTTTTTCACTTCATCGCGTAGAATATAATCAGATTCACGAACGATTTCTAATTTTTCTTCAGAAATGGCACCCAAAACACGAATCCCTAAGCCAGGGCCTGGGAATGGCTGACGCCAAACAATTTCATCAGGAATCCCTAACTCTGTTCCCAAAGCACGCACTTCATCCTTGAAAAGTGTATTTAAGGGTTCAATTAACGTGAATTGCATGTCTTCAGGCAAGCCTCCGACATTATGGTGTGACTTAATCGTTTGTGCCGTTGCTGTACCGCTTTCGATAATATCTGTGTACAACGTACCTTGTGCAAGGAAGTCTATCCCTTCAAGTTTCGTAGCTTCATCATCAAATACATAGATAAATTCATTCCCAATGATTTTCCGTTTTTTCTCTGGGTCAGAAACACCTTCTAATTTTGAGAAAAAGCGTTCTTTTGCATCAACCAAGATTACATTCATGTTGAAACCTTCACTAAATGTTTTCATGACACTTTCAGCTTCGCCTTTACGAAGAAGACCGTGATCGACAAAAATACAGGTTAATTGGTCACCAATTGCCTGATGAATTAGAACGGCAACAACAGATGAATCAACACCACCGCTTAATGCGCAAAGAACTTTTCTGTCTCCGACTTCTTGACGAATTTTTTCAATCTCAACTTCAACGAAGTTTTCCATTGACCAATCACCTGTACACTCACATACGTTAAATACAAAATTCTTTAGAATTTCGGTTCCGTACGCTGAATGACGAACTTCTGGGTGGAATTGGACAGCATATAACTTACGTGATTCATCACTCATAGCTGCTATTGGACACGATGCATTAATTCCATCGACTGAAAATCCTTCTGGTGTCTCCATTACTAGGTCACCGTGACTCATCCAAACAATCTGTTCCTCAGGAAGGCCGGTGAAAATGCTTGATGAATGTTGGATTTTCAATGTAGCTTTTCCATATTCACGATTCTTAGCACGTTCCACTCTGCCGCCAAAATGCTTAGTCATCAACTGCATGCCATAACAAATTCCCATTATAGGTAAGCCTAGTTCAAAAATACGTTCATCACAGCTGAAAGCTGTATCATCATAAACGCTATTAGGGCCTCCGGAAAGGATAATTCCAGTAGGGTTTATTTTTTTAATTTCTTCTGCAGTAATCGTATGAGGATGCAGCTCACTATAAACACCCAACTCACGAATACGGCGCGTAATTAATTGGTTATACTGACTTCCGAAATCAAGTACTAAAATCATTTCTTGGTTTTGCAATTCTACTTTACCCGGCACAATCGTCACCTCTACTGTTGAATTTCACTCAATTCATGTCTGAAATAAGTAATGGTTCCTTTTATTGTTACAAAATTCTTCGAAAATAATAAAAAAAGCCAGAATTCTGCCTCTCGAATAAACGAAGAAGGCAGAATTCCAGCTACTATACGAAAAAACTGCCTTCATAGTCAAATCATTTACGGTGATTCGGTAGATACTTTCGATCCATATTATCGAGGATATATGAAGGTGTTGCATATAAGTTTATTCAATTGTAACAACAGGTTAAAAACAAGGTCAAGTGGTAGTTTTTTTAATTAATTTTTCCCATAATTCAAAATTCTTTTTCAGACTCTCTTTTTCAGTGTCCCCGCGGTAGATAATTCTTTCGTATTCTTTTGTTAACTTCTGCATATGCGCCTCATTCACACCATACCGTGAATCGACAGAAACCGCATACTCTCTCAGCGTTTGACCTTCTGGACGTTTGATTCCAGCACGCTGCAATTGCGTTAACAATGTCAAGTAGGCTTTAGAGAAGACAGCGTGATTCTTCATCTGTTTGTATCGGCGAATGTAAATCCATGGCAGCCATTTTCGCCGTGATTTATATACATAAAAACCAATAAGTCCAAGCCCTATCCCCACAATAGTGAAAGTAATCCACGACCAATTGGAATCTGTACTACTACTACCAGAAGATGCAGGTTCATCCAAATTTTTTGCAGGTGTTTTGCCTTCAGCTGCATCAGGTTTCTTTAATTCATCTGCATTTTGATCAGGCATGTCATTTTGACTGGTGCTAGTACTATCAACAGAGGAATCATAAAAGCTGGCAGAATTTGAAAATCCTTTTGTCGGTTCGAACGATATCCATCCCGTACCCGGAAAATAAACTTCAACCCAGGAATGAGCATTATTATTGGTTACTTTTTTAACTTGGTTTCCTTTGTAGGTGGATGTAACACCCGTGGTATATCCCTTTGCCCAGCGCGAAGGGATGCCATTAACCCGTAGAAGAACAATCATCGCACTTGAAAAGTTATCACAGTACCCTCTTTGAGTTTCAAATAAAAATTGATCAACATAATCTTGAGAACCCTCTGGATAAGGAATATCTGTCTTATCGTAGACAAACTCTGGACGATCAAAATAATTTTCAATTGCTTTCACTTTATCATACCAATTTGTTTTCTCTGCCGTAATCTCATAGGCAAGTTCCCTGACTCGTTCAGGGATTTCGGGAAGCTGTGTGTACTCACTCCACATTGGTACTTCTTCGTATAATTGTTCATCAGTGACTTTCTTTAAGGAATCCAAATCATAGGATGGTACGAGGTAGTCTAAGGTATATTGATTCAATTTAACCTTATCCACTCCATCTGCTGACCAAGAGTGCAGCTTCTCTGTCAGCTCATCAAAACGAAAAGAACTCTCATCCTTAGTATCAATTTTTTTCAGATAGCTAGGCTCTGGAAGCACGACATGATTATAGGTTTTTTTAACCGTTATATCTACGCTATATTCATCTAACTTTATATTGGAGGTGTCTTTAGGAAGCATTTGGGCAGAAATATCTTGGTTATCTGTAAACTCACTCATTTCAAAATAAGCTGTGTCTTTCCAGCCCTTACCGGTATATATATCCTTGTTTTCTACCTTCCAATACGGATTATCTTTGGCGTTATGAGAAAAGATGACGGTGTCGTTTCCTTCTATGGACCCGCCAAGCCGGTCATCATTTTCACTATACCCCATTTGATTAATACCGTTTTTTCCGTTCCCACCAGACCCTTCCTTTCCAGATTGGGTTTTAAAAAAGGGCACAGGGTCAGGCCATTGTGGATCAAGCTTGGGTGCAGCAAAGCCGAAAAGTGTACTTAGTACCAGCATAAGACCAAGAGGGAGTACCCAATTCCCAAGATTAACAGCTGAAATCTCAAGACCTTCCCGGTCGAGCAGCCTGAAAAAAGCCAACAGACCAAGAAAGATGAAGCCAATTATAATCGTTCGAATAATCGCCTGATCTGCATCGTAAATGGTAAAGGTATCAAGAAAAGAAAGATACGTTACAGTTGATAAAAAAAACAGAAAGATCTTTTTCTTAACGGTTATCCAATAATGAATAAGGTAAGTAACTAACCAAATTAAAATAAAAAATAACAAGGAACGAAATGGATTCGATAAATTTAACCACTCACCCGCAAAAATGCTACGCAGATTATTTTTAAACTCTTCTATCATGTCCCAAATCCAGATAACATTAAACAACGAGACATCATAATAAAGGTATTGAAGTGACAGGATGGTATATCCTGATAAGAACGCAAAACGACCAAGCCAGTTCAGCTGTAAATAATGTAACAGCAAAGAGAAGATAACAAAAACAAGAAAAACAGATAAATTACCTGTATTAGTGAGTTGACCGACCGGCCTCACCCATTCCCAAACAAGCAGCATCCCAAAGAAATATAACAGACAACGAATACTCGTATTCAGCGTTTTCTTCTGCATCATTGGGCTGCCACCTCAATTATTTCAGATTCATATTGATGTTGATCCAAATAATTCACTCTTATGCCCTTTTTCTTAGCTGACTCACGAACTGCTATCTCCTCAGCAGTCAAAAAGGAGCCATTTTTCATACAAAACACCGTTACCGCTCGATTTAATTTATAGCCGGCAATAAACTCCATAGTAGTTCGAGATAGTTTCCCCGTAACAATGATTAATGCAGCATTTAACGGTAGTATCGATTGGTGGTTTTCGAGGGATACCTCAAGCCTCTCCATAGCTGATGCTTTTGTTCGAGCTAGTTTGTACAATATATCTTGTCTTTGATGTTCTCCACCCCTAATAGGAAGAAACGGCTCTTGAAATGCTGATCCAAGGTATCCCATTTGAATCCCTTTTTTTAAAACCGCATGGGAAAAAGAGGCCGTAAAAACAACCATTTCTTCAAATAAAGACGTCTGCTGCTCGTCTAAAATCAAAAAAAGGTCATGACTCTTTTGGTCATCAAATTCCTTCGTCATCATTTCGTTTTTCTTAGCTGTCGCTTTCCAATTAATCCAAGAAATCTGATCTCCAGGTTGATAGTCCCTTACCCCTGAAGCGAGCGTATGATCGTGCAGCAGCTTTCTAATGGATCCCCCATTGCCTTGATCATATGCTTTTTCAAGCTGTTGAAAAGGAAGCTGAATGATAGCCGGGTACACGATGATCGTTTGAGGCACTGTATAGATGGACGTCTTTTGATACAATCCAAAGAAGTCTCCTGTTTGTAGTCGAATGGTTTCCAGGAAGTGCTCCCCGCGAGGAAGATGGTCAAACCGATAGTTGAGCTTAATTTCTCTTTTGAGCAAAGGAAAAACGATTATTTTCTTTTTTTGTTGGGCTAGGGGTAATAAAGAGTCTGGAATCTCGTCTTCCACCATTAAATAAAACAGCGGCATCAAGCTTTTTCTTGAAATGATAATTCTTGCTTCTAAATGATCTCCCGCCTGGTACTGACTCTTACTAATCATTCTTTCTACCTTAAACTTATCCAATGAATACCCGATTAACGTAAAAGAATATAAAGCAAAAGGGAGAAACGTATAGAATAGGAACCAACTTAAAAATCCACCTTGAAACATGGCAAATATAAATGACGTAATCGTCAACAATAACAAACCTGTCATCCTAGCATATTTCCTAAAAAAATGTACTACCCGATTCATCATTAGTTCACTTGCCTTTTAACAGGAACCGGAATTTTCCTCACAATATCCTGAATGATACTCTCTGCATCAATTCCGCCATATTTCGCTTCTGATTTAAGGATGATCCGATGGGACAGCACTGCCGGAGCTAGGTATTGTACATCGTCAGGCAACACATAATCTCTGCCGTTTAACAACGCATAAGCCTGTGCTGCCTTCATTAACGAAATCGTGCCGCGGGGACTGACTCCTAAATTCACATTTGGATGAATCCGTGTACGCCCAGACAAATCAACTAAATACCTTTTTATTGTATCCTCTACATGTATCTCAAGGACCTCTTCCTGCAATGCCCTTATCTCTTCCATTGAAATAACTGGCTCCAGTTCTTCGATTGGCTTTGCTTTACGCGCCAGATTTAACACTTCCATTTCCTCCTGCATCGTTGGATAGCCAATTTTCATTTTCAACAAAAACCTGTCCAATTGCGCCTCAGGAAGAGGATACGTTCCCTCATATTCGATAGGATTCTGCGTTGCCATAACAAAAAACGGTTTTTCTAATTGTCTCGTCACACCGTCAACGGTCACACTTGCTTCCTCCATCCCCTCAAGTAATGCAGCTTGAGTCTTTGGAGATGTTCGATTGATTTCATCGGCTAAAATAATATTGCCCATAATAGGACCTGGACGAAAGATGAATTCTTGTAATTGAGGATTATATATGGAAACACCAGTCACATCAGACGGCAGTAAATCCGGGGTAAATTGAATTCGTTTAAAGCTGGCATTAATCGATTTTGCCAATGATCTAACCATCATTGTTTTTCCTACTCCAGGTACATCTTCAAGAAGCACGTGACCATCTGCAAGCATAGCAACTAAGCTTAATTCAACTATATTCCTTTTACCAATAATGACATTTTCAATATTATCGATTACTTTTTTCAATTTTGGATGTTTATGTTCGTAGGCCATTCTCTTCCTCCTTAAAGCTTCTGTAACTAGCTGTTACTACTCATACTATTCGACCTATATTCCTCAAAACCTTCTCTAAATCTGTCGGAAAATCTGGAAATATGAGAAAACCCCTAGAACCGTAAGTTCCAGGGGCATCCAAACTCTATACATTTTTATCTCCTTGATCCTGAATCAACTTTCTAAAACCAAGTGCACCTGCCGCGAAATATAAAGCAGAAGGCATATAGACTAAGAAAAAAGAAAAAGAAGATACTGAAAACCACTATAATGAACACTTTAAGGTCATCACCCTGAGAGTGGTAGACAACGATCCCAATTAAAACGAGGATTGAAACTGACCTCCTCTACCGTGGGTTAAGAATGTTAAAAACATGATATACTAGCAAGCATACGAATACATCATCTGGAGGAATCATGTTCAAAAAATTCTTTATAACCGTTATCCTAATCGCTCTTGTTTTAGGATTTATTATGACATTTTCATAATTTCACTGCCCTAAAGCTGCCTGCTTTAGGGCATTCATTTTGTCTTACTTCCATTGATGAAACCATTTCATAAATCGTTGCTTATTTTTTTCAAGAATCTCTTTAGATGTACGATTTTCTTTTTGTTTTTTCCATTCAAAATAGCTCGCTATGGAGATAAGAAGTAAACCGCCGATAATTAAATACAACCACCATGGAAGATAACCCCATAGAGACTTTGTATTCATGTAAATATTTAATAAAATGGTACCTATTCCAGCCAAGAAATAAGATTTGTATCTTCTAATAAAGCCAAATAAAATTGCTGCTAGAGAAATCGTTCCAATAACTAAGGCATCATTCAACGTATCTCCTCGAACCGCATCAAGAATTAAGAGAAAAAGAAAAAAGCCACAACGCCTATTTCTATTTGTTGAGTGGTTTCTCCCATGTTGTAGAGCTTTCTTAGCAAGAGTGAACTAATGATGAGTAGCGGAAGGATCCATACTTCTGCTTGAATGACCTCAGGTATCGTGAATTGTTCCAATATTTTTTGATACGGAAAAAGACTCAAAATCAGCGCTGCCGAGAGATAACCCTGTTTTTCTGCCTGCCTACTTGTAAACGTGCGAATAACTAAGAAATAAAGTGGGATTAAACAAGCTGCACCAATGTCTAATCCAGCATTAGTGGACTCGATGTTAATCAACTGATAATTTAATTGAATAAGATAAATCAAACCGAATATCCTATAAAAATCTACAAGGGTTTCCTCACCTTTTTGAACCACCAGTCCCTTTACCCATCTACTGCTCAATCCTGTCATCAAGGCAGCTAAAATTAAGAGTACTGATAGACATGCCATAAGCGATAATGTTTGGACATACATGGAAAAGAAAAGAAAACTAAGGAACAGTGTCCCCGCAATTGCATGGCTCCATTTACGTTTCAACAATAAATACCCTGCAAATACAAGCTGCAAAACCGCACTGATGATCCAAAAAACCAATGCCCAATCACTTGGAAAACCATTTATAAAGGATTCTGAAATATAGACAATAATAGAAAAGTGCAAATAAGGAATTAAGTAGTAGCCAATGATCTCTTTCCATTTACAATTTCCCAACATCCACAACACACTAATGATTCCAGCTGAAATGGCAAAAGCATACGCTGTCAAGTAGGCTGTATTTTGGATATCTTTAAAGAACAACATTGTCTGAACAAATAGCGTTAAGAAGCCTATATAAGTAAAACTATATTGCTCCCAATTTATCTTAGCTCTTACAGCACTAATGCAATAAAGACTTAGCGGCATTAAGTACCAGAAAGGGGAAGAATCAAAACTATAAATAAGACCAATTCCAAGGATAACACCTACAATATTCACTAAATGACTAAACCAAAAATAATAGGTTCGGCCACTTTCCGAATATCTCCCGATAACCTCTGAAACCACCATGAAAAATAATGAAGCAAATAAACAGAACGCAGTAATAAATTCTTTATTGGTTGAACCAATCAAATCGAATAGGGAGAAATAGACGCCAAAGCTCGTGAAAATGACTGCTAACCATAAAGGATGCTTCCGATAAAGATACACAGAAGTAAGATTGATTGCTGTGACAATCAGCATGATGTCTGTAATAACAAATGGATGGGATTCACCAATATAGACCGAAATATAGGCTAACATAGCAATTACTTGCCCAGTCAAAAATCCGACATGAAAGTATCGCTTGGTATAATTCCGTAATAAATAGCCTAACATCAGCATGATAAGTGAGATGCCAACTAGATGAACGCTTATGATGATCGTCTCTTCGTACCATAGACTGACTTCAACAGCATACTGATAGAGAATAATCAAAGAAACCGTCAGCGCTATGATAAAACCAAAAGGACCTGCTTGCTTACTCCAACCCGATTGGTCTTTAAAATCCGTTAGTAAAAATAGGCCTGAAACGATTGCTAAGAATAGACTTACAATAAGCCAATCCATTTGAGCAAACTTAATCAGCAAAATGAAGACCATAATCCCGCTCGAATAAAGTAAAGCACCCTTCTTATATAATTTTAATTGATCTAGATTATTAAATAGATAGAAACCTAGATAGCTGAACACTTGAATTAAAAATAATGAAGTGAAGATTGATTCCAAGGATACATCGAATGCCAGACCTAGATAGACCAAAGCTAAATTAACCAGACCGATGACTGGATAGGTATACACAGCTTTCTGCTCCCGATCAGCATAGAAGATGTACTGAGCAGCAATAATCAACAGAGCTAAAACAATCTGAGCATAATGCTCTTGATAAGATAAGGCATTGATATATAGAAAGCTAAGCAGGCTTACCGTCATACTCGTATAAGCAAAGCTTTTCCCGAGATAGGGATTGGTACGTACCAGCCATACATGTAAGGCTGTAAAGATCAATGGTAGACAGGCAAACGCAATGACAGCCGTTTCTTCCAAAATGGTATTGTAAATAAAGTGAGTGTAACCATAAGTGAAGAGTACACTGAACACAAAGTTATAATAACGTTTTTTATACTTTACCGCCAAAATCAAAAACAACAAGGACGATAGTAATAAGCTAATCGAATAAATAACAGTGCTGCTAAATAGGGTAAACACGATGAAACCTTCTGCGAAGATCTTAAACTGTACAAAAGCAAAAAAATACGGTCGAAATACTGCGAGAAAAGGCCAGTCACGAATCGTGTCCATTTTCCAAAGTAATAACAGGTTGAACACCGTAATAAGGAGACAAAGCACTTCCAATGTAGGGGCCAAATAGTTAAAGCCAAAGATGAACGTGATAACAAAAGTAACTAATGCAATAAAGATAAATAATTTCGATGTAAATCGAGAAGCTATTTTGTAATAAATGGCCAAACAAAGCAGACCCCCTAAGAATCCGAAGAGGCTGCGCCCGTCTCCTTTAAGAGATAAGTAAGGACCGAAAATCTGATAATAAGAAGCTGAAAGGAGTGCAATTGGAACAAACAGACTAGCCAAAGTTAAAAAGGCAAAAGACGTCTGTCTAATCTTCAGCCTCGCAGCAAGGTATGCCATTCCGGCAAAGAAGACTGAAACCGCACTAATACAAAACACTTTAAGAAGTGAGTTTAAACTTCCCCATGTAGATGTTGCCCATATCAGACCTCCAAACAATAAAAGAATAACACCTGTAATTAGCACAGCAGTAATATTTCTTTCTCTAATCTGTTCCTGTGTTTTTTCATTAATCGGTTCAGCTTGATAAACAGGTGCCTTTGTATCTGATCGAGCTTCAGATGAGTGTTCTTCCTGCCTCTCAACTACCTCACCAGAAGATGTAGATAATTCTATTCTCTCTGGGTTAGTTTCTTCTATTCCAACAGGTTGATCTAGTACAACTGCTTCTTTCTCCTTAACGGTTTGCTGACTATGTAGACGCTGGACCATTTGCTGATAATGCCGGTCATAAACACTCCCGATGCGAATATAATCGGTTTTTGGAATTAACCGTTTCTCCCAAAGGGTATCCAATTCCTGTTGAAAGACTTGTCTTCTTTTTTCAAGATCGGTTCTTTCTAAAGGCTTGTTCATTTACCCACTCCTTTCACACTCATTTAATCAATCGATTGATTAAATTTACTTCTCCTCTATATATTCATTCGTTTTCCAAAATTTCCTTTAAATATTTTTCAGATTCCCCCTGAAGACATTAATACCCCTACGTGATTCTTATGTATCCACATCTATTACTAATACCTATTTTATCCAATTGCAAACCTTCAGCTGACTTTATGTGTATAAATAAAAAAATGTCCCAAAAAGTCAGTTTCCAATGACTTTTTGGGACTTTATCTTTTCTTATTTTAAATCTTCAACAGAGTCAATATCCATGTACTCTGGTACGACCAACCCAGTTTTCGTTCCTTTCAGGTTTGGTCCCAGATCAACGATATCCTCTTTATATTTATTGTAAAATTCTAGATGTGTACTTGGGAGCCATGCAGCCACCATAGCATCTGCACTGCCGTTAGCTACCCCAGCAAACATTGGACCAACCTCAACTTGACTCATTGTCACGTCATAGCCATTTTGTTCAAGAACCTTGGCAATCACATTTGTACTAGCAATTTCAGTATCCCATGCCACATACACAAGTTGGATGCTTTCACCATTACCTGCTTTGGCACCCTTTACCCATTCAGCTACTTCGTCCGGATGCGCTTTTATCCACTTATCTGCTGCTTCTGCAGGAGACATTCCTCCAGAAACGTTGACCATGACATCTTCCATATCAGCCGTTTTCCAGTTGAATTGATCCAGAATCGTATAAGCACCAGGTACATCCTGTTCCAGACCTTTTCGCACTACGGTATTAATATTTTCAGCACCGCCATACGAATTCTTCGGATCGTCGAGATATTTCAAATCATATGCTGAGAACATCCAGTGCGGCGACCAACCGGTAACAACAATTGGTTCTTTTTTATCGATAGCCTTTTTTAATTCGGCTACCATTGCTGCTGAAGACCCTTCAACAAGCTGCCAATTATCTAGCTGATAATCTTCTAATGCTGTTTTCGTTTGTTTCATTAATCCGGCACCAGGTTCAATCCCAATGATTTCATAATCGACTTGAGCACCGATATTATCTTTATCCCCTGTTATGGCAGCTTCCTTAGAAATTATAGTAAAGAGTGCTGTACCAACTACAAGGACAACCATAATGATTGAAATTAGTTTTCGGCTAATGATGTGCTCATACGCCGGCTTACGCAGGTTCTGTGTAATACGATCGAGAACAATCGCAATAATAACAATCGATAATCCCGCTTCAAAACCTTGTCCTACATTAATTTGACTAACTGCTCGGTAAACATCTGCCCCTAGTCCAGGTGCACCAACCAATGATGCTGTAACGACCATAGACAGAGCAAGCATGATGCTTTGATTTACCCCTGCTAAGATGGTTGGTGTGGCAATCGGAAGTTGTACCTTAAATAACTTTTGACTCGTTGTCGAACCGAAGGCATCAGATGCTTCGATTAGTTCATTAGGTACTTCTTGTATCCCTAAGTTGGTCATACGTATCGTCGGAGCAATAGCAAAAATAAACGATGCGATGATTCCTGGTACTACGCCTATTCCAAAAAATAAAATGGCTGGAATAAGATAGACAAAGGCGGGCATCGTTTGCATGAAGTCTAAAATAGGTGTTACTACTTTTCTAACCGTTTTATTTTGGGCACACCATATCCCAATGGGGATCCCAATTAAAATGGTCAGGAAACCTGATAAAATAACGATGGCAAGTGTTTGAATACTTGATTCCCAATAACCCAGATTATCAATTAATAATAAGCTGATTAAAGTAAATAGTCCAAGCGGCCACTTACTTGTATAAGTAACCAATAGCGTTAAAATAACAATTAAGATAATAGAAGGACCTACACTCATAACATCCACTAAAATATTTAAGAGGCCCTCAATCGTATTGGTTATAAGTGAGAATAATCCAGCCAATGCAATAGTCATCCAATCCACTAAAGAATCTACCCAGGCTCCTAGTGGGATTTTCGGTATATTCATTGAATTACTCACTCTCCAATTCATTTAAAGAATCTTTATTCCCCGCTAAAGCACCAATAACTGGCCCGCGAAGGACGATTCCTTTTATTCTATGTTCATCATCAATCACAGATATAGGTACAGACGAGGTTGCAATTACATCCATAAGATCAGCTAGCAATTGATCTTCTGGAACCGTCGGGATATCCGTTGACATCACTTCAGAGATAGAAAGGTTATGTTCCATGGCTTGACGTGCTTGTTCAGCAGACAAAGCCCCTAATAACTTCTGCTTACGATCCACAACAAATATACTTGAATACCCTTGTTTACGCATGATTTCTAAGGCAACCCTTGGCCCTCTGTCTACCGTTACTTTTTCTGGTCGAATCATCACGTGAGACGCAGTTAATACTTTAGATAGATCCACATCTGCAACAAACTTCTCAACAAATTCATTGGCAGGATTCATCATAATTTGTTCTGGCGTGCCCAATTGAATTACACTGCCATCTTTCATTAAAGCAATTCGATCACCAATTCTTAATGCTTCATCAAGATCATGAGTGATAAAAATAATCGTTTTTTTGTATTGCTCTTGAATTTCAATTAATTCATCCTGCATATCTTTACGAATTAATGGATCAAGTGCGCTGAAGGCTTCATCCATTAGCAAGATATCGGTATCACTTGCAAGCGCACGAGCAAGACCCACCCGTTGCTGCATACCGCCGCTTAATTGTGAAGGCAATTGATTTTCGTACCCTTTTAGTCCAACAACTTCGAGTGCCTTCGTTGCTTTTTCCCGTCTTACCTTTGGATCAACTTTCTGAATTTCAAGTCCATATTCAGCATTTTCGACAATCGTTTTATGAGGAAAAAGAGCAAAGTTTTGAAAGACCATACTAATCTTTTTTTGCCTAACTTCTCTTAATCGAGCTGAATTCATCTTAACGATATCTTCATTATCAATAAGAATTTCACCAATCGTCGGATCAATCAACCGATTAAACATACGGATTAAAGTTGATTTTCCACTTCCCGACAATCCCATGATGACGAATATTTCACCAGGATATATTTCGAAATTCACATTATTAACCCCAACTGTATGTCCGGTTTTTTTCAAGATTTCTTTCTTTGATTTGCCTTGGACCAACAAATCGGCAGCTGTTTTTGGAGATTTTCCGAATATTTTCGAGACATTTCTAACTTCTACATTTGGTTTCATTAAGTCACCTCATTCTAATAGTTGCCCAGATGATATTCAGTTATGCTGTATTTCCTTTTTTTCTAATGAATTTCGCTACACTTGCACTAGCAGCTTACCCTTACTAATCACATTGATGTTGGAACGTAACTAACACCAGAAATGGACAATGAATCAGCTGAAAGACTTCAGCCGTCACGAACCACAAGGAAGAATAATTTTTCAATTTAAGATTATATTGAAAGAATAAAATATGTGATTAATTAAGTTCACCGGAGATGGAACTAAAACAACTGAGGGAATATGCATATACAGTTTGTTAAGAAAGGAATGAAACTTGGTTTCATTTATAGTAAACTTGCTATTGCCTAAAAGGAGTTTTCCACGCTTACATAAGGCACTGTGCGTAGAGGTATATTTCCCATACGTACTAATAAACATCCGTATCTAATTAATTGAACAATTTTTGTAGGAAAAAACGATGTGATATGATAAAAGAGGAAACTACCTGCACAGCTAAACGAACAAAATATAAATGGGCCTTCACTACATATATCAGTGGTTTTATCCACATTCTTATATTAGGATAACAAAGTTTGGATAAAAATCCAAACGATTAAGAAGATAAACTTTTTTCATCGTTTTTTTAAAACAAAAAAGACGACACCTTATATCGTGTCGTCAAACTTATTTTGAAGGACATCTCCTTGACATTAGTGATGCACTGACTCCTTCATTTATTCACTCTTTTCATTATATTTCTGATTAATTTCTTCTCGTGCCTCTTCAAAATTTTGATCAGCTAAGTTATCCAAATCTTTCTCCACTTCTTTTCGTAACTCCATTATATGACTGAACCGCTCACTCGTTTTATCAGATAAGAGCTGAAAAGCAGTGCGGCTGATATGCCCCTCGTCTTTCAGCATATTAAGTGGTTGACGCATATTAAATTTCTCAAAGCTATTTGCATCGCCCCACTCAATACCGAAACGAGGGATATTCTTACGCATCTGCTCATAGCGTTGTGAGGATGCTCCATTCACGGCGTCTCTTTTCCATTCTTCCCACTGTTTCGCGATCTTTTTGGTTTTTTCTAACTCTTCTTTCAATTGTTCTTGATTCTTTGCGTCCGCATATAGCCCTTTCGCTGCTTTAGCTACTTCTTTCAGCTGGTTTTGACCGTCGCCATCGACATCAAATCCAATGACATTGACTATCGGCTGGATATCCGATTCAGCCAGTTTTTTAGCTTCAGCTACAGGGTCACCATTACAGGTTTCCACGCCGTCACTAACTACATAAATAATATTGGTATTCTCATCACTGTTTAGTTTTTCTAAATCTTTTTTTGCTTCTGTCAATGCGTTCGCTAGAGGCGTAAAACCAGTTGGTTTAAATTGTTTCAATGAATCTTGCAAACTCGTTTGGTCATATGAATGCATGTCATAGACTAATTCATTACTTTTACACGATATTTCTTTATCTTTGTCTTCATTACTCCCTTTGTGTCCATAGACCCGCAGGGCAATATTTGCCCCCTCAGGCAGAGCGCCGGCAAACTCTTCAATCGCTTCTTTCGCCGTGTCCATCATCGTCTTGCCGTTCATCTTTTTCGCCATGCTTCCACTGGCATCCAGAATAATTTCTACGTTTAGTTTATCCTTAAATTGATACCGTTCATCTTCGATTTCAGAATTGCCAAATGACTCGATCGCTATCTCATCTAACACATCCGCTGGATTTGGGTAAGCTTCATGAAAGAGTTCTAACGACTTCCGCCAGTAAAGTTCAATTTCATCCTCTGTTGGATTTTCCCCAATTTTCGGAAGTTCTTTTAGAAGTGCCACCGCTTTGTTTTGTTTTTCCAACTCTAAATCGGAAAACTCTTGACCTGAAAATTCACCCGCAGGTGCATGAACAATTTCCTGAACCGTCCAAGTAGATGCTGGAAGCTCCGACAGAAGATAAGCTGTATCTCTTTCATCTGGTTTGGTCGTTTCTTTCCGCTCCATTTTTTTCTCTTTTGTCTCGACCTCTTTACCTGTTTCCGATTCAACCGGCTTATCACTGCATGCAGAAATAAAGAAAATACTCATTAACACAATCAAAATCTGCTTCTTTCTCCCCATGTTCCTTAACACTCCCCTATACATTCAGACACTAAAGAGGTTAACCACTATCGTCAAAAAACTACTATAATCTATCAAAATTATCATTATAAGGTATATTAACCCAATTAATACATACCACTTCCTACAAAAACAAAACTTTTTTCTATCATTTATAACAAAAAAATACATATCTATTCATTATTAGTATTTAAAAAAGTTTGAAAAGGTTTACACTTACAAGTTGGACAGTTATATTCATACAGGAATCGTGATGGAAGGCTGCTCTTAATCTAGTAAACTATTTTTATATTTAAAGTCAATAAAAAAACCCTGAAAGGCTTACAGCCAATCAAGGTTTTTAAACCTTAAGTCTTATTACTGTATAATTACTTCACGTTATTAATTTTTAGTTTTTTACCATAAAAAATTTTCTACACCGACTTTATCAATAAGAAAGTCATTCAAAGTTGGCGCTATCTTTATAGCAGTTTCGGGATCTAGGTCACCAAACCCAGTTATATATAGTCCAAATCCCTCATTACCATTAAGAAGCATTAATGCCATATCTCCACTATCATCACCAATTACCAAAGAATTAGAAATGTTTTTTTGAACTTCATAGGCGTCATTAAGTTCAATAACACCATTCATACCAGAAATCCCCCAAATTCTAATTAATTTCCCATTTTCAACGGTTATTTCTACATCTGTTGACTCTTGTAACAAACCAATATAATCCAATGGTAAACTTACCGGAGAAAATTCCTGCAATTGCTTTATTTCTTCATCTGTTGCCGATCTATCCGTGGCCTCTAGTGTATATATTTCATTTAAATTATCAAATATACTCATTAATAATCAATCCTTTTATAAGGTACTTTTAGTTTATCTAGCATTTCATATTGTTGTTCTAAGACCCCTTCGATGGTTGAACGATTATAACCTGCTTATGTAAAATCCTCCACTAAATACTGTAATTTTTCTTGTATAGAAGAACTCCACTTATTCCCATAGCAACTCTGGCATTCCTTCTAGCATTTTGAGCAGTACTTATAGTTGTATGCGGTAATCCTTTTCCTGTTTCGAGAGTAACTGTTGGAGCAAGATTAGGGGTATAGCCATATTGACTAAGGTTGGTTTTTGCCCATTCCTGCTGTAGACCATGATGAGATTGTAATCTACCTCCATTTGGTCCAAGAACTCTAGGCTTGGGTTGTGCATCTTTATGTGTTTTATTAAAAAATACATAATTAGCTTTATCCGTACCCTGAGTAACAATCTTCTCATCATAAACTTTGGTCCAAGCCCTAGGGCAACTCCGAATATCAAGGTCGTTGTGAAAATCATAGCTGTTCGCTGGCGTGTTTTCTTCCAATCTACTTCGCCATTTTGTTTATACTGCTTGAAGCTGTCAAACCCTCCGATTAATAGGCTGCTGATGGCACTCGAAATTGCTCCTAGTGGTTTTCCTGTTTTCTTCGCTAGTATGGTTGCCAGCCATTTGCCTGGCCCTTTTATTGCTTGATTCACTCCTGGCTTACTAAACAGCTTAGCTGCTAATGGACCCATCACTGCTCCAAAGGCTAAGTTGAAAAGCACATTTTCCCACGTAACAGCCTCTTTCAAATATTGATTTAATCGTAAAGATACTTAAAGTCATTTAAAAACGTTGAAAGGCAAATAGCAATCAAGGTTTTAAGTATCTATGAATAATCTATTATTGATCCATAATTAACAATTAAAATATGCCTTCAAGAAATCAAAAAACGATGACCAAGTTTCCTTTAGCTCTCCTTTTAAGAGCAGTTCATCTCCACCCTCAAAATTAACTATATAAACTTTATCTGTTACAGTATCCAGCACTAATACAGCATTTGCTGACATTTGAC
Source organism: Peribacillus psychrosaccharolyticus ATCC 23296 (assembly GCF_000305495.1). Taxonomy (GTDB): domain Bacteria; phylum Bacillota; class Bacilli; order Bacillales; family DSM-1321; genus Peribacillus; species Peribacillus psychrosaccharolyticus. Next base: position 23,055 of record NZ_AJTN02000003.1, on the reverse strand, counting down.
TTAAAATCAGATACTGCTTTGGAAAACCATGTTCTTTTCTTGAAATGAGTGTGTATGATTCAATATTATTTTCTTCATCTGCTATATCTAGTAATTCAAACGGTACATGCTCTTCCCAAAAAGGTCCTGCATACTGGGTATAAAATTCTTGGAAATTATCTGACACGTTTACACCTAACCTTATTAAGGCATCCTGTACTAGATTGCTATCTTCACGTTTATATATTTCTTCTCCTAGAACTTCATCTAGTCTCTCAGGCAAAATACTCATATTATTTTCCTCCTAAAGCTTCTTCTCCTCGTATTTTCCAATAATTAATAGAATCTACTTTTTGAAATGCTCCTCTAGTTGTCTCATCCATTGGATAAAATGGGTTTAACTTTCCTTTATAAGGATGTAGTGGAGCTCTTTTAGCATTACTGATATTATGGTACCTAGTTGAAGCTTCATATAATGGTCCAACACCTTTTTGTTGTGAATGATGCAACGTTGCAACACTACCTTCAGCATCAAGAATAGGAGCAAGTCCGTATTTTGCAGATGCTTCAGCATTTGTTAACCCGCGACCTTTTTTAGCACCTTTTGTTCGGATCATATTCCAATTAATATCTCCTCTTTGATATACTTTATAAGTAAATCCTGTGCCATCTTTACCTGCATTATACTCTACACTCCGAGTAAAATATTTATTATTCTTATAGTCCTTTAAATGTTGATAAGTTCCATTACCAGTACCCTTATTAACACTCTTCTCCGACTGCTGTACCTGCGAAACCTGTGGATCATCGCAGGCACAACCTTTCATCATGAACTTGGGGCCAAGCCCTAGGGCAACTCCAAATACCAAGGTCGTTGTGAAAATCATAGCTGTTCGCTGGCCTGTTTTCTTCCAATCTACTTCGCCATTTTGTTTATACTGTTTGAAACTGTCAAACCCTCCGATTAATAGGCTGCTGATGGCACTAATAGAGGCGGTAGCCTTTACTGTTTGCCATGCGGAGCTAATGGCACTCGAAATCGCTCCTATTGGTTTTCCTGTTTTCTTCGCTAGTATGGTTGCCCGCCATTTGCCTGGCCCTTTTATTACTTGATTCACTCCTGGCTTACTAAACAGCTTAGCTGCTAATGGACCCATCACTGCTCCAAAGGCTAAGTTAAAAAGCAAATTTTCCCACGTAACAGCCTCTTTTAAATAGGTACTGTCTCCCGTGAATAAATAGTGAAGTGACCCTTGTAAAAGGGTAAAACCGACCGCACCAGACCCTCCCAAAATACCAAGACTAAGTTGGCGGAGGATACCTGTTGCCGGCAATAATTTTGAAAAACTTAACGCCCTAAAAACACCAAATCCCAACAGACTGGAAATACCTAAAGAAAGTCTACCAGTCTCATTCACTACAAAAGTGATCTAAAAAATCGGATAAGAAAAAGCGACACCTGCGTAAGATGCCACCTAACTGTTAAATGAATTTAAAAAATCTCCATTAGAACTCTCCACACAATGAAAAACACGACCAAAGTAAGACCGCTGACTATCGTTTTTCCTTGAATTTTATCTTTTTTGTCTTTATTACTAATTAAATTTATTCCTAATAATATTGCACTGATTATAAATAAACCGAAAAATATCGTTAAAAATGTCTTATGTTCTTTAAAATCTACTGTCCAATTATCATCCGCAACACTAATTGCATAGATTAGGAATGTAGCAAAAACGATAAAAGAATATAAATATGCTAGTTTCGCGAATAGACTTTTCTTCAAATTAATCCTCTTCTCATGAAATATTGAAGGGAACTGTGATTTTAGTTTAATTTTTCTTTAAAAATAACTGGAGGATAGATTAATGGTATTTTGCTAATTGTTGTATGTAATCTGCTTCTTTAATAGAATCCGCTTCTCCATTCCAAGATAAATAAATTTTTGTTACTGTAATAATGTAAAGAGGTAATAGAAACATATTAATTAGTAGTAACGTCCAATTTACTATAGCCATTTGTTCAGTGAAAACAATAGCTATAAAGGAAAAGAGGTAAGTAAATACAAAGTCAACAATTGCAAACGTTATTAGTAAACTGGATAACAACATAAAATTTTGTTTTCCAAATAAATAGGCTTGTTTGATGACAACTTCGAAAGGGTCATTATCAATGACCTTAACAAAGGGAATTCCCATAAATAGCACCAACAAGAAAATTCCAGGAATAATAAAGAGGAGAAAACCGAGTGTAGTCACGATAGCAAACAGTATACTTAACATATAAATAAAAAAAGCATTTTTAAAAAAGTCCCCATAAATCGGCCCTATTTTCACGTTTTCATGACGAGTATCCTGCACCACTATGCTAATGATCGGCAAAATCATAATAAAGATACTCATTAACATGAATACACTTGGAAAAATCTGGTCCAAAAGGGAATACCAAAAAACTCGAATGGACCAGCAATATAATTAATCGTAAATGTATAAATGACTTGTATCGGCAAAATGACTGTAACCCCAATAAGCAGCAGCCTTAGAAATTGCTGTTTATATAGTGTACAGGCTTCTTTCACATAAACGAGCACATGCCTTCACTCCTTTTATGATTTCGGATTTCGAAGTTTATTAAAAACCTTATAGTGATCTTTAACTTCTTCTGCTTTACGATTACCCGTTAACACCAGTTTACTAAATTCCCCCCATTCATCTGCATGTTCATGATTGCTGCTAAACATATTTTTTTCAAAGGGTTTTAGCCGTAGTGACAATATTATAGCCGTTAAGTTCAAAAAACCCTTTTTTGAGGAAACAAATTCACTAATCTTTTTTCTTTCTTTTTCTGTTTTAATTTGAATATCATTTTGCCTAACCTGTGCCTGAATCATTTCAACAAAATATGACTCCATTAACGCTTCATCTTGATCCGTTACCAGCTCTTCTTGACTTCTTATTAACCACAATTCATCTGCCTTTTTTACTGCCTCTAATATTTGTCGTTGATTTTCAATAATAATACCGGGAACTTGCTTGACTACATGGTAAGCTTTTTGAACATCCTCTGGAAATGGACCTAACTTCCTTTCAATTTTATTAAGGATATCTTGGTAATTTTCGTAGTTTCCTTTCCTATTTGCTACTGCCCATGGAGCCCCAATGTGAACAAACTTCTCTATACAAGTATTAAAATTATTTGCTAGCAGGGCCCCTTCCTTTATCTCCTCGAAAAAAGGAGCGCTGCCATCATTGCGCAAAATCAACTGTTCTTCTGCTGGAGCAAATGTAAAATAGTAATAAAGTTCTCCTTTAAAAGAGAACTTCGCTGGAAAAACATCAGGTTTTTCACCTTCTTTATAGTAAGGTTTTAATGCATTTTTAATATTTTCTGGTAAATTATGCATTCTTATCAATAGGTTTACACCTCCCAGTTTTATAAGCTAGTAGTATATTAGACTATATCTTTCATCAAATTTTTAACTTAAGTATTTGTTTTTCATCAACTCTTTAAAACAGGTTTAAATAGCTATGAATTTTCTTTTATTGATATGATTAACAATTAAAATAAGTCTTCAAGAACTCAAAAAACGTTGCATTTCATCACGTCGTGTAACGGGTACTAGTTCATATCATTATAGAAAAGAACTTTGAATTTCCTAGACAATTATGATTCTAATTATTGTGTTTAATGATTATTAGTTAATCAACGTCATCATAAGCATCGCCAAGATAATTGAAATCAGTTCTTAACCAGTACCAATATTGGCGTTTATTGCATATCAATCGTTCAAGAAGATCTGAAAATGATGTTGCTGTAATTTGCGACACCCCAACAAGTCCATGACGGTCAAAGAAGTTATCATGGGTCAAATTGTTAAGAATTCATTCTTGCCATCGTTACATTTGATATACCAATTAGATGAGATATCTTCTTCGCACAAATCTCCTACAATTACTGGATTTGCCAATTTAAATTTTAAAATCATCTCTAGACCTCAATTGTCAATCAAATTTAAGGATTAATTGTCTAATAAGTCATCATCTAACCATAATTCAACATCATCAACATCAATATCACCATCTTCAACATTATCCTGATTAATCTCCAATTTATTTAGGAAATCCATAAATGTATCAGCAACAAGATGTAAATTACTCCAATATAAGTTAATATCATCTATAGGTTCATCTTCACCAACCAATAATTTTGCCCTAAGTTCATTTTCATGGTTCCAGAAATAAATCTTTCCGAGTGCAACTTCCTTCACACCTAGGCAAATTAAGTTCCCACCTGGACATTCACCGATAGGAATTAAACAATTTGGTATTCGACTTTCATAACATTCTATTTGTTCGGAAAGGCTATTTAGTCCATAAAAACCATCAAAATATTGTTTACCCTCGTGTGTTGTTAATGGAGAAGGTTTAATTGGTTTAAACTCTATTTCATTCTCAAAGAATATTTCATCGAAACTCAATATAAATTCTTTATATTCTTTTGGAAAGGATAGAGTATATCTCTTTTCTAACTCATTTAAATTTTCTATTCGTAGAATATCGGAAATCACATTAAGTTGTTCAATTCCCAATTTAGTTAACACTTTTTCTATTTCATTTCTATTATTGTTTTCCAACTTAGTAACCTCCTCTTAAATCTGAAGCTGAACCTATATGTGGAACGTTCTTATGCAATTTTGTAGGTATTAACTGTATAGTTTTGTTATCAAAATGGTGAGGAGTCAGACCTTTCTCTCTCAACCAATTTTTCGCCTGATTTCTACTATTGAAACCTTTTGCTTTCATTAATTTTTCATATACCAATTTGAAATCACTATCTGTACCGTTTAGTTGCCCTTCCTTAAATTTTAACTGACCCTTTGACCAAGGAGAAAAATCAGGTCTACTGTTTTTAAATTCTACTGGTTTACCACCAGTAACCTCTAAGACTGCATTATTATCTGAATACCATTTCCCATTATCAGTCTCTCCTTCCCATTTACCATTTGTTCTTGGCAACCTTGTTCTTGGATTATCTATCCCCTTAGTAACACTGGTATCTATATTTTCCAGGGTTATTTATATAAGAGAAAATCTATATTAAATAAGGAATACTTCTTACTATGTATATCCATTTATATCCTTTGGTAAGACATATGTAGGTCTCTTATGGTTTACATCTATTCTCATGATTTAGTAAAGTTATACGGCACTGGTTAAGCCCCACCCTAAAAAAGAAACCTTGAAAGGACTCAAACCTATCAAAGTATTGCCTGCTATCAAATTATGTTTATCTATTATTGTTCATTATACAAATTGATTAACCCAAATTTTAAATCTTCATACAATAGAAATGCCTCTTTTAATATCTCTTCTAATTCTTCATAACTTTTGTAAACTGGCTTTTTTATTCTTTTACTTGCTTCAATTAATAATCTAGGGTAATCACTCCAAGGGCTCCCTAACCTTACTTCCATGAGCTCTCGATTCTCAAACAAATCATTTTCTAATTGCCTCATTCAAATATCAGCTGGGTTAATATTAATTAAAGTAAAAAAACTTGAAAGGCATTTATCCAATCAAGTTTTGAGTTTTATTATGGTTTTTAATCAACTAATAATTCCAAGTAATATTTATCATTTTCTTCTATTTTTCTTAAAAATTCTTCAAGAGAAGTCGCAATTTGAACATTATAATAGTAAACTTTACTGCTATTCTTTTCATTCAATTCGATTGACATTAAAGCGGATTCACTACCTTCAAAAAATATTAATTTGTCACTTTCAAATTCATCATAGATTTCTATGTCGGGGTAGAACTCAAAATCATTAATTCTTAACCGAAAATCTCTTACTGAATAGGGGTCCATAATACGATTAATATTAAACTCTGAACCTTTAATAAACCCGTAGCCAACCTCTATATAAAAATCCACTAACTCCTCAGGAAATTTTAAATCGAGTTCCTTCTCAACCTCCTTTATTTCGTTTTCAGCCACTGGATAAAAACTATTTTCTTGGTTTGCCTTTATAAGCTCATAGCCCATTATTATAATCCCCTCCTTTATTTATAAGTTCCAGTAAAGTGAACTGTTTTATAATGATCAGTTGTAATGTACATTTGCCCATCATTAGAATAAAGTAATCTTGAGCCGTGCTTCGCCTTGTGTTGAAACTCGTATATCCCCAAGAACGTTTAACTTTTCACCCACCCGTTACATAAATTTATAATACACGTAACTCTTTTAAAACGAATAGCGAGTATTATACGACCGTCTCTTGTAGAAGTACAACCCAAAATTCAAAAGCGAAGGCAACATTACAACTCTCTTTCACGTTACTCATTGTTTATCGCCACGAGCTTTGTCATTGTCGTTAGTTATTTCTTTATTTTTTATCTTACTTTCATCTATTATTTATTCGTAAAAAAAACCTTGAATGAGCTGTTAGCCATACAAGGTCAATCTTAACATCATTTATATTTGGTAAGTTATAGTACAATATCTTGATAACCTACTTCTTCTACAATTTCATCTTCAATTTTTATTCCCAATCCATTTTCATTATCCCAAGAGACATCGCAAAGCAAACCTAGTCTTCTTTTCCCATTCTTCCTTACTCTTCTTACAATTAATTCAGTTGGCTTCACTAATCTTTTTAAATCTGAGATAGAATCAATTTTCGGAGCAAAATTGTCTGCTTCTGATTTATTACCTAACATCTCTCTATACTCTTCATAGTTCTCACTATAGTAATCATATACTTGCTCTTCTGCCTCATTTATTACGTTTTTCATATCTTGAATAAAGTTAAGAAATGCTTCTCGCTGTACATTCGAAAAATCAGCATTTTCATGTGCATCAACACTTAAAAGTATTTCCTTTTCCAAATCAAACATTCTAATAGTTGTTTTTCCTCTCCAGAAGTTGTTTTTATATTCAAGCCTTCCAAATAAATCATCATTAATCATTGTCATCCTAATTACTCTCCTAACTTAACTTTTATATTATATTCGCCAACTCCACCCAAATGTTTAAAAACACTATTGATTTTACTTGGTACCAATTGTATTGTTTCCAAGTCATTAAGTTCATGCCAAGTATATTTATTATCTTCTCGCCAATCAGCTATATCTTCTGCTGTCCATTTTTGTTCTGGTGTACTCCACTTTTTAGCCAATTCTTTATCATTAGTCATGTTTTCTAATTTAATTTCACCTTTGGAAAATGGAGAAAAGTCTGGGATTCCGTTTTTGTACTCAACTCCATCAACACCAGCTTCATCAAGATATTTTTAAATTTCACCGGTCTTATCAGAGATAAATAATGATTCTGCTCGTTCGTTACTCCATTTACCTCTATTAACGGGGGTAGTTTTTACCCTTTGTTCATAAGAGCTATATTTAGGCTCTACGTCAAAACCTCTCGTATAGTCTATCTGCCTATTTTTACCCGTACCCTTAGTTACACTCTTTTCAGTAACACTCTTCTCCGACTGCTGTACCTGCGAAACCTGTGGATCATCGCAAGCACACCCTTTCATCATAAACTTGGGTCCAAGCCCTAGGGCAACTCCGATTACCAAGGTCGTTGTGAAAATCATAACTGTTCGCTGGCCTGTTTTCTTCCAATCTACTTCGCCATTTTGTTTATACTGTTTGAAGCTGTCAAACCCTCCGATTAATAGGCTGCTGATGGCACTAATAGAGGCGGTAGCCTTTACGGTTTGCCAAGCAGAACTGATGGCACTCGAAATCGCTCCTATTGGTTTTCCTGTTTTTTTCGCTAGTATGGTTGCCAGCCATTTGCCTGGCCCTATTATTGCTTGATTCACTCCTGGCTTACTAAACAGCTTAGCTGCTAATTAACGATCACTGCACTAAAAAAGTACGTTCAAAAGCACATTTCCCTACTTTAACAGCCTCTTTCAAATATTGATTTAATCGACTTAAGTTTTAAAAACCTTGAAAGGCATATAGCCCGTCAAGGTTTTTAACAATCAATAAATTCATAGCTCATTATTAGAATCCCCTCCTTTATTTATAAGTTCTAAAAGTGAACTGTTTTATATTGATCAGTTGTAATACACCTTTGCCCATCCATCATTAATAAAGTTATCTTGAGCCGTGCTGTTTACTTCGCCCTTTATGTTGAAATATGTATCAAGTTCAAGCCTTGTTCCTAACAGTACGTTTTAATTTCGGCTTCTTGATATCTCAAGCTATATCCATCTCTTGCTTGTCCTTGAGTCGAGACTCGTATATACCCAACAACGTTCAACTTTTCACCCTCCCGTTACGAAAATTAAAATTTATGTAACGCTTTTTAAACGAATAGCGAGTATTATACGACCCTCTCTAGTAGAAATACAACCCAATTTTTACCTGTCCTTTTACTAAACTAGGAACCTTCTTATGTAACCTACCGTTTATCGCCACGAGCTTTGTCATTGTCGTTAGTTTGTGGGTTTGGCAGTATCATAAGTCCTCTTGGCATGTAAATTTTCACAAACCAAGTATTAAAACAGAATGCCATGATGGTACAACCATCATGAGTTATGAATTTCATTACATCATCTATGTTGACCAAGATCTAAAACTTTAATAAAAACACCTGTTGCTCAATGAAGGCAATCAGGTGCTTTCTTCTATACTATAAAATTTATCCATTATTAATATCAAATTTAATTTCATATATTTTCAACTTGTACTCTTTTTGGTTCTATTCAAGTGTCTTTAAAAATTCGGTAAAGTTATCTGCCACATTATATGTAACAGGCTCAAACTCACCGGATTCTTCATGAGACCATATACAAACAGATGGATTATTTTTATCTGTTCTAAAATCTAAGCATACAAAGTCACCCGCAAATACACTAGCTATTGGCAATACCTCTGCCCCTAATAAGTCTTCGTTATCAGTTAATCTTTCACCTATTTGTGAAAATACAACATCTATGTCATAAATTCTTTTTGGATGATTCTCAATATCATCTAATATACACAAAAACCTTTCTAACGCATAACCACGGTTGTTACACTCAAATGTTGCTTCCTCAACCTCTACACCATTATTTTGTTTTATAAATTCTAAGAAAGACTCTGGTAATGAAAGTCTCCAAAACTTTTCGTGATTTTTTATTAATTCCTCTGAAGGCAATGGCCTTACTATAGTGTCCTGTTTTATTTTCATATCTCTTCTCCTTTCTTTAAATGCTATCTCGGAGCATCTGCCCACATTCCAGTAGATCTGCCACCATTATGAATAGTTATATTGTGTATTCCAAAAGGTACTAGCTCCATTTTACCTGGTACTTCAGTATGGTGCCATGTCATACCTTGTGGTCTTCCTCCAATTACGTTATCTAGCCATTCAAATTGTGCCTCGTCAGACTTTAACCAGAGACTTTTTGGTAAATCTTTAGTCTCTACTACAAGTCCAGCACCCTTGAAATCTGCAAAACCATACCTCATTCCATCTACTTTAATAACATTTACATTGGGAATCAGGCCATCTGAAATTGTTTTTCCTTTATCGATTTTCGCTGGCGGGCAGTTAAATACTCTCCACCATGAAATGACTTATTCCATGACCAAGTTTTGTTTGTTTGAATTTTTTCACTGTATAGTCGAGCAAATTCATCAACAACATCATCAAAAGTTTTGGTACCATCAATAAACTCATCAATGTTTTTTAAGTTTACATTACCCGTACCCTTAGTTACACTCTTTTCAGTAACGTTCTTCTCCGACTGCTGTACCTGAGAAACCGGTGGGTCATCGCAGGCACACCCTTTCATCATGAACTTGGGTCCAAGCCCTAGGGCAACTCCGAATACCAAGGTCGTTGTGAAAATCATAGCTGTTCGCTGGCCTGTTTTCTTCCAATCTACTTCGCCATTTTGTTTATACTGCTTGAAGCTGTCAAACCCTCCGATTAATAGGCTGCTGATGGCACTAATAGAGGCGGTAGCCTTTACGGTTTGCCAAGCAGAACTGATGGCACTCGAAATCGCTCCTAGTGGTTTTCCTGTTTTCTTCGCTAGTATGGTTGCCAGCCATTTGCCTGGCCCTTTTATTGCTTGATTCACTCCTGGCTTACTAAACAGCTTAGCTGCTAATGGACCCATCACTGCTCCAAAGGCTAAGTTAAAAAGCATATTTTCCCACGTAACAGCCTCTTTTAAATAGGTACTGTCTCCCGTGAATAAATAGTGAAGTGACCCTTGTAAAAGGGTAAAACCGACCGCACCAGACCCTCCCAAAATACCAAGACTAAGTTGGCGGAGGATACCTGTTGCCGGCAATAATTTTGAAAAACTTAACGCCCTAAAAACACCAAATCCCAACAGACTGGAAATGCCTGAAGAAAGTCCACCTGCAAGCATTCCTCCAAAACTATCATCTCCACCAAGCAAGGTTGTAAGAACACCTACTATGCCAAAAACGATTGCTCCAATTATTACACTCACAGCAACCGTAATACCCACCGCCGCTAAGATGAATACTCCCAAAAGAATGACCCCCGCAACAGCGACGATTGCCCCAATTACTTTCAAGGTGGTTTTTACCCATTCCTGAGAAAAGAAGTCTTTTACTCCCTCCCAGCCAGACTCCTTCCACCAATCTAAGAAATCTTTTCCTTCATCGACTACCCAATCTACAGCCTCTCTAACTTGATCCTTAATTTTATTACCTATTTCTTTTATCCCATTCCATATGTCTTTTAACCAATTACTATCTTCCTCTATTAGTTCTCCATTTGTTGCATCAGTGATCTCCGTTTTAGAGATGGTATTTTTATTCGTTTCTATTTCACTAACTTCTGCAGAAACCGGCATGACTAAAATAAAAGCAAAAAGTAAAAGGAACAGGCTAGAGAACAGAAAAATATTTTTATTTAAATGTATCTTCATTTCTACCCTCCCATTGAATAGAGAAGAGGCATCCAATATAAGAAAACCATCTCTCTATTTACTACTATTCACAGGAAATTCTAAATCCTTTTGGTTCCCCTATTCGTGCAGAAGATTCTGAACTGATAGCAGGTACTGCATCACTAGAGACAGTGGTGTAATCACCTTTCCTCTCAGTACTTGCGAATACTCTAAATTCGTCGGCAATAAAGGTTAACGTTTTTACTCGATCATTATCGTTTTCTTCTGCAAACTTGTCCGCCTCTTTTTTTGCTGAATCAAAGTTGTCTCTTACAGCTTTACAAGCAATTTTTGATACACCTTCATCGTCAAAGAAAAACTTCATAGCAGAGTTTGCTTCCACCTCTGTTGAATGGTCTAAAAGCCAAGATTTCATGTCCCCTGGCATTGTACGACCACCATGAGCTGACTCCTCAGATTTAACGAATTTTTCTAGTAATTCATCCGTAGTAGGTGCTGGCTCATCTTTTTCATCCTTTGGTTTATCTTTTGACTTAACTTTTTCTTTTTCCTTTTCTTTTTCCTTTTCTTTTTCTTTTTCCTTTTCTTTTTCCTTTTCTTTTTCATCTTCACTACTCAAAAAATCTTCCCAGCGTTTTCCTAATTCATCTAATTCTTTTTCGGTTTCCTTTTTTAATTCTTCCTTCATGCTAATCCTAGAAGATTTGGCCGCTGCCAGTGCCGCTGCATCTGCACCTGTTTGGGTAACTCGTTTATTAATAAATACATTTGAAAAGTCAAAGAAAATAAAAGTAAGAAAGATTGCAGCCATGAGCAATCCGATAACAAGAATTGTCATACCGCTTCCTCTTTCATTTCTAACGTATTGATTCCACCTAATCCTCATCATCAGGCTTTTCCTCCATTGGCATAACGGCATCAACTGTAAAAGGAAATTCCATATTATTAATAATTGGAAGTGATACGATTGGTGCAATCGCTTGAACTTCCACGCGTGCCTCTTCTGCTCCTGGTCCCCCTGAAATAGTGACTTTAAGTCCTTGGGCAGATTTTTTCGTCACTTCAGCCCAATTTGGATCGTGAATGGCAGCTGCCCGTGCACCATCACGAGCAGCTGATTCAGCAACAACCAAGGAAAAAGCAATTAACCCTACCTGCCAAATGATGAGCATCGCCAGAATAACGAGAGGAAACATAGCAAGGAATTCAATGGCTTGTGACCCTTTTTCATTCTTTAAGCAGCATATAATTCGTTTCTTCAACTTGCTCACCCTCTCAGTTACAGCCCTCACTTACCAAATAATCACAATCCTGAAATCATTTCTGATAATTTACCTATAATCGCTTTACCAAGTGAAGCATCCCCTTGAATTCCTGTTGCAATTACCCCCATAATGGCAAGGACCACCAGTCCTAAAGCCACCCATTCTAAAGCTTGTGCCCCTCTTTCATTTTGCACATAATATCCAACTTTGCTCTTTAGGATATTCCAACTTTTCTTCATCATATTATCCAACTCCTATACTCAATTTTTTAGAAAAAGAATGAATCTAACCCAAAAGCCCCCGGATTATAAATAATATTCAATACTAGTAAACCTATAATCAATCCAAATACCGCCGGAGCAATAAAAAAAGTGGTAACTAATGTGATTAATGGACTTGCTTTTGCTGCTTTTTCCTTTGCTGTGAAACCCCTGGTAGATCGTAAATCATCAGCTTGAAGTTTAAACGTTTTTGAAACAGGAACCCCTAATGAACTCCCTTGAATTAAGCTGTTAACTAGAGAGTGTAATTCTTTAGAGGAATTTCTATCTATTAAACTTTGATAAGCTGAGAGTCTTGGGACACCAAGTTCCACCTCCTTATTAAATTGTTCAATTTCTTCACTTAACGGTCCTTCGAATTGCATAGTAACCTGACTTAAGGCTCCATCTAAACTAACACCAGCTTGCAGTGTGACACTAACCGTATCAAGAAAATCTGGCATCATGATACTAATTGTTTCTTGTCTATATTTTGCTTTTAAATGCAGCCATCCACTCGGACCTAGAAACCCTCCAATTATAGAAAGTAAAAGAACCTGTAACCCAAAAGGAAGGCCAATAATTGTGTAGGCCGTACCGAAGAATAATCCCATAAACCCAAGTACAAAACGTAAACCAAAGAAATCCTGCAACTGGAGATCCAAGGGATTTCCAGCCTCCTTCAGCATTTTAGTATGTTTATCGATATCGGCGAAAAACGGGTATTTTATACCGATGGGTCCAGCTTTTACTGACCAACTTGTTATCAAACTTAAAATCTTGTCTTTAAGTGTCTTTTTGGATTTTTCTTTTTTTAGAATTATATCCTTGATAGATTAATAGACTTTGTTTTTTAGCTATAAATAAGTAGAGATAAACAAATCCGAAAAAAAGCATAAGAAGAATAAAAAACATCATAATTAATGAAAATAAACCGACTAGTTTCATACCACTACACCCTTATATTAGTAAGTCTTCTAATTAACAAAAAGGCCATAAATACTAAGCTTGAAAAACCAACAAACAATAGGAGTCCAAAAGGTGTAAATATTACATTTAAAAATCCTTTAATGAATAGATTCATCATCAGCATCATTAAGAAAGGCATAGCTACTAAAATATAAGCGATTGTTTGACTTTCAGCTGTTACCGTCCTGATTTCTTTATGAACTCGGCTTCTTTCCTCAAGCGTTTCTGCCATTGTAGAAAGTACCTCCGCAAGGTTTCCCCCGACTCTTTGTTGAATCAGAATTGTACTTACAAATATATTGATGTCATTACTCATGAGCCGCTCTCTAAAGTCATTCATTACTACCTCCAAACTGTCCCCCAATGTAAATTGGTCATGCATTTTTTTGAATTCTGGTCCACTTGGAGCATCCATATCCCTGCCCACCATTTGAATCGCCTGGGGAATTGTTTGACCAGCTTTTATTCCGTTTGACATCATCCTGCATATTTCCGGAAGTTGTTTTTCGAAGCTCTCTGTCCGCTTATTCTTTCTAGATTTCAAGAAAAATTTTGAACCAACCGCAATCATAATTAAAGCAATGAGAAGTGACATAACAATGTACAAACCTAGAAATTGATTAAAAATAAAAGTCATTAGAGCTAAAAGTAATATATAAATCCCTTGATATTCTGAAGGTTTAAGAGACAAGTTGGCTTGAATGAGTTTCCTTTGTAAATCCTTCGCTAGCTCTGACTGATCAAATTTATCGCCAATAACTAAAACAAAGCTTTTTCTCTCTAATGTACTTTCATTTTCATACCATTCATCTACTCTTTTAGCCGTACCTTTTATTTTTCTAGCTTTTAAAAAGAAGTAAATACTTATAAAAAGAAAAAAATACAAGACGCGAGCAGCCACAAAGCTGGGTTCATGTTCCAGCCCCCGATTCAAATCTTTCTCTTGGAAACTCAATACCAAATGATAAAAACCGTTCATAAACCTTAGGGATATACCCCGTTGCTACGAATTCTCCAATAATTGAACCGTCTGAAAGAGTAGCCTTACGATTGAAACGATAAATATCTTTTGCTACCATGTCTCCCTTTTCTTCTACTAATTCAGATATATTAACTATTCTCCTTTTTCCGTCAGTAAATCTCGAGGTTTGTACGATTAAATCTAATGCCCCAACGAAATATCCACGTATTACGTCTACTGTCAACGGAAGACCTGACATAATAACCATTGCTTCTAATCTGCCTAGTGCATCTTTAGGTGTGTTGGCATGTACAGTTGTTAATGATCCCTCATGTCCAGTGTTCATTGCCTGAAGCATGTCAATTGCCTCGGAACCACGAACTTCTCCAACAATAATTCGATCAGGACGCATTCTAAGTGCGTTCTTCACTAAGTGACGGATAGTTACTTCACCTTTACTTTCCATATTAGGAGGTCTCGCTTCAAGCCTAATGAGATTGTTATAAGAGAATCTTAATTCAGCCATATCCTCAATGGTTACTATTCGTTCCCCTTCAGGTATGGAATCAGATAAAACGTTTAACAATGTTGTTTTCCCACTTCCTGTTCCACCTGATACAAGGATATTGGTTTTAGCTTTAACCGCCATTCTTAAAAAGCTAGCCATTTCATCTGATAAACTTTCAAAGTTTATTAAGTCGTCCAGAGAATAAGGATCTTTTCTAAACTTACGGATTGAGATTGATGGACCGTCAATACTAATTGGAGGAATAACTGCATTTACACGGCTGCCATCTTGGAGCCGAGCATCTACCATTGGAGAGCTCTCGTCTATCCTTCTTCCAAGTGGTGCAATTATTCTATCGATAATATGTCTGACATGATCGTTATCCTTAAAATGGACATCTGTGTTCTCTAATTTTCCGTTTCGCTCAATAAATATTTCATTTGGACCATTTACCATAATTTCAGTTATAGATTCATCTCTGAGCAAAACTTCTAATGGACCATATCCGACAGATTCATTAATTATTTGCTGGATAATCTGATCAATTTGCTCGTTAGGGATAATGACCTTTTCTTCTTCTATCATTTGCTTTACGAGCCGTTCTATCGTAACTTTTCTTTCCATTGGAGCAAGCGTCGTGATATTTTCTAAATTCGTTTCTTTAATAAGCCTTGTTTTATAATGGCGTATCCATATGTCTGTTTGAGATCGATTCACATCCCAATCTGCACGCATCGAAATAGTTGCTGTCCTCGAGGCTTTCTCAATCCAAGACATATAATCACCCCTTTTTTAGTTCATCAATATATTTCTTCATTTCCTTTGAGACCTTAGTATTCCCTTTGTCTTTTTTCTTTTTGTAAAAACTCTGACCCATGTTAATAAAAGGTTGAATAGCAAAATAATCAGCACTAAACTTCCCTTTACTTTCTTTATTAACAATCTTTTCTATATCCTTCTTTGTTAATTCAGACTTCGCATGGTACCGATTGATAATTAATGATAAATCTTTACCTCTGCCAATTTGAAAGCGTTCAAAGAGATCCTCTGTATACTGGTAAGCTCTCATTCCTAAACTATCAGGTGTAATAATATAATGAATATGAGTCGCGTCATTTAAACCGGTAAACGTCATATTATTCATTGCTGATGGAAGATCTAGAATGACATAGTCAAAATGGTTCCTTGCCACCCTTATCATTTTCCCGATTAATTCATCCGGTAAATTTTCGGACTTCGCAGGATTAGCTGGGCCCGTTAATAACGTAACCTTTGTTTCTTGATGAATAGTGGATACATTTTGGATATGTCGAATATCCATTTCACCCATAACAGGAATTAAATCATAATAAGATCGAAAAGGCTGGACACCAAAAATAACGTCTATATTGCCAAATTGAGCATTTAAATCAATCAGGATGACTTTTGATTCATGATGGATACTTAAAGATTGCGCTGCGATTGCAGATAATAAGGTTTTCCCGCTTCCCCCTTTAGCACTATAAAAAGCATGTACTTCTCCTGTTCCAATTCCATGTTCTGTTTCTTTCTGAAATTGATATTGCTCTCTCGTTCTGCTAATCAGGTGTTTAAACCTGCTTGCTTCTTTTGGAAGAACTATCACATCTTTTGCTCCTGCCACTAACCAAGATCGTGCTAGATCAAATTCATGATTTTCTGTAAGAGCAATTAAAATACTGCCTGATGAAGCTTGTTGTTGATGAGGAAAATCAATCGTATCTATGTCAACAAATATATAGTGAAAAAATTGTTGTTCATGGAAGGTTCGTTTCCATTCAGCAATAACTGTGATATCAATACTCTCCTCACTGATTAGCTGCTGTATATGGTCATTTAGTAATTCTTGATTCTTCGTAATAAGTAAGCCCTTGTATACACTCACGCTTTCGCATCCTTCCAAACATGAAATTTAGCTTATCCTTCTACTTTCAGTGTGCCTGATTTACCCTAAGGACCCGTATTTGTTTACCAGAGTTTTGATGATGAATTAAGAGTTCTGCTTTATCTACAGGTAAGGATACCTTTACTCTAGGGGAGCCTTCTTCTTGTTCTTCCACTTGTACGACTTGAACACTTTGCATAACCCGGGTTGTTTTTAACCCTTCTGGGGTTTCATAGGCAACGATAATATCTACTAAATCACCCTCAGCAACTAGCTGATCAACTAAAACAATTTCAGTAGCATTGAGCCATACAACTCTTTCATTATCAGGAATGTCTAATTTTTTTCGGACCAAACTTTTAGTCAGTAAATCTCCTTCTTTTACATTAATAACGGTAATCGCTTCTGATAAGTCGTTTTTGTCTGTAATAAAGGAACTATATGCACTTGTAACTGGCATTTCGACCCATTTAAAGTCCGAATCTTTTATTTCATGATAAGATGTAATACTTTTCGATGCGGCAGCAACCAATACTGTTTTTCCCAGCTTTTCTTGTGCTTGATTAATTTGTACTAAAATAACGCCTGCAGTAACTAATGCAAGTAAAAAAGAAATACTTAAAAATATAAATGCTTTTCTCTTAGAATCTATCATCCAATTGTCACTCCATTATCAGCTTCATTAACTGTTAGGCTGATTCATAATTAAAATATCAATATTATCTGAACTATACGGCAAACTGTGTTCATTAATTTTGTAAATTTCACTATCTCTCTTCTCAATATTTAGATATCTAGGAGAGGCAATAATACTTATTTTCGAAGGATAAAGTTGATCAATTTTATCCATTAACTCTTCTTTTGTTCCTTTTGCAATAAGTTCATTTGAGGAATGATCAATTAAATAAAAATACTTGTTTATCTTTCTTACTAACTTAAAATACTTTGATTTCTTTTTATAATTTGGGTAACTACTAATGGTAAAGGTCTGAGTATCCATAAAGATTAATGTTAACAGCTCTTCTCTTTCATTTTTACTTTTCAGGAGGTGAATCACATATGCCCGATTATTTGCTCCGTCAACGGTTATTAATCTATTATTTGGAAAATTCCAATTTTTCAATCTTTTTAAAACCCCAGTATCTGTAGTGAATGAATCATAGATATATAAAATCTCTTTATGTTTACTAAACCATTCTCCAGCCTCTTCTAATTCTTCCTCCTGTGTTCTACTCAATACAGGCAGGGTCCTATAAAAAAATGATTGCTTTTCTTTTGAAAAGTAGTCGGTTAGTGTCTTATCTTTTTTTAACTTTGTTTTTCTAATAATAACTGATGGATCCAAATATTCTTGAGGGATTCCTAAGGATTCATCCACAATAACTTGCATAAGGTCACTCCTCTATCTTTTATCAGCTTCTGCTTGTAAGATTTCTAGTTTCTTTTTAATTCTCATCTGGGCTTCTTCTGCTAATTGAGTTATGTAGGCTAATACATTTTCCTGACGTTCATTAACTATGTTTTCTACAGATTCTGCTTGGGCGTTGTCAATTTTTCCTTGATTTTTCAGTTCATTGATTGCTTCTATGTAGAACGTTGTTTCATCACGCATTCTTTCAATAAATTCTGTTCTTAATTCATCCACTTCTTTACTTAACTTTACTGAATGAAAGTTAGTCGCTGTATAGTATTGAGATAAGGAAAAATTACGTTTATAGCCTGCTTTTGCTTCAGATAAAAGATTAGTGAGGCTATTTTCTAATTCAATTTTCGAATTAACCGTAAAATACTTACCGTTTCCAGCCTTTGCTGCTTCCTTCAGCTGTTTTTGTCCTTCATCATCTACATTAAATCCAATAATATACACCTTAACCTTTAAATCAGAATCCGCTAATTCCTTGGCAGCCGCAGCTGGATCACCTCCACATGTTTCTATACCATCACTAACAATAAATAACGAATTACTAGTATTTTCATCTGCTTTAACCTTTAAATCCTCATATCCTGCTTTTACTGAATTCGCTAAAGGAGTCCACCCAGTTGGCTTGAATTTATTAAGTGCTTCATTGAAGGTTCCTTCATCATAATGACTTGGCTCATACATCAATTCGGTACTTGAGCAGGATAATTTTTTTCCCGAATTTTCATTATTCCCCTTATGACCATATGTTCGAAGAGAAAGATAGGAATCCTCTGGAAAATCCTCTCCAAACGATTGAATTGCCTTCTTAGCGAGATCCATCTTGACACCATCTCTTACTGCACCAATCATGCTTCCGCTTGAATCGAGATGAATGGCAACATTCTGTATTTTTTCTTCTTGTTCTTTGCCTTCATATTCAGCGAAGTTCGGCTCATAGTCAGTAAGCAACTTATCAATGCTTGAATAATCCATAGCGAACCAGTACACGAGACCATTAACCAGTTCTTCATTTGTCAGATTTTCTGCTGGAAACTTTTCCATAACACTCTTTTCAGCAGCATCTGTCTCTTTTACCTTTATCCCTTCAGGTTGCTTAACAATGTCAACAGCATCTGTGGATGAGGTTGGAAACTCTACTTTTTCATCCTCTTTTGTCCCCTCATCTTCACTGTTATTAGTTGTACTTATACTCTCCGTTTCACCTGGCTTCTTCTTATCAACAGATTGGCCATCTTGACAGCCTGCTAATAAAACAGCACCTAACATGATCATGACCATTTTCCTCATAGTTGAACTCCTTTACAAAAATTGAATACCTGCTTTGAATTCGACAATATCTAGTTCAAATTCCCTATAATCATTCGTTTTATTCCGAAAAATGGTACATATAATTTCTATATACCTACTATTTTTATAACTAAAACCAATATTTCCAATTTTTATGAATATTTCTCATACATATTAATTATCATTAGTTGCTTTCCTCGTCAATATCCACCAATTTCCGTCATTCAAACACCGGTACTTTTGATTCATTCGAAGAAATTTGAGTTACTGATTTCTCATGACTTTTGAATTATTCATTTTTCTCAATCAGCAAATTAAAATGATTTTAGTTTTAAAAACATGTCTTTTGTATGAGTTTAGTTTTTAAAAACAAAAAAATCATAGTTCTTTTTCCTCTTTTTTGTAGTTTTGCTCTATTATTCTTTTAATCATAAGAAAATCTATAATTCTCTTCATAACCAAATACATTATTTTTTTGAACTTTTCCACCAGATCACATTCATCTTTGCCTCTTTCAAACTATAAAAAACATCTGTAAGCGCAGGGTATCTAGTACCCAAAAGCTTACAGATGCATCAACTCATTTTTCTAAATATTGATAAGGAATCGGAAATTTTTTCTGCCTCTCATTAGGACGTTTTCACAAGCTGTCTCCTGCTCTATTAAAAAAATAGGTACGGCAAACTTGTTCCGCTGTTTTCTCTAGTAATAGACTCGCATCCTTCATTGCCTGGTCCAAGGTCATGGGCTTATTCATCACGCTATATACCCCAATCACTCCATATTGGTAGAGAGAATCAATCTTTCCTTCATAGGATCCTGCTAGGATGATGGTCGGTATATTTTTCGCTTTAGCTGATTGAGCTACTCCCATTGGTGTTTTTCCATATGCAGTTTGAAAATCGACCTGCCCTTCTCCTGTAATGACAAGGTCCGCATTTTCTAACTGTTCTTCAAGTCTCGCATACTCCACCACGACATCTACTCCTCTTCTCAATGTTGAAGGGAAGAATGCCTGAAAGGCTCCGCCAATTCCACCGGCTGCTCCTGCTCCTGGGCTGTCATGAAGTCTGACTCCCATTTTTT
Source organism: Peribacillus psychrosaccharolyticus ATCC 23296 (assembly GCF_000305495.1). Lineage (GTDB taxonomy): Bacteria > Bacillota > Bacilli > Bacillales > DSM-1321 > Peribacillus > Peribacillus psychrosaccharolyticus. The sequence goes on along the minus strand of NZ_AJTN02000003.1, from coordinate 2,523 downwards.
CTTCAATTTTGTTGGCAAAGTGCAAAAGATTGGCATCCAGGACCTTGACCATCGCTTCTGTCGCTCCTTTTTGGGGACCGAATACATACGTTGCACCCGTAGGACCGACAAAAGGATTCTCAACATCTGACGCAATGGTAAACTGACTTTCTTCTATTCTGGGGTCAAAATTTTCGGTAGATAGCTGCTGAAGCTGACCTAATTCACCCCCGCCAACATCTAGTTCTTTCCCTGCGCTATTTTTTAATTCAACACCGAGTGCTTGAAGCATTCCCGCTCCGCCGTCATTCGTTGCCGAGCCGCCTAACGCAAGAATAAAGTTTCTATATCCCTCATCTAAGGCAGCTTTAATGAGTTGTCCAGTGCCGTAAGTCGTTGCTTTTAACGGATTGCGTTCACCGATGCTGACTAAATTCAATCCTGAAGCAGCTGCTATCTCGATAATACATGTTTGCTGATCACCAAGTACTCCAAACTCAGCCTCAAATGGCTTTTTCAGAGGATCGATTACATGGACTTTGGTTTTATGACCACCTGTTGCTGCAACTAAATTCTCCATTGTTCCTTCGCCGCCATCTGCAACAGGTACTAGGACGGTTTCCGCTTGAGGATAAGCATGCAAAATCCCTCGTTCAATCGACAATGCAGCATCCATACTAGAGATACTTCCCTTAAATGAATCTGGAGCTATCACAATCTTCATTTTCCCATCTCCTAACTAGAAAGCGTTTACATTATTATAAACCTGAAAGAAGAAAAAAGCTTTCCATCACGTTAGCGAATTGGAAAGCCTGTACTTTACTTAAAGTTAATTCGATTTAAGATTTTTGCTTTTTGATAATGAAAAAGTGACTTAGATAATTCAAAGATCGTTCCATTCGTTAGACATACTGTGTTTTCAATAATTAAGGCCGGATCTAATGGATTAACTTGGAGCAAGTCCGCATTTTCCTCGTTAATTTTTTCGCAATTAATGACTTTATCCGCAAAGCCAATATTTAGTTTTAAGTCCTCGATAAGATAACTATAGATTGAATTCGATGCAATATCTTCGTTTAAATATGGGACAATATCTTTTTTAAAATAACTTATTTCAATCGAGAACGGTTCATTTTCTACTAGTCTCAACCGCTTACTATAATAAAGCTTTGTTCCTGTATCACAACGTAATTGTTTGGCTATTTCTTCATCTGCTTCAACCACGTGTAAAGCCAGAATTTTTGTCTCAATTTTTTTCGAGGTCAAATCTTTTGTTAACCCTCTAAGACTGCCTAAATTAATAAAATCCGTTTCCGATTTTTCCCTTAAAAACATTCCACTGCCCTGCACTTGATAGACAAGACCTCGATTGACCAACTGAGTAACGGCTTTTCGGATCGTATTTCGACTCACTTCATACTTCTTAATCAGTTCTTCTTCTGTCGGAAGCTTTTTTGTTTCGTCAAACTTTCCATCCCTAATATCCTTTTCTAACTCATCCGCTATTTCTTTGTATTTTACGGCCATATAATCTCCCTTACAGCTTTTCGCCTCTTGTTTTAATAATAGCCTTATACCAATGATACGAAAGCTTTTTCTTTCGATTTAAATTATCCTGATGATCCACGTAAATAAAGCCATATTGCTTTTTATATCCGTTTAGCCAGCTTAATAAATCAATAGCGGACCAAGCATAATACCCTTTTAAATGAATCCCTTCATTGATTGCCCGCTTAATCACTTTTAAATGCTGCTCGATATACTTTATCCGAGGGACATCTACGATTTCACCATCTATGATCGGATCTTCATCCCCAAGTCCATTTTCTGTAACATACATTTTTATATCGCCATAACGCGCTTTTAACATATGCAGCCCATCTAAAAATCCTTGAGGTGAAATTTCCCATCCCCATTTAGTATAGGTTTTGTTCTCCATTTTAACAGTCCGATAATATCCGTCAAAAGAAGGGCTGCCTGGAACCAGCGTAGATGTTTCTCGTGAATGTTCCATGGATGAAAATACTGTATTGTTTTTTTCTACTCGAATCGGTTGATAATAATTAAGACCGATAAAATCATTTTTCTCGGCATTTCTTTGTAAGGTATTCAGCTCTTCTTCCGTCCAATCTGGTGTCCAGCCCTTTTCCTTTAATTGCTCGACCACATAAGTGGGATATGTCCCTTTTAGGATTGGATCATAGTACCAAAACGTTTCATATTCATTCGCATGTCGAGCAGCTATCACATTTTCCTGTTTATCATCGACACTGTATGCTGGCAAGAATACATGCGTTATGCCAATCTCCCCGTACTGTCTTAATTCCTTATAGACTTCTACGGCTTTTGCATGTGCATAAAACACGTAATGCGTGGCTTGAAAATACTTCTTCTCATCATTTTGAATACCAGGCGGATGGGCTCCTTTTAAGTAGCCTAACCCACAAAACATAACCGTTTCATTAAACGTAATCCAATGTTTCACCCGATCTCCAAATGACTGGAAACAAATCGCTGCATACTTCACGAAAGCTTCAGCCGTTC
>NZ_AJTN02000004.1 GCF_000305495.1 Peribacillus psychrosaccharolyticus ATCC 23296 | reverse complement strand
TTTTTGTACACTTAATTTTATGCAAATGGGTGATCCTGCACTTCGGATAGCTTGACGCTGACCCTAGGGGATTTCCAATATAAATAAATTTGCTTCGTCAGCACTTATTCCCATCTGAGCACTAACTTCATCTACAAAATACCCCTTTGGGTATCTCAGTTTTAGGCTTTTATGAAACAAATAAACCGAGCACGGATTTTTTCCGGCTCGGCAGTTTCTTCTTAATTAAGTTCAATTTGCTGCTCGTAAGCAACTTGGAATTTCTGAATATCTCCAGCTCCCATAAACAGAATAATGCCTGTTTCGTACTGCTTAAGAACGGACATATTATCTTCTGTTATAAGTTCAGACCCTGGAATTTTCTTTAGTAAATCTTGAATCGAGAGTTTCCCTTGGTTCTCACGTGCTGAACCAAAGATTTCACATAGATAAACCTTGTCTGCAAGATTTAATGCTTCTGCAAAGTCATCAAGGAACGCTTGAGTTCTTGAATAAGTATGAGGTTGGAAGACAGCTACCACTTCACGTTCCGGGTACTTTTGTCTTACTGAATCAACAGTTGCCTTAATTTCAGTTGGATGATGCGCGTAATCATCAATGATAACTTGAGATCCTGCTATCTTTTCTGAGAAACGACGTTTTACTCCACCAAATGTTGCTAAATGCTCCTTCACTGCTTCAGTATCTAAATTTTCATATTGACAGAGCGCAATGACAGCAAGAGCATTAAGAACACTATGCTTTCCAAATGTCGGAATCGTAAATGTTTCATAATACGTATTACGAACATTTACATCAAACGTTGTTCCTTGTTCGGAAATAGAAATATTTCTTGCTTGGAAATCATTTTCTTCAGCAAAGCCATAAAAAATAACGGGTACCTTCGCTTGAATCCCTTGTAAGTGTTCATCATCACCACAAGCAATGATTCCTTTGTTAACTTGAAGAGCCATCTGCTGGAATGCATCAACCACATCTTCAATATTTGCAAAGTAATCGGGGTGATCAAAATCAATATTGGTCATGATTGCATAATCCGGAGAGTATGAAAGGAAATGTCTGCGATATTCACATGCTTCGAATACAAAGTATGCAGAATCAACGATTCCTTTTCCAGTACCATCTCCAATTAAATAAGATGTTGGTTCTGCTCCACCCATTACATGGGCGAGTAATCCAGTTGTTGACGTTTTGCCATGTGCACCTGTCACAGCTACACTTGTATAACGCTTCATGAAATCACCAAGGAAACGGTGATATCTAATAACTGGCAACCCTAATTCCATTGCTCGGACTATTTCGGGATGTGTATCTGGAAATGCATTTCCAGCGATTACAGTCATGTCCGACTGAATATTCTCTTCCGCGAAAGGAAGAATTTGGATACCTGATTTTTCTAATGCTAGCTGCGTAAAGAATCTCTTTTCATAGTCGGATCCTTGAACCTGATAACCAAGATCATGCAGCACTTGGGCAAGCGCACTCATGCCTGAACCTTTGATACCAACAAAATGGTAAACGGTCATATATAGAACCTCCAACAATCGTCTATCTGTATGACAGTATATGACGTTATCTTTTATTTGCCTTTAACGAGGAAAAGTAAAAGTCCTGACCTGCGTCTGACGATACTGTCAGATTTCAATTTGGACTACCGTATCTCCTGATTAAACACACTTTTTTAATATAAATGGATACTACTTAAATTCAGTCAACGAAAATAATTATAGCACTTTTTCATCAAATCAACCATCTTAGAAAGATTTCATTCGCTTACTCGATCTTTGTACCTAGACGCAACTATTTTAACGGCTAAAAATTAGTTATTAAGGATTACTTCACAAGACTCTTGTCCTGAAGAAATTCTAATTCTTCTTCTGTGATTAATACATCTCTTGGCTTGCTTCCTCTAGATTCTGAGACAATTCCTTGACGCTCCATCATCTCAATTAACCGTGCCGCTCGATTATAGCCGACATGGAATCGTCTTTGCAGACTTGAAGCAGAGGCCGCACTCTGGGCTATGACAAATTCGCATGCCTCAAAAAACAAATCATCACTTTCCTCTGTCGCCTGAACTTTGTTGAGTAAATCTTCTTGTTCAAATAAATAATTTGGCTGTTGTTCATTTCTTACATGTTGTACAACAGAGTCAATTTCATCATCATTCACAAATGTTCCTTGAAGGCGTACCGTTTTTGATGAACCATTCTCAGCAAATAGCATATCCCCTTTGCCTAATAGTTTTTCAGCTCCACCACTGTCAATAATTGTCCGAGAATCTACCTGAGATGAAACCGAAAAAGCAATTCTAGTTGGAATATTAGCCTTTATCAAACCGGTAATAACATCCACAGAAGGGCGCTGTGTGGCGACAATCAAATGGATTCCGCATGCCCTGGCCTTTTGGGCTATCCGGCAAATGGCTTCTTCTACATCAGCAGGAGAAACCATCATTAAATCAGCTAATTCATCAATTATGATTAAAATATAAGGTAGTTTATTTGCATATTGTCCGGCTGCTTCCGCATTTTGATTATAGCGGCCAATATCACGAGCACCAGCGTGAACAAATAATTCATACCGGCGTTCCATTTCATCGACAGCCCATTTAAGTGCAGCTGTCGCGGCCTTTACATCTGTAATAACAGGACTGACTAGATGAGGAATTCGGTTATACGGAGCCAATTCCACCATTTTAGGGTCAATCAGCAATAATTTAAGTTCCTGAGGAGTTGCTTTATATAATAGGCTTACGAGCATTGAATTGATGCAAACACTTTTCCCTGATCCCGTTGCACCCGCAATAAGACCATGTGGCATCTTTTTCAAGTCGGTAACCACCGGCTGCCCCGAAATATCCAGGCCTAAAGCCACTGTTAATGGCGAGTCATTGGATGTAAATGGATCGCTTTCCAGCACTTCACGTAAAAACACTGGTTTACTCTTTCGATTTGGAATCTCTATACCAATCGTATGTTTCCCGGGAATGGGAGCTTCCATTCTTAAATCTTCTGCTGCAAGACTAAGCTTGATATCATCCATTAAATTAGTGACCTTATTGACTTTAACCCCTGGCTCTGGCTGTACCTCAAAGCGTGTAACGGCTGGTCCCTGTGTAACATTTACCACGCGGGCACGCACATTAAAATTCTTGAGCGTACCATCTAAAATGGCTTTCTGCTCCTCGACCCACATTTGATCATTTTCTGGAGGGGCTGCGGGTGTTAATAAATCACCACTGGGGAAAACATAGTATGGATTCTCCGTTTCCAGTTGTACCTCTGTTTGAATAATTGTAGACGATTCAAGCTGCTGATCACTTTCGTTCACATCATTGAGACTCACCATCGTAGGAATCGCTGTTATTTCTTCTTGATTATTCTCTATGATTGCAGCTGTTTCCGTCATTTCATTTTCAGGTTCTTCATCTTCGTCCGTACTTATCGTAGTTAATGCTTCTATGGACGATACTTCCTCAACACTGCTTACCGCTTCTTCCTCAGAAACAATATAAGTAGTATGGTTAGTCTCTACTTCTTCCTCTGGTTTAACCGTTTCTTCAGTTAGAAGACTTTTTTTTGAGCGTTGGGCATAAATGATGAGATCTTTTCTTTATCATTCTTCAACATCATTACGTTAAAAGGAATATGCTTTTTTACCGTTTTAGTCACATCCCCCTCAATTTGAGGTGCCTCAATGTCAACTTCTTCTTTATCATTCATTTCAGCTGATTCTTCTGTTTGGATTTCACTTTCTTCTATTCCGAAAGATACCGGCTCCATTTCTTCGACGGCTTCTTCTTTTAGAACAACCTCAATTGGCTCAGGTTTGTTACCCGTTTCTTGATAATAGGCCGGCTCTAAAATACCTGCTGCTACTTCTGCATCGGCGCTTTCCCTTAATTCTAAACGTTCAATCAGTTCTTCCTTTTCCTGCTCGTTAGGCTCGGTGCTGAATTCAGACTCTATTAAACTATCTTCCTTACGATAGATAGCTGGTATATCCAGCGGTAGTGAATCCGGTAATGGAATAGCCGATTTAACAGTTTTCAATTCATATTCAATGATTTCTTCTGTGTGACTGACAATTTTACTCGGCCGCTGAAAACCATAAACAGCAGAAGGAATTTCTGTTGGACGAAAAGGTTTTTTCGATGGCATAATTTTATTTGTTGCTTCTTCTTTTTTAGTATTGATTTTGGCGGCAGCTGGCTTATTGTCATTACTCTTCTTCCCCGAAGCACGCCGCTCTGTTTTCCCTGGTTTTACAGGTTCTTTCGTTCGCACCCGCCTAGGTCTTGATTCTTTCTCTGCATGATCAGGGATAACAGGAAATTTAAATTGTCCTTTAGGATATTGAAATAAAATTTTGGTATCTGGATCTCTGCTCATGTTCTGTGCTTGTAATGACTGCTGCTCCTTCTTTTTCTTTTCCTTTTCTTGCTCTAATCGCCAATTCTGTGCTGATTTATGCTTGGAGAAATCTAAATCTACTAGTTCTTTTGGTTCAAGTGGCTCATCTATAATAATCTCTTCAATTTCAATAATTTCCTCTTCCGTTTGAAACCATTTTTTAAACGTATTTAACCATTTCAATACAATCACTCTTTCCGCTTACATGTAGTCAATGTTCATTCTAACAGGATTCCAGAAAATTTGGAGTAAATATCCGTGATTAGGAAAAATAAAGAAAAACTAATTTTAAATAAGTCCTCTTCTATAGAACCCTCTTTATTTACTTTTTAAACATTAAATTTTATATCAACATAGTTTTTATCGGTTAACACGACAAACATTAAAGTTTCACCACCCTATCATCATAATCCTTTCTGCTCTAAATCTATATTAATAAAATATTTTATTTGCATTACAAGTAGTTTCAGCTATTACACTCGGTCATAAAAACAAAAATCAGTCTATAATAGGTAAGTAAAAACGCTCAAAATATCTGAGGTTTTTACTTACCTTTTCTTTTCAAACACTCATTAAATCATTTTCTAAAATAGTTATAAGTCATAGAGAAATGTACGTTCGTCTTCTTCATTTTCTTTTTAGCAGGATGTACTAAGGTAACAACTTCATAAAATGAAATTCAGGATGCAGCTACTCCTAAAGTTTTATCTAGTCGAAGAACTGGGAGATAGCTTAGAAACTTAATTGGGGGCGATTGGTTTAGAAGTGTCCAGCAGAAAGTAGCCATAAACGAGATAATTGGAATAGTAACAGGGATGAAACAGAAAGGGCTGCCAAATAGCAGCCCTTTCAGACTGTAGACAAACTCAGGTGAGATCTTTAAAATCGAGATGTTGATTTCCATTCCAGGCGCTTCGCTTTCCGCGGGCGGGGGCGGTGAGCCTCCTCGTCGCTTACGCTCCTGCGGGGTCTCACCTGTCCCGCTGTTCCCGCAGGAGTCTTCACGCCAACACTCCCATCAACTGACTTTCTAAACTTAAAAGTAAAAGGCCTATTTATAAATAGATATAGAATTTTGAGGTGATAAGGTTTTCGAAAACCATCTTGAAATGGTAACGCAAAAGAGGTTCGGAATGAAACCATTCCGAACCTCTTTTCTACAAACAGAAAGGGCTGCCAAATGGCAGCCCTTTACTTTTAACGCTTTTTGTTTTTTCCAAGAATAAAAACAGGTTCAAGCTCACCGTCTTCATAAAGAAACGATAAGGCGGTTATCGGCACATGACCACTCGTGAAAAAACTCATAGCCATTTGCGCGAGAACATCATACCCCGTTTCATTTTCGATATCACAAATGATAATAACGTCCTGATGAGGAATGGCTACTGCCATCGTTCCCTTCATCGAGGACTTCATTTCTTTTAACCACGCTTCGTTAACAATCCTGCTCGCATCGTAACCATCATTTGTATTGAGAAAATAAAATGTATTTCCTGCTACAGTATCTGCCTTCACAGGAGTTGGTAATGAGCGGACATTGAAACGAGCTATTTCCCGGATTCGATCCGGATTCCAACCTTCCTGTTCGAGCATGGCATGATCGATTAAACGATACGTCTTTCCTAAATCTAGTGCATAGTAAATGCGCGTTTCTGCCGTATGATCATCAAACAAAAATTTGTTCCCATTTTCCGATTCATCAGGAAATGACGTTGACCGGACGACGGGGAATATTTGTTTTTCTTTTCCCTGAAGTGAATGTTGTTCTCCCATAACTTTTAAGGCTTCTTCTACATAATAAACCACTTCGTCAATGGCCTTATCCTGAACATTTTCCCAATTAGCCACGATTTTCGAAATTTCTACCGTAATTCCTTTTGTTGTATCTGTATTTTCAATCCGCAAGGTATCCTGCTTACTATCATATTGAAAACTACGCTTGCTCTGGTCTAAGCGCTCTTTTAACGCCTTGACCATTTTCTTGCTATCCATTTTCATAATTTCAATTTCCTCCTGCTATTCTCTCTATAAGATAATCCTTTCCAATATACCGAAAGTGAAGTCTTATAATGATTCAATAAATGTTTCAATTTCCTCTTTTGTTTTCCGGTCCTTACTGACAAATCGACCAGTTTCTTTTCCTTGATCATAAGCTAGAAAACTTGGGATCCCATATATATCATTCTGTGCACAAATATCAATAAATTCGTCACGGTCTACATAGATAAACGTGATTTCGGGATACTTCTCTTCAATCTCTGGAAGAAATGGCTCAATTATACGACAATCTGGACACCATCCAGCGGAAAATAAAAATACATATTTCCCTTCCTTTTTCATTTCCTCAAATTGCTCAACCGATTCTAAATGCTTCATTTATAATTCCTCCTGCTATTTATTATCAACGAAAGTTATGTACCTTGATAATACCAAACAAATGTTAGGACAACCAATAATACGCAATCTGTCGAGAGAAAAAGCAAGGCAAAAACATGACCATTGATCTACTTAAATTTGGTGCACTGGTCAAAATTGACAAAAAACTATTGTTATACTGGTAAATTATATTTATAATATAGTAATTATTTAGTATTTTAACAATTTTCAACCATATCTATATTTTGCTCCTTCCGTACGTAACCTACTAGAAAGAGAGGACGAAATGAAAACAATACGAGCAAAGATTAGTATTATTCTTTATATGACCTTAGCAGGAGTCATTGCATTAATTGCTTTTAACCTATATTCATCCACCATGCAAAAGAATGTACGCAATGAAGAAGCTATCTTAAATACTGCTGTCTCTCAAATAAAAGACGTTAAATACAACATGGCCACAACTCGTAAGTTTGAGCGTCAATATTTAAGAAATCCGCAAAAGACCAGTGCAAAGTTGGTAGAAAATAATATTAACGGCGTACAAAAACAAACAGCTGAGTTAAAGAATGAATACAGTGAATATCCTGAGATTGCTGCTAACTTTGAAAAAATTGAAAAGAGTGTGATCGATTATTCAACGAATTTCAAGAAGCTGGCCGCTTTATACGTTGAAATGGGTTACTCCCTTAACGAAGGTCTAAATAACGAAATAAATCAATCAGGCAGTAACGTGTCACAATTATTAAATCAAGCAGGTAATCAAACCCTGTTTGATGAATTCTTCATCCTGAGGCTCTTGGAAAATCAATATTTACTTACGAAAGAACAAGAACCATATAGTGACTACAGCAATCGTTTATCTACATTCATTAAACTCTTGGAAGAATCAGCTCTAACTGATTCACAAAAAGCAGAAATCGTAACAGAAATGGATACCTATCAAAAAGTCCTAAGTTCAATTGTTTCAGCCTACTTAAAGACAACCAGTATGAATCTCTCTTTCGATAAGCTTGGTAAATCTGTCGAAGCAGCCGCTGTTGATCTAGAAAAAATGGCCAGCCAAGAACAGGAAGCCTTAAATCTAACACAACAAAAGAAAATTCAACAACTAACCTATTCATTAATTGGGATTAGTCTCTTAATTATTATTATTTTATTTTTAGTAGGAACTTTTCTGTTAAAAACGATTAATTCATCGATTACCGCCTTAAAATCAGGTGCTGAAAAAATCGGCAGCGGTGACTTGACGCATCGTGTTTCTATGAAGCACAAAGATGAAATGGTCGCTGTAGCTGACACCTTTAATGTCATGGCCGATCGAGTAAAAGAATCATTACTTGAAGTCCGTAATTCGGCTGAAAAGTTAAGCTCATCCTCTCAGCATCTTGCAGCCATTTCTGAGGAAACATCTGCTCAATCTATACAAGTTAATATAGCTGTCAAGCAAGTGGCAGTGGGAGCTAGTCAACAGACCTCAGAACTCGAAGAAAGCAACGGTATTATGAAGAATGTATCTAATTCCATCCTCGGTACGGAAAAACTTAGTAAAGAAATACAAGTTGAAGCACAGCAAACCGTAATTGAGGGGCAAGAAGGATTAAAAACCGTAGAAAGTCTTCATAATACTTCAGAACAATTTCTCGAATTAGCAACTCATTTGACCCGACAAGTTCAAAGTGCATCTGAAAAGTCACATGCAATTGCAAGTATTGTTGGAACCATCCAAGAAATTGCTGAGAATACAGATTTACTCGCCTTAAATGCAGCGATTGAATCAGCTAGAGCGGGGGACGCCGGTCGAGGGTTCAGTGTCGTCGCTAAGGAAGTTCGAAAGCTGGCTGAGCGGTCAAAATTCGAAGCACAGACCATCCAAAATCTAGTGCAAACTATGAATGATCAAATGGAAAAATTAATGATTGAAGCTAAGAAATTCAATGAATATAAAAATGTACAGAGTACTTCCGTAATCGTGACAAAAAATGCTTTTGAAAACATCGTCAATCATGTCAACCGAATCAGCTCCAAAATTTCAAATGTACAGCTTTCTGTCAAAGAAGTTCAGGATTACAATAATGTCCTTGCACATAAGCTAGGTGAAATCTATTCCATTTCTGAACAATCTGCAGGTTCTTCACAAGAAGTTAGTGCGTCGAGTGAGAGTCAGCTTCTTGCTATTAACCAGGTCAGTGAGGCTGCATCTGAGTTAAGTTATATCGCAGGAGACCTCCAAAATGTTGTTTCACAATTCGAGCTTGAAAAGACAGATATAACATTTGAGGAACCAACAGTAACTAAATAAAGTAAAAACCTGAATAAAGTAAAAACCTGAAGTTCCAATTTGGAATTTCAGGTTTTTTTACTTTTCCTGTGTAATAGAGTCCACAATGGCCATCATTTGGGCAGCTTCATCAGACAGCTTCTTTTCATTCGTTTCTGTCGTTAATTTAACTCCCCCAACTCCAACCGATACCTCGTATTTTTTCTCATCTAAATCTCTAATCGATATAAAACCAAAGCTCTCTTGATCTTCAAAGTGTGCAAGATCGATATCCTTATCGTTCAACTGCTTTACAGTATCATATAACGTTCGACTCTTTCGATTTTCATGTGGATTCACAAATAAGATATATGGATTCCCGCTTTTTTCTAATATAAAATTATTTTCACTCTCTTCCGCTACAATAAAGTCGTCTGGCAAATATAGTTCTATAGTTTTTGTTTGATAGTCAGGCTTTAGTGAAGCATCAAAAAAAACGATTCAGCCGCTTCTTTTGCTTTACTTGAATGGTTTTCATCAGTACAGCCAGTTGTTACGCAGGCAGCAACACATAAGATACGTATTGATTTCGGAATAATCATTCATCATCCCACATTCTTAATCATTTACTGGCAGGTAAACCATCTATCCAGTACTTTAAAAATGCCCCAATCTCCATTTTCTTATACGTTACGTTCGTTATATTCATACTGTCCAGCAAGCATCCGAACAATATGCTGGAACATCTCGGCCCTTGTGACACGATTATTCGTAAATATCCCTATTGCGCCTTCTTTTTTTCGGATATTATTACTTTGAGTAAAATCATCCATTACAGGTCCCAATTCTTCCCCAGCTCGCAGTCGATTTGCGATACTATCAGGAAGCAAGACTCGTGCCCCGCCAGCAATGAACACTTCATTCTTCCTCGTCACTAACGCACCCCAGTTACAGACAAACATGCCATGCTTTGTATCCACAACGCCGCCTTCAAGGCCGATAGAAAGTTCAGCATCACTTTCATTCAGACAATTCTTAGCTCGGTTAACAGCACCCTCTATTGTCTCTTCATCCGAGAAAGGCTGTTCAGATACCCCAGAATCAACCTTCATGGTCACTAGTTCATCCTGGTTAAAAATAGTCCGTACAGCTTCTACCTTTGCAGGGTTAAAACTTCCCACTGCCATTTTCATTTTCTTTCACTCCATTCAAAAAACCAGCAATGATCTACGAGGTAAACAAGCTTCGCCTGTTTACCTAATCATTGCCGGTTTGTATCATCCGTTATTTCTAATACTTTCTACTGTTGAACGATCACAAGCCCTAACTAATTTGCCGATTAACTCACGAGCAGCTGCATAATCATCAATATGAATAATTGAGGCATGTGTATGAATGTATCTCGAACAAATACCAATTACACCACTTGGAATTCCATCATTAGCAATATGTACCTTTCCAGCATCTGTGCCGCCTTGAGAAACAAAATACTGATAGGGGATGTCATTTGTTTCAGCTGTATCTAGGATGAACTCTCTCATCCCCTTATGTGTAACCATTGAGCGGTCAAGAATGCGTAGTAAAGCACCCTTACCAAGCTGTCCAAATTCATTCTTATTTCCTGAAGCATCATTTGCCGGACTTGCATCTAACGCAAAGAACAGATCAGGTTTAATCATAAAAGCAGCCGTTTGTGCGCCTCTTAAGCCCACTTCTTCTTGCACTGTGGCACCTGAGAAAAGTGTATTAGGGAGTTTTTCATCTTTAAGGTCTTTGAGTAATTCGATTGCCAACCCACACCCATAGCGATTATCCCAAGCTTTAGCCATAATTTTTTTGGATTAGCCATTGGAGTAAATGGACAGATAGGGACGATCGCTTGCCCCGGTCTAATTCCAATCCTTTTTGCATCTTCGGCGCTGTCTGCACCAATATCAATTAACATATTTTTTTGATCCATTGGCTTAGAACGCTGTGATTCTTCAAGTAAATGTGGAGGTACAGAACCAATTACCCCAATAACAGGGCCATTATCAGTTATAATCTCAACCCTTTGGGCTAATAAGACCTGACTCCACCAGCCGCCAATCGTTTGAAAACGGAGCATTCCATTATCCGTAATCGATGTTACCATAAACCCTACTTCGTCCATATGGCCGGCCACCATAATTCTAGGTCCATCTTCGTCCCCTTTTTTCACGCCAAACAAACTGCCTAATCCGTCCTGAATCAATTCATCAGAATATTTTTCAAGCTCAGTTCGCATGAATTTACGGACATAGTGTTCATTTCCCGCAATGCCCGGCAGCTCTGTTAACGTCTTAAACAGCGATAAAGTCTCTTGATCCATTTTTTATAACCCCTAATCTTTTACATTATTTATGTACAAACCTATATTTGTTAGATTCTTATATTTGAATGATGTTATTATACCATTTGCTTGTTAAATATTGTTATGTTTTTGGTTTGATTAAACATGCACCGTCCAATTATTGGGCTTTGTCCGTTTTTTTTGTATACTAGAACAAGAGACCAAAAAGTAATCAAGCAGGAGGGGAACATTTATGAATTATAAAAATTTATTATTAGGTGCTGCCGCTGGATTTGCAGCAGGATATGCAGCTAAGCAAGCTCTTGAACAAAACTGTGGACCATCACCAGAAAAAGTATTAGCTTCAGTAAAAGAATCTGTTAAAAAAGATGGTAAAATATATGGTTCATGGATTGTTATGAAGCCAGAAAATTATCAAAAAAATGATTTAGACTATCAAGTCTTTAAAGGCGGAATTACACGTTATACCGACGGACTCCTTGAACAGTTTGATTTTGCTGCTGATGCATCAACGGGCACCATCATTGATCTAACACAAAAATAACCAATAGAATGGGGCAGACTACTCTTAGTCTGCCCCTTTTCAGTTTATAATAAGTAACTCAGCACGACACTGGTACTCCGCGGAATACCACTTAAAACGTTTCTCCCCAAATCAATCAGCGGATTCTCTTCACTTCATCAATCACTTGTTTACCTGTCAGATCCCATTTTATTGCCCGGTAATAGGCATCGTGATAAAAACTGTACCAGACTTGTTTCTCTAATCCCGTCTTCATCCACTTTTGTTTTTGGTAGACTGAATCCATTGGATAATCATCATAGGCAAGAACCCAAAGAACATTGGAATGAGCATGAGTAGGCATGATATCGCCCATATGGAGTAAGGTTTCATCACCATCTTCAATAATAACGATGGAATGACCGTTACTATGTCCTCCTGTATGGACCATCTTAATCCCTTTCGTAATTTCAATTTCCTTTTCAAAAGTTTTCATCTGACTAGAGACAGCTTCCCAATTTTCTCTCCAGTACGTATTTTTTGAACGGATATTCGGGTCCCTCATTTCATTCCATTCAATCTGCGAAGTTATAATGGCTGCCTGTTTAAAAACCGACACCCATTGATTATCCTTTAACTCCGTTAGTCCGCATGCATGGTCAAAATGAAGATGGGTCATCAACACGATATGTATGTCATCCGGAGAAAGTCCTAACGCATCTAAATCTGTTAATACAGATGATTCTTCCATAACTCCAAAGTTCCGTTTCTTCTTCTCATCAAATTTTCCATTTCCCAATCCCGACTCAAGTAAAATGTTTAAGCCATTTGCTTGAATTAACAAAGGATCGGTTCTTAATTCAATCTGATTATTTTCATTTGGCGAATATTTTTTTGCCCATAATGGCTTTGGAACAACACCAAACATTGCGCCGCCGTCTAAATAGGTTACTCCACCGTTTAGCCAGGTTAACTTAATATTACCTAATTGCAGGGTTTCCATATTCCCCCTCCTTTTATTAAATTGTATCATCAGTGACCAACTATTTAAAATTTTTAGACATTAAGTTCTTTAAAAAACGCCTGGGTAATTGCCCAGGCGTTTCTTAGCGATATTGTGCTTCTAAACGATAAATTCGATTGCCTTTTTTAGAAAACTTTTCTTCATACTCGGTCATAATGTTGCCCTCAAAAGAACTGTTATGCAAATCTAAGCTGATAAAGGTCAGTTTCATTCCATAATCAGAGATACTCAATAAAGAGGATTCAAATAAGCCTTGGTTATCCGTTTTAAAATGAATCTCACCTTTTTCCGGTAAGATGGATTCATAAATACCCAAGAATGAACTATGCGTGAGGCGTCTTTTCGCATGACGAGTTTTTGGCCAAGGATCCGAGAAGTTTAAATACACACGGTCCACTTCACCTTTTTCAAAATAATCAGCAAGATTTACCGCATCCACACTTAAAAGCTTTAGGTTTGGCACCGCCGCTTCAATTAATAAATCAAGTGCCGATACAATAACGCTTTTATATACTTCAATTCCAATAAAATTAATAGTTGGATGAGCTTTGGCCATTTCCGTAATAAAGCGGCCTTTCCCTGTTCCTACTTCAATATAAAGCGGATTATCGTTTCCAAACAATTCCCGCCATTTTCCCTTATGACTTTCCGGCTGAGCTATTGCATAGTTTGGGAACTCTCCCAAACGTTCGTCAGCCCAGGGCTTATTTCTTAAACGCATACTGACACCCCTAATTATAAGATTTCGTTCAAACCATAACATGAGAGCATGGCTTCCTGCAACACCAAAAGAAACCGCTGCTGCACGCCGCGGGTTTAGTTTAGGTATAAAACCATTCGAAACACACATCCTATTTAAAGAAGAAACATTACCCCTAAGGAGGATAAAAGATGCCCTTATCTCAACAAGATCAATTCTCTTTATTAAAGGATATTTTAACTAATCATCAAACTGATTGTTGTGGATCCGTTGCGGAATGCGAGCAAGTCGAACGACTGGTTAAATCACTAATGATCAATATGGATATTGATCAAAGCGCACTAACAATATTAGAAGAGATATACCGCTATAGCCAAACAGGGGCCGGAACTGCTGATTTAGACAGCCATATTTCCGAACACCAAGGTCAGCTTTCTGAATGGGTAGATGAAATTGACCAGTATTCTTAATTACGATTCAAGTACGTAGCCTAGTCGTTCTATAAGAGCCGCCATTTCTTCTAAACGATTCTTTGATTTATGCCATTGAATAAAGGATAGTAATTGGGAAATGGCGTGCCACTTCATTCTCATTTCTAAGCCTGCATCCAAGCTTAGTCCGTAGCGTTCCAACCAATCACTCCAATTTTCCCTTGGGACATAGGTATACAAAAGACTGCCTAAATCAATAGCCGGATCCGCAATCATTGCCCCATCCCAGTCAATCAAATAAAGCTTTCCAGCATCAGTCAGCAGCCAATTATTATGATTGATATCACAATGACATACAGCCGTTTCATTGGATTCAATTAACAAAAGGTTTTCTCGCAAAAAGGAGAACGCCTGAGAAACCTTTGGAATATTTAATATGTCCTGTTCTATGTTCGTTTCAATTTCTGTAAGTATACCTTCAGGCCTTAGAGGGGATTTCCCAAGTCTTTTCAACATGCTTAACAGCGGTTGAGACTGATGGATTTTCCGCAGAAGTTTTGCAACTGGTTCCTTATCCATTTCACCTTGCTTAAGCTCTCTGCCATTCAACCAGTGCTGAGCCGTAATGACATCCCCATTCTCCAGGCGTCTTGTCCACATTAACTTAGGAACAATCCCTTCAGCGGACAGAACAGCCAAAAATGGCGAAGAGTTACGTTTCAGGAAAAGTTTCTGTTTGTCATTTACAGCAATGAAGGCTTCTCCTGTTGCCCCTCCAGCGGGATAAACATCCCACCCCTCACCTAATATATCTTCCAAATGGTTCACCTTCAATTTCCTCACTTAATACGATCAAGCACTTTTGAATCAGCACAGAATAAACAGTCGTACTCCAAACAATCTATTATAATGAACTTGATAATTTTCCTTAAGAATAAAAAAGACAGCTATTGAGCATTTAACAATAGCTATCTTATTAAATTTTAGTTAAAAGCCTTTCTTACGTCAAGTAGTATCCGACAATCTTCTACGAAATACTACCTAATATAGGCAAAACTGAAAACAAAACCCTTTTATTTGACACCGGAAGCGTTTTATTACCTAGAATTTTCTTTTAATCGTAATCTATTTTTTTTGACAAACGTGTAAATCACGCTCTGCAACTTGAATATCAACACTTGTACTTCCAACGATTTCTCCATCAGCCTGGATTCTCACAGAATCAAGGGAGCGAATCCGTATTCTCTTCCCAGTGAACATATCCACGTGTTTAATTCGAAGATGTCCTCCCCAATAAACGGAGATAAGAACGAGGAGCAATTTAAGAGGGGAAATCGTGTGTACTGCCAGCACCTCAAACTTGCCATCACTAGTCTTTGACGCTGGCGAGATGTTTATGCCGCCGCCAAAAAAAGGTTGATTTGCCACCACAATAAACCATACCTTTTTAAAATAGAATTCATTCCCATCAATACTAATTTCCATATCGCTTCTCTTATAGGTAATCACTTTTTTAATAAATGTATAGATATAGGCAAGTTTCCCTGCCTTGAAGATATTAAACCATTTTTTTATCTTGGACTGATTCATAGCATAGATCACTTCGGCATCAATGCCTATCCCAATACTATTTACAAAATACCTCTGTTCGCCGTCAATCATAAACTGACCTAAATCAACAGCTGCATGGGAAGAATCAGCTTGTGATATAAGGTCTAGTGCTTCTTTAACATTTTTCGTCTTTTGAACACCCCTCACAAAGTCATTCCCTGATCCTGCAGGGATACTAGTAATAATCGCATGAGGGTATCCTTGAGCACCATTAATGACCTCATGAAGGGTTCCATCGCCTCCTACAGAAACAAGCAGCGTCCGAAATGTCGTTTTTTGTAGAATATCTCTAACGATAGCCTCTGCATGTCCCATATGTTCAGTATAAAAAACGGTATGCGGTATGTTTAGACTCCTTTCAATTTTCCTCCAGAGCTTTCGACTGCGTTCATTCTTGGCTGCTGGATTTACAATAAAATAAACTCTATTGATCTTTAGTCTATCTCCTTCTGGATTTATACTATTATGTTCTGTAATCATCTTCTGCTTCTCCATCTATTTCAGTTTCCCATTCTACGCGGCTGCTTGAAGTTGTTTGGCAATAATCAAGCAATGCCTGTGCGGTCTTTAATTGCTGATGCTTTAGCGGCGATCCTGCATTTCTCATTTTTTTAAACCAAGCTGGAAAGCTTCGTTTATCAACTATTTCTATATCATAAGGTGATTGTGGATAATCTATATAACCATTTCGAGATAAAACGACTTTATGTATGGGAAGCGGTGATTCATAGATTGAGCCTATCCTTTTAACAATTTTCCCCATTCTATTTACAGAAAGCATCGGATTTAATACTTTTTTATCGGAATGTAAATGATGCTTACGGAGCCAAAACCGATCACTTGAACCCATAAAGGCCGCATCATCACTATCTTCTAAGAAAGCGATACACCAGATTTCTGTAGGAGTGACAATAATCACTTCTCCTTCGACCGGAGCGTTTTTCAATAAAAAAATGGGTTTATAAAGGATCAAGCATGTATCAGGAAAACGTTGTAAAAAGAAGCGCAGCTTTTCATCGAGAAAAAAGGTCTGGTTAATATATGATTTTTCTTGAATCGTCGAACTACCCCATTTTAATTGAAAACGAATAAGTTGATTTAAATAGGTCTGTTTAAGTTCTTCTAAATTATTGGGCGTAGAGGAGAAATGTAATGAAAATTCTTTTCTTTCCATAACAGGAAGTGATTCTAGTTCAATCACCTCGGATTTCGCCTGACGGCTGAACATTTTTTTCAGCTTAGTGCCTATCCCCAGCTTACCTTCCTGCCCATTTTCTGCTTGTATTTCTTCGGGATGATTGCCGTAAAGGGTCTCAAGTTCCCCAGCTAAAAAAGCTGTCTTTAATTTTTCCCATTGCTGTTGCTTTAAACGTACAAACTGCAGGGGATAACGATAAATGTCCTGTTCATATCTTGAAATGTAATCCTGCAGTTTAATGAGCTGTCCCATTCAACTCACCCCCCTAAATTCTTTATTTTATGTATTAGATGGTAAATAAATGGTCTCTATTGATTCATAAGAAGGAGAGGCACCTAAATGTGTTTGATACAAACTAACCTTAGTTGCAGCAAAATCTGCTGTCTGTTTACTATCGGCTGTTTGCTGCAATCTCTCAAGAGAAAACTGTTCACCTGTATATTTTCTTGCTAACGTTATATGTGGTGTAAAGGGTTTTTTGTCCAGTTTAAATCCAGCTGTTATACATGCATCATAGACTTTTTGCTGAATCGTTCTCAGCCTATCGGATTCTTCTATACCTGCCCAAAGAATTCGGGGACTTTTTTTGTCTCCAAATATCCCTGTTCCAGCCAGTGTCAGGTTAAAGCTGCTTTCATTCTTCAGACTGTTTTCGACAAGGCGGACTGCCTCCTGTCTTTGAGTGTCTGAAGCATTCCCAAGAAAAGCAAGCGTAATATGATAATCATCGCGATGAAGCCACTTTTTAAAAGGAAAATCCTTTCGTAACTCCTGACATTGTAAATGGAGCTCTTCCTTAATTTCATCAGGCAAGGTAAGTGCAAAGAAGAAATGTGCAGCTGAATTCATAGATAAACAATCCTTTCTTTACCATTTCTTTTAATAGTATCACAAAGTACATCATTTCAAAAAAACGAAACAGCTCTTGCCTTAACTAGGCAAGAGCATGTTCATTCTTTACATTCAGGTAGTAGAATATACTCGACCACACTGCATTTCAATTTCTTGATGAAACAACTGCTGAAGTTTATTTGTTATTGGACCTGGTGTCCCAGCTCCGATTACTTTTCCATCAATTAATGTAATGGGTGTAATTTCAGCACTCGTGCTTGTCATAATAACCTCGTCAGCATTCATCATTTCAGAAATAGTGAAAGACTCTTCACGATAGGATATCCCATTCGTTTGACAGAGATGCAGCATGACCCTTCTCGTAATACCGTTTAATATCAGGTTAGCTGGAGGATGGGTAATTAGTACATTGTCCTTCACAATCGAGATATTAGAAGAACTTCCCTCTGTAATCGTATCACCTCGATGTTGAATGGCTTCAAAACAGCCCTTTTCCACAGCCTGTTGTTTTGCTAGGATGTTCCCAAGTAAGTTTAAGCTCTTAATATCACAACGCAGCCAGCGGATATCCTCGGTCGTAATGGCTTGTTTACCCGATTTCACTTCACCGCCGTATGGAATTACTTTGGTGTAGGCAACAAAGACCGATTGTATTTTATCCACAGGAAAAGCATGATTCCTAGGTGCTGCTCCTCGGGTGAACTGCATATAAACCGTACCATAAGTCAACTGATTTTCAGTAACAAGCTGCTGTATCAGTATTTCAAGTTCTGCTGCTGTGTACCCAACGTCTAAGGAAATCTTTTTAGCACTGTCAATTAAACGATCAAGGTGCATCTGACTTGTAAACAGTTTTCCATTATATACGCGGATTACTTCATACACACCATCACCGAATTGATATCCCCGGTCTTCTACGTCCACTTTACTAGCTGAACGATCGATGAATTCTCCATTAAAAATCAGTTTTTCCAACATCTGTTCCTCCCCGCTGATTATTTAGCTAATTCGTAAATAGCATGTGCATAAATAGCCGCAGCTCTAAGCATATCGTCTATATCTATATATTCATCCTTTTGGTGGGCGATGTCTTCACTTCCTGGGAATAATGGTCCAAAAGCAACGCCTTCTTTTAACGACCTTGCGTACGTTCCGCCCCCAATAGAAAGAAGATCAGCTTGTTCACCTGTTTCTTCTTCATATACTCGTTTAAGGGTTTGAATTAAGAAACTGTCGCTATCGACATAATGTGGAGTTGAATGGGAATTCGTAACGACCGTAAAGTCAGGTAATTGCTGTTCAAGCTTTAGTTTGTTCGCTTCCCAATCAAAGGTAACAGGGTAACGCATGCTGAACCCTATCATGCCTTCTCCACGACTTGAATAACTGAATTTGCCCGCATTCAATGTTAATTCTCCAGTGATTTCATCTGAAAATGCTATGTTCAATCGGTTACCGCGAGTATCTCCTAAAAGCTGATCTTGAATAAACGTAAAATAGGTCTTTGCATGCGCAGACAATGGCAGTTCTGAAAGAAAAGCAGCCAAATATAAGCCTGCATTCACACCATTATTTGGTTCCATTGCATGTGCAGATACCCCCTCAAGTTCAAGTAAGGCCTCATCTCGTTCTATAGCAGCATTACCTTTTAAAGAATGTTTTTTGAGGTAAGCAGTAAATTGAGTTGTTAACGTGGATGGATCTGCAAGTTTTACTCTTGCACTTGCATAATCAGGAACCATATTTGTTCTTCTGCCAGACGAGAAGTCTATAATCTCTACTTCGCCTTTGTCACTTTCACTGCTTGGTTCTTGTATAAGAGCAAAGTCCCAGATTCCCTTTTCTGCATTAATAATCGGGAAATCGGCATCAGGAGCAAAACCGATTGTCGGCATTTCCTCTGTTTCAAAATAACGATCTACACAACGCCAATCCGACTCTTCATCCGTTCCAATAATCATTCGTACTCGTTTATTTAACGGCAGACCAAGTTCCCGAATCGTTTTCATTGCATAATAAGCCGCCATCGTTGGGCCTTTATCATCAACTGCACCACGAGCAAAGATTTTACCATCTCTGATTTCTGCACCAAACGGATCTGATGCCCATCCGTCACCCTCAGGTACAACGTCAACATGACAAAGAATTCCGATCAATTCTTTCCCTTCACCCATTTCGATATGTCCAGCCACATGATCAACAGATTTAACAGTAAAGTTATCCTTCTTTCCTAACTCCAGCATATAATCCAATGCTTTCTTTACACCTTCACCAAAGGGAGCCTGCTCTGTTGAATTCTCCTCATCCATTACACTCTTGATCTTCAACAAGTTCTGAGTGTCTACCAATAAATCTAATTTCCTGCTCTCAATTTCATTTGTCCAATTAATTTGATCCATATTTTACAGCTCCTATTCATTTATGATGCTTCTATTCTAGCATTAAGTTCATAATATTCCACCATGTTCAACCTCTTAGGTAATGACTCCGATATAATAACCAATGAGATTAAACACAATACACCAGCTCAATGAACCAACTCCGGCATACAAGAAGTACTGCCTTTTTCCCATACCGCTGATTCCTGAAAAATAGCAAGTCAGATGCCGGATGCCTGGAATATAATAACCAATGACAATAGTCCACGGGCCATAACGTTCAAACCATCTTTCGGCCATTGCTAATCTAGCTGGTGTCAATTTAATCCATTTCCCATGACTCGTTAGCAGGGGCTTGCCCAATTTTCTGCCAAGAAAAAAGCTCCCCATCATCCCTGTGATTGCCCCCAAAAAACTAACAAGCACAGCTAATTTAAAATTCAACACAGACGTGGATGTTAAGTAACCTACAAAAGTCATTAAAATTTCATCAGGTACAGGCAGTCCAATCACTCCTAATGCAAGCATTCCATAGATAGCGAAATACCCATACTGAGCAATTAATTCTTTAGCTATATCCATTCCACAAGTCTCCATTTCATGTTTATCCAGTGGCTTAATCTATAGAACGAACAACGAAGGGTGGAATTCAATAATTTTATGTAAATAAACGATTAACTTTTTTTCCCACATAGACTAAAGATAATGGAAAAGAGATAGCAAATCAATGATAAGTTATCCTGCGGCATCGATGCTGCTATTCATCAGTATGACCAAACATGCTCTTTGTAGTCAGTGCAAGGTGGAGTGGCGATAACAAAAAAGCAAGACACTGTTGAACAGTGTCTTGCTTTTTTTCTGATCTTATTTAACGACTTTAAAATCATTAATCGGCCAATAGACAAAGTTTGCTTTTCCCACAACTTCATCAATAGAAATTGTACCAATCTCTCGGCTGTCCAAGCTATTTTGACGATTATCACCCATAACGAATAATTCATTTTCGGGAACAGTCATACTGCCCGTTTTATCTTCAAGCTTAAAGTCCCAAGTAAGGAGCTCGCCGCCCATTTCCTGCTTGTACTCATCTAAGTATGGTTCTTTATACTCTTTGCCATTTATATAGAGCGTATCATCCTTGTATTCTATATGATCGCCAGGCTTACCGATTACTCGTTTAATGTAATCCTTTTTCTCAGTTGCATGGAATACGACTACATCAAACCGATCAATGTCCTCAATGTTGGTTCCAAACTTATTAAGTACCAGTCTTTCATGGTCCTGTAAGGTCGGCATCATGGACTCACCGTCGACGATGATTGGTGCAAAGGTGAAAGTCCGGATGACAAAAGCCAGGATCACCGCAATTGCAATTGCCTTAATCCATGAAAATAGTTCTTTTCTTTTTTCCAAAACGAACCCTCTCTTTCCTTATTCCGAGATTATATCATAATTCAGCAGAATTACTGATATAAGAATCTTTAATAGTTAAGAAATTTATCTGCTTTTTATTTCCAACGATCATATTGCTGCTCAAGTAATTCTTCAGTAAATAAGACTCGTTGTAAATGAGACGGACAAATCGAATTATATTTCGCCACTTTTTCGTTTATTTCATTTATGTAAGATTGGAGGTCTCTGTCAAAGTCATTAGCGGATTTTAAGGCAACAGCTTGTGACACGAGTATACGAATCTCCTGCTGCAGCTTAATCCATGGCGGCAAATAGCCTGCTTGTTTTGCAGTATTTAAAAAACTATCATAAATAGAACCATGCAAAATCGTTTTTGGAAGTGGTTTTCCGTACCCTGGATTATTTTTAAGTCCGCCGTCTTTCTCATACTCTTTATAAATGGAATCCATCCAATTTACATGCTCATTCTTATTATCAGCCAATGTAACTGCCTCCTCTCAAACATTATCCAGTACTTTACAAGTATATAATACTAACCCATAATCTAACAATTTAAATTATGGAATCCGGCTATATATAGCTGCTCAGTTGTCAGCAGGAGGAGTAGTTTAACAATTTAATCTAAGAATTCAAACGGTGATAATCTTCCGCCAGCATTCCATAATAATGTAGATCGACTGATTCTCCACCCTTATAGACATGCCCTCGCAGCGTTCCTTCTTTTTTCATACCGATTTTTTCCATCACCATCCATGACCCTGGATTATCAACAAAGGCAGCGGCAAAGATACGGTTCAGCCCTTTTTTTTCAAATCCAATCGTCAAAAGTTCCCTTGCTGCGTCACTTGCATAGCCATTTCCCCAATATTTTTTTCCTATCCAATAGGCTAGCTCCCCACGTTTATGATGCAAAGATAAATTTAGGTTTATAATTCCAATCAACTGATCCTCTATTGGGTCCGCAATGGCATAGATTAACACTTCTCCCTTTTTCTCAGCTTCTCTCATACATTTTATAAATGTTACCGCTGCCCCTTCAGGATAAGGGTAGGGAATGGATAATGTAGTCTTTGATATGTCGTAATCACCTGCAAGACTTTCTATATGTACAGCATCCTTGTCCTCCAAAGAACGCAGGATAATCTTACTCCCAACTTTCATATTCATGTCTCATCACCTCTTTTAGTAAAATAGTATCATAAAACCTCTATTATACTTCGTTAAATTTTGATTAAATATTGGTTATAAACGTTTTTTTGTAATATAATTTTTTTGCTTGCAGTATTTTCGTTCGTTAAGACCAAAAAACCTCAAAATTCGAGGTAATCGCCTACGTAGCAATGAGATCAGTAAACAGTAAATCCTGCTGTAAAAAAAATCAAGCTTCGAGAGAGATATCAGAAATTCAAAACGAATCCCCTTAGCATTTTCCTTCATCTCAATTCAAAAAAAGGTAATTTTCATATAAGAAAATTACGTCAGACTGTAGACAAACTCGGGTGAGATTTAAAATCGAGATGTTGATTTCCATTCCAGGCGCTTCGCTTTCCGCGGGCGGGCGGTGAGCCTCCTCGTCGCTTACACTCCTGCGGGGTCTCACCTGTCCCGCTGTTCCCGCAGGAGTCTTCACGCCTTCCATTTCAATCAACTGACTTTCTAAGCTTAAAAGTAAAAGGCCATTTAAAAATAGATATAGAATTTCGAGGTGATAAGGGGTATTTTCGAAAACCATCTTGAACTGGTAATACTAGACTAGCTTGTTCCTGCAAGCCTCTATTGTCTACAAACTTAATGGCTCTCGTATTAGAGAGAGAGCCATTCAGACTGTAGACAAACTCGGGGGAGATTTAAAATCGAGATGTTGATTTCCATTCCAGGCGTTTCGCTTTCCGCGGGCGGGCGGTGAGCCTCCTCGTCGCTTACACTCTAATCAACAGTCTTTCTAAATTTAATTTGAATTTTATTCCGACGTTGTGCTACCGAAGAGCAGGTTTTAGGAGGAAATCATCCAAATCGGGGGAATTACGATGAAAACTCTTTCCGACAAATCCGTTCGAACAAGAAGAATCAAAGATTATTAAGTAGAACATCCTGAAAGCAGATACAATGTTAAAGATGGAAAACAGTACTTATTAGAGACTTAGTTGCCTTGATAAGCAGGGAAAATGCCAAAAGAGGTGCGGAATGAACCATTCCGCACCTCCTTTGGCAACAAACTGACGTAATTTTCATATAAGAAAATTACGTTTTTACTTCTATTCATTTGTGCAAGAATCATCCGTACAGCTGCCGCCCATTGAATCATTGTCTGAAATCAACTGCAGCTCATCTTCTTCCCATGCCTTTTTCAGCGTGTTGATAAATAATTCAGTCGGCTGTGCACCTGAAATACCATATTTACGGTCAATCACAAAAAATGGCACCCCGGTAATTCCGAGTTTGCTTCCTTCTTGCTCATCTGCTCTTACTTCTGATGTATAACGATCGCTTTCGAGCATTACTTTAGCCTCTATCGGATCGAGACCTGCTTCAGCTGCGAGTGCCGTTAGTACTTCTTGTCTGCCAATATGCAAGGTATTTGTAAAGTAAGCTTTAAATAGAAGTTCATTCATTTCTTTTTCTTTACCATTAGCTGCTGCAAAATGCAGTAAACGATGGGCGTCGAATGAATTTGTTAGTATCATTTTATCAAAGCGATACTCTAGCCCTTCTGCTTTTGCCTGTTGTAGAATACTGTCAGTTTGAGCCTTAGCCTGTTCTATACTCATCCCGTATTTACCCGCAAGCATTTCATACATATTTACCTCATTATCACGTTTTGCGTTCGGATCTAACTCAAAGCTCCGAAAGACAACCTCGACGTCCGATTTGTGATCGAACTGTTCTAGTGCCTTCTCAAAACGGCGTTTCCCAATATAGCAAAACGGACATTGATAGTCGGACCAAATTTCAACCTTCATTAAAACACCTCCAGAGTATAACATAGTCACTAACTATATCTCTTTGATCAAAAAATAGAAAGTATTATATCTAGCGTTTCTATATCTTTCTTAGCTTAATCGAAGTTACATTATGGCTTGCATCCTTAACCAAAATGATATCTCCTCGATTCTTAGTTGGTTCGATATTTTCTTTTAAATTCACTTTATTAATACTATTCCAGATCCCTGCAGCTGTTTCTTCCGCTTCAGCATCGGAAAGATAAGCATAGCGTTTAAAATAGGAATTAGGATTATTAAAAGCAGTCAATCTTAACTTTTTAAAACGATCGATATACCACTTAATCAAATCGTTTTCATCCGCATCCACATAAATCGATAAATCAAAGAAGTCAGAAACAAAAACGCTTGGTAGCGTTTGATCATCTGAGGACGGTGTCTGCAAGACATTTACCCCTTCAACAATCACGATATCAGGTTGATCAATAATCTGATAGTCTTCTGGAATGATATCATAATACAAATGTGAATAGACTGGTGCTTTAATCCTTGGTGTCCCGGACTTCAACAATGCTAAAAACTTAATTAATTCCTTAATATTATAGCTTTCTGGGAACCCCTTCCTATGCATAATTCCTCTTCTTTCAAGCTCTGCATTGGGATATAGAAATCCATCTGTTGTGACAATTTCCACCTTCGGATGATTCGGCCAGCGTGATAGCAAAGCCTTGATTATCCGTGCTGATGTACTCTTCCCTACAGCCACACTTCCCGTCATTCCTAAAATGTAGGGAACCTTTCGGGTGCTTTTTCCAAAAAATGTATCCGTTACCGAGTGGAGCTGTTGAGAAGCCGTCGTGTACAAATTAATTAGTCTTGTTAATGGAATATATATATTAGAGACTTCATCAATCGATACCTGTTCATTGACACCCTGAAGCTCTTCTATCTCTGATTTAGTTAAGGTCATTGGTGTGTTAAAGCGCAGTCTAGCCCATTCTTCTTTTGAAAATGTGCTATAAGGCGAATAAGTCTCAGTCTCGATTTTCATGTCAGGCTCCTTAGTGTCCGATTATGATGACGTTTACATCAACCATCATTTCCTATTTTAGTAAAAATAATTAGTTCTGGAAAGTAAAAAGAAACATCTGAACACGATTTATTTTAAAAAATGCCTAAATCTCACCTTAGAGAACATAACTGGATGAAGATTTTTAAAGCAATATGGTATTACCAGGGATAAAACCTTAGCTCAGAAAAGGTTTGTATCCCATCTTCATTCAACGCAGCGTTCAGAAACTAGTTAAAAGAAAATGATTCTACCCGCTCTTCGCCTGTTTGTAAATTTTTTATCATCACTTGGTTATTGTTCACTTCTGTTTCTCCGATAATTATGACAGCAGAAATCCTCATTTTATTGGCTCGCTCCAGTGCTTTGCCCACTTTTCGATTGGTTAAATCTACTTCGACTCGAAATCCTTTTTGTCGAAAGACAGCAGCAACCTTTAAAGATTCTTTTTGAGTTTGTATCGGAATTATATAATAATCGATTTCAATGGCGCTTTCCAACGGTTGCACTTTCATCGCGGCAAATATGACATCCAACCCGAATGAAAGTCCAACCGTTGAGTAACTTTCACCACTTCCAATGAGTCCGCCAATAGCATTGTCATATCGTCCGCCGCTGCCTATGCTTGAGGTGATTGTTCCGTTTCTAAGAAAGATTTCATAGACTGTCCCTGTATAGATCTCTAGTCCACGTGCTAAAAAAGGATTAAATATACATACTTTCCCGAGGTTCAAATATGTTAATAAATTTTCCAGTTCTTTCACCTCCTCCACTCCCTGCCGCAGCTGCTCATTTTGCTCAATGTACTGCTCTAAGTAAGAGAGATCTATGTCCGCTTCAACTTGCAGCCAGTTTTTGATTCGTTCAATTGAAGATTGATTAATACCTTTCATAAGCAGCTCTTCAGATACTCCAACAATCCCTATTTTTTTTATCTTATCCAGTGTTAATGTCACTCCAGCAATATCACGATCAGCAACACCCATCACCTCTAACATACCAGCCATTACTTTTCGATTATTATAGGAAATTGTAATATCGAGCTTCAATTCTCTAAATACCAAAACTGCCATTTGCATTAGCTCTGCTTCAGCGGCTTGTGACTCCACCCCAACCACATCTACATCACATTGAGTGAATTCACGATATCTGCCTGCCTTGATAGGACCATCACGAAAGACTTTTCCAATTTCATAGCGCTTAAACGGCATTCGTATATCCGGATTCATCGCCACGACCTTTGCAAATGGAATCGTCAAATCGTACCGTAGAGAAAGTTCTCTTTGACCTTGATCACGTAAGCTGTACATTTCTTTGACAATTTCGGCACCACCACTGTATTTAGAGGTCATTAATTCTTTAAAATTTAAGATGGGGGTTTCAAGAGGGCGGCAGCCATAGACGAGGAAGATATCCTCTAGGACTCTGCGTACTTTGCTGCGAACTGCTTCATCTTCAGGCAAAAAATCCTGTGTTCCTTTTACATTTTGATAGGCCATTTTTTTCATCATTTTTCCTCCTAAAAATAAAAACCGCACTTGATTAAGAAATACTTAATCAAATGCGGTTCATGATAAATAGCTTTCCTATTCACGATTTTTTACGAATCGGATAGCAAAGCTACTGTTGATGATGATGTAGTTGTGACGACGAGAACAAGAAGAAAGATTTTTCCATGTTTATCCACTCCTATTGACTTTTATAGTAACCGAACTATTCTTTCAATACAAGTCATATAATATTTTTTTGATTTACTCCCTTGTTAAAGAGGGCTGAGTAAAAACTCTTACAAAAGCAATTCCTGCACCTGAAACAAGACAAATCAGAATACCAACCGAGAGAAAAAGCGCGGGTAGACCATATGCCGACGCACAGAATGTTCCGTATACGATTCCAAGCGGTGCCGCCGCTTTGGTGAGCAGAAAGCGAACGGATAACACCTGCCCCATGATCTCTTCAGGTACAAGCCGATGATAGAGAGTTGAACTGTATACATTCCAAAAAGGCATGGCTATTCCTGCAGCAAACTCAATCAAACACGCAGTCCAAAACATGGTTGTACTCCCTAAAGCGATGTAGGTAAGACCACCAAAGCATAGTGTCGTAAGCATAATCGGATACAAAGCTTTTGGTTCCCTCAGTCTGCCTACGATAACAGTCCCCGCTATGTACCCTAACGGAAAAGCCGCCGCAAAAAAACCGTATGCAGATGAAGTACGGCCAAGAATTTCCGTCACATAAGGAATATACATTGCTTGTGTCGCAAACACGCCGAAACTTGTAATAGAGACAAATAAGCCCAATATCAGGAGTATTTTTTGATTCTTATAAATAGCTAATCCCGTTTTAAACTGGTTCACCCAGGTTTGCTTACGTTGAACCTTAGCCGGTTTCTCTTGGGTCCAAACTAAGGCTGCGAATGAGAGTACAAACAAGACAATAATGATTTCAAGTGTAATCTTCGTGCCATACATCCCAACCAGTAAACCAGATATAGGAAAACTTACGAATCGGGCAAATTGAACAAGTCCTGAAATTTTCGCATTGATTTTCACTAAAATACGGCGATGAACCCACTTTGGAATCAAGGCATTGGCTGCAGCATCATAAACAGCTAATGAACTGAGAAATGAAGCGAGATATAATACAATAACCGAACTCTGACCAGTCGTCTGAAATAAGAGAATGGCCCCGTAGGAAAGCATCCGTACTAGCTCGGTCAGCTTCATCACTGACGTCCGCTTATACTTATCAATAAGTGGTCCAATTATAAACTGAACGAGCATCTGGGCACTGATGCTGACAAGCCATAAACTACCCATAGCCACTTTCGAACCGGTAAGTTCAAAAACCATCCACCCGATTACAAACGTTCCAGAAACACTAGCAAATGTTGAAAACATCTGGCTCGCAACGACTAACTGAAGATTAAAACGTTCTCTATTTTTCACCAGTCACCTCCACTCTCAGATACTCTAGTAAACTTGCTTCATATCCGCCAAGCGCTGATTTATTCAAGGAATACATGGCACCCGTGACAGTAACCATATGCGCAGATCTTAATATCGCTAAATGATGATGAATGGTTGTTTTGCCAATATCGAGAATGTCGGTCAGCTCTTTTAATGATCGATTTGAATCCGATAACAGGTTAAGAATACGAAGTCTTTTTTCATCTGCCAGCGCTTTATAAGCCTGAACTAAATATGCGGGAGGCTGAGCGGTGTCTAGCATCCCGTGTAAACTAGCATCACTGACTGGATAATAAAATACTTTCGTTTGCTCCAGATTCGCTTCAATTGTCCAAGGTCGATAAATAGTATGAGGAATTAATAGGACACGTTCAACATTTACTTCCGGTTTATAGACTGACCCTGTTGACCATTGAACAACTTTTTCGGGTGATGATTGTACAAGCCGTTGTTGTTTCTCCAAAACATCACGCTGTAAAATTTGTTCGACTTCCTCATTCTTCATTACTTCATGAGCCCAGCCTTCCATGAGGTTTTTGATATGTAAAATGAGTTTACTGGTATCTGTTTCTGCGATAAAAGTAATCATTTGAGGAAAAAATACATGATCTATACAAGCTGCAGCCATCTCCTTTACGGAATGATAATCACCCTCAGAGGCAAGCATCCGATTAGCCTGTTGGGATTCATCCAGATAAGGAAAAACCAGATAGGTAAACTGTTGGTGATTCAATTCATCCAGAAAATTAAAAAAGTCTTGAAGAGAGAAGCAATCACGTTGGTGTAGAAGCTGCAAAATCATTTTCCAGGTATTATGCTGCTGACAATAATCGAGCTCAGCTTGTAGTTCCCTGGAAACAGATTTTCGTAATTGCTCTAATTCAACTTTCGTTTTTTCCAGCTGTTCATGAAGTTTTGGATAGGTAATCATGGCAATCCCCAGCGCACATTCAAATAGGGTGGAAGATTTGAATTCTACCTCAAAGTTACTCCGTTTAAATGACGTATCAAGAACGTTCATTTTTTCACTTCCTAACTTTTTTACCATTAATATACATTAATTCGTTTAACTATTCAATATAATTAGAATATATAATTCTATAAATATAGAACATTTACTTCATTAAAAAAACCGCCTGAATAAATGGCGGTTTTCCGTGATTTTTTAGTTTTCCAACAAATCCTGTATTTCTTGATTATCATTGTAGGAAGCAGAATCAGCTGCTGTTTCATTAGCATCGTCTTTTATCGTCGGGTCGGCACCTTTTTCAAGCAAAAGTTTAACCATATCGATATCATCATTATAAACTGCATACATTAGGGCAGTTGATCCATATTCATCCTGAGCATTAATATCAATGTTCTTCTCTATTAAGTAGGCTGCCGTATCATAGCTGCTCATATCCACAGCATAATGAAGGGCAGTTGAACCCATATCATCCGTTATGAACATGTCTTCGCCATTATCAATTAAGTCTTGTAGCAATGCTACATCATTATCTTCGGCAGCTGCTAATAAGGTATTTTCCGTTTCTAAATACTCCTCATTAACAAGCTCCCCTACTGATTCGAGTACATCTGTTTTATAAATGGCGTATACAATACCTGCTGGAATCATAATACCAATCACGATCATTCCAAAGACACCCATCAAGACTCTTGACCTTTTTTCTTTCCGTAAGTGGTGATGCTCAGGGTCAACCCAATAATCAAGGGCATTTAATCGTTTCGGTAAGTCTGGATGTGACGACAGTTTTTCACTTAACCATGCGAAGAAACCTGACTCTTCGTTAATTTGGTCAATGAAAGCTTCTTCATTCACTTTCGGGGCTAGTTTCTTTCCAATAGCAAGCATGGTTAGTGCCTGTTTCGATGCTTCAAAATGATTAACATAAAAAGCAGCATAACGATCACATGTATATTCGCAACCTCGTAGATAGGCTTCTCCAAGGAACGGAATAAACATGGCAGGAAGAAGCAGAAAGTGCACTAATACATGACGGCGTTTAAGATGAGCAAATTCATGGGCTAGTACAAATAATAGTTGGTCTTCTTTTCCCTCTTCACTCAGATCAAAGATTTCAGAATAAACCACCACCATATTTTTGCCAAAAAATCGGGTAGCAAACGCATTGAGAAAACCAGATGACTCCAAAACATAGATGGATGGTATTTTCACCAATTCCATATCAGAAGCTAATCCTTGTGCTTTTTGATAAATATCAGGAAATTGTTTTTCACTGATACGAATGCCATTGCGGCGGATGGATGCCATCGAAAGAGCATGAAAAAAATAAGAAAAAAGGATGATTGCAGCTATTATAGCTATCCCAATAAAAGAAAAAAGTAAGAAAATATAAGCGGTGATACTGACAATAATCGTTAATGCAAAGTATAGCGTTTCTTTCGAATGAACGAGCCTGTTACGTAATGTTGAATCCAACTTTTTCCCTCCTGCATACATATTAATGGTATTTCTGGTTAGGTTATGCCTATAGGAGAAATAACAGCCGACTTATCAACTACCATTCTTCCTTAAAAAGACAACAGATTTCATTATATAGTAATAAGACTAATTTTTTACATGAGTCATTAGGACCATTTCTTTTCATACCTCTTTGATTGTATCAGGTATAAAAAATATATAGTTGGCGTATTATAATAGTAAAAAATTTAATATTTTGTTAATTCAACGTTTTTCTCTAGAAATGTGCTGTAAAAAGAGGTAAAATGAAGGCAAATGAACTTGTTATTTCATGGATGTTTATGAGGAGCTTTAAGGGTGGTATAGCAATTACATAGTGGCACTGTCATACTGCCCAGTATATCCGTTTGTGTTTTCATTTGTTTTGGACAATGAAAAAGAGCAAGGGAGTGATTTTTTGAAACCTTCAACAAATCGCATGTTAACCCGTATTAAATCCGTTTATATGTTCATCAGTAATAACGGTACGGTTTCTACGCAAGAGCTTGTAGAAGAATTTGGCATCACTCCTCGAACCATACAGCGCGATTTAAATGTGTTGGCTTATAATGATTTAGTTAAAAGCCCAAGCCGTGGAGTTTGGACCACAACAAGTAAGCGAGTTAAAATATCTTCTTGACATGAAATAACGAAAAAAGAGGCGGACCGCAGTCCGCCTCTTTTTTCGTTATTCATTTGTTTCTTCACTTAACCCTGCTGGGCTGTTTTGCAGTCCCTCAAGTTCATCCACAGTCAATTCCCGATAGGTCCCAAGTTCAAGGCCCTCATCGAGTTCCAAACTTCCCATTGAAATTCGTTTAAGATAGGTTACTCGTTTCCCAACTGCCTCGAACATCCGCTTCACTTGGTGAAACTTGCCTTCCATAATGGAGATTTCAATTTCAGAAGTTTCTCCTGATTTTAGAATCTGCAGCTCAGCCGGCTTTGTTAAATAACCATCATCAAACGTGACCCCGTTACGAAATGCCTCAATGTCTTCTTCCGTCACCATTCCCTCAATGACTGCGAAGTAAAGTTTTGGTACGTGTTTTTTTGGCGAAAGGAGTTTATGCGTCAGCTTCCCGTCATTTGTAATCAGAAGCAATCCTTCTGTATCCTTATCCAGTCTGCCAACGGGAAAGGGCTCATAGGCCGCATGCTCAGGACTTAGAAGATCAATAACCGTTTCTTGAAAATTGTCTTCAGTAGCCGAGATTACTCCGGGCGGCTTATTCATCATTAAATAAATGAATTCTTTATACTCAACTAATTCACCGTGTACCGTGACGCGATCTTGAATCGGATCGACATGTGCTTTTGCATCTTTAACTGCATGCTCATTTACCAACACTGCACCTGTCTTTAACATTTTCTTCACTTCTTTACGCGTTCCATAGCCTATATTAGCAAGCAGCTTATCTATCCTCATTTATTTTTCCCTCCAGTATCCATCTCTTCGATGCCTTATAGGCCTAATTTTTGTTTCAACCGATCAATACGGCTGCCTAATAAGCGATGAGCTAATTTACTCTTTAATGATAACAATGCATAAACTAAACCGCCAAAGACCGCACTAATTACTGTAATGATAATGGCTTGGAAAGTTCTTTTCTCATCTAGGAATAGACCTAATAATCCTTCGAGACCCCAAACGATTAAAGCCATAACCCCAGCAAAGACAAACATTAAAACAGTCCTCTTAATCACCAGTTTATAACTGTATCCTGTAAAGTATCGGATGAAATACAAATTCATAATACAGGCTGCTAAATAACCAAACGTGGTTGCATATACCGCACCTTCCGCACCGAACATTTCAATAAAGGGAATATTCACAGATAGTTTAATTAAGAATCCTGTCAGTAAGCTGAGCACAGTGAATTTTTGTTGATTAATTCCCTGTAATACGGCTGCAGATACTGAAAATAGGGCAAATAAAATCGATGTAGGCGCATATGTCGCTAGGATACTTGAACCAAGCGGGCTATACGAATAAAAAGCCGTATAAATAGGACTTGCTAAAATGGACATTCCGACAACCGCTGGAATGGTCACAAATAAAAGAATTTGAAACGCTTGATCCAATTGATGACGGAACTCTTTATTATCTCTGCTCACATACGCTTTAGTCACCGATGGCAGCAACGCCATAGAAAAGGCAGTTGCCAAGGTCATTGGAATGACCACAAGCTTTTGTGCATTAAAGTTAAGTATCCCGAAAGCCTTGTCCGCAATATCACCAAGCCCTGCTGCTACCATCGCTCGGCTAAAAGTAAGAATATCAGCCAGCTGGAAGAGTGACATGGCAATCCCAACGAATATGAATGGGATCGATGATACGAAAATTTCTTTATAAATTTGCGGCAGGGAAATATCCATCGTTCCTTTATCTCTCGATAAAAGATCTTGTAAAAATGGTTTTTGCTTTTTCCAATACCAAAGTAATACAAATAGACCGCCAATCGCACCAATTGCCGCAGCAAATGTTGCCACGCTAACCGCTGTAACCAGATCTCCGTCCAATACTTTAATCACGACAAAAGCACCGGCTAATAGGAACACAATCCGGACTAGCTGTTCAACGACCTGTGAATAGGCTGTCGGCTCCATGAATTGGTGACCTTGAAAATAACCGCGGATGATACTCATAAACGGAATGAAAATTAATGCAAAACTGACTGCTCGAATAACCGAGCTGATATCGCTTGCTGAAAAACCTTCCTTATTTCCTTCAGCTATATAGTCTGCAAACACCGGAGCCATGGAATACATGACCAAAAAAGCTAGAAAGCCTGTAACAGCCATCAGCTTCAGACTGGACTTAAATAACTTTTGACTAACTGCATATTCTTCCAAAGCATTATACTTTGAAACCGTTTTGGAGACGGCAAGCGGCATACCAGCAGTCGCTAAACTAATGAAAATCGTATAGGGAATATAGGCATAGGAATAAAGGCCAGCGCCCTTTTCACCTAGTAATGCGTCGAATGGAATAACATATAATAATCCAAGAACCTTTGATAAAACCGAACCGAGCGTTAATATGAACGCGCCCTTTAATAACTTTGATGACATCTTAATCCCTTCCTGCCTATGTCAGTTACGTACAATCTCTTTATCTTACCATAATTCAATCCGATAACAGCACTTAAAATATAACCAATAAATATTTGTGATGGATTGATATACCTTAAGCATTTTAACAAACATTCCACATCACTCACAAGACAAAGCTTTTGTACTTTTTTTACAAGTGAACCAACTATGCTTTATAATAGAGGAACTGAAAAAAGAAACTGGTGATATGAATGAATGAAAATGTAATTATAATTGGCGGCGGTCCATCTGGTTTAATGGCAGCGATCGCAGCAGGTGAACAAGGAGCAAAGGTACTGCTCATTGATAAAGGGGAAAAACTAGGAAGAAAACTAGCCATTTCCGGCGGCGGCCGCTGTAATGTAACGAATCGGCTGACAATTGATGAAATTATTAAGCACATTCCCGGGAACGGACGATTTCTATATAGTGCCTTTTCCGAATTTAACAACGAAGACATTATTGCGTTCTTTGAAAATCTCGGCGTTGAATTGAAAGAAGAAGATCACGGCCGAATGTTTCCTGTCAATAATAAAGCCCAAAGCGTTGTGGATGCTTTACTCGACAGACTGAAAGAATTAAACGTGACTATTTATAAAAATTCGCCTGTACAGGACGTGTTATATGAAAATGGAAGAACATCTGGTGTCATACTAAAAAACGGACAAACATTCACTGCCGACGCTGTCGTTATAGCCGTTGGCGGTAAATCTGTCCCACAAACGGGCTCTACCGGAGATGGATATGCTTGGGCTGAAAAAGCAGGTCATACCATTACTGAGCTGTTTCCTACAGAAGTTCCATTACTTAGTCACGAACACTTTATAAAGAGCAAGGAATTACAAGGGCTATCACTTAGAGACGTATCATTGAGTGTGTTGAATCCAAAGGGTAAGGCACTCATTACACATAAAATGGATATGATTTTCACCCATTTTGGTGTGTCAGGTCCTGCCGTATTAAGATGCAGTCAATTTGTTGTCAAAGCGCTGAAGAAATTTAAAACTCCTACGATCACAATGAAGCTGGATGTACTGCCTGAGAGGAATCAAGAAGATATTTTTCAAGAAGTCATGAAGTGTATTAAAACGGATCCAAAAAAGGCAATTAAAAACACCCTGAAAGGTCTTCTTCCAGAACGCTATCTTCATTTCTTACTGGAGAAAAGCGGAATTGATCTACAAGAACAAGGTACCGTGATTGCACACGATAAAATCCGTCGCTTTGCTGAG
This sequence comes from Peribacillus psychrosaccharolyticus ATCC 23296, assembly GCF_000305495.1. Lineage (GTDB taxonomy): Bacteria > Bacillota > Bacilli > Bacillales > DSM-1321 > Peribacillus > Peribacillus psychrosaccharolyticus. Next base: position 4,706 of record NZ_AJTN02000004.1, on the reverse strand, counting down.
CTTTGCAAAGACTTTCAATTTACCGTTTATGGCACACAGCCGCTAGAAAAAGCATTCGTCACTGGCGGCGGGGTTTCTATTAAGGAAATTCACCCAAAAGAAATGGCCTCAAAAGTAATGGACGGGCTCTATTTCTGTGGTGAGATTCTAGACATACACGGTTATACAGGTGGTTACAATATTACTTCTGCTCTTGTTACCGGCAAATTAGCTGGACAAAATGCAGCGATTTACAGCAAAAGTTTATGATATAAGAAAAAATAAGAAGCGGTGCATCCATGGGTGCACCGCTTCTTATTTTTCATAAATAATCATTGCACTGAAGCAATAAATTTGGTTATCATCATCTTCTCCAGAGGTTGCGATATTGTATTTGATATCAACTATCTCACGGTTATGAATATGTTTAAGAAACAGATTCATTTCATGCTCAAGATCTTTCTCATGTTCATAATCAAAAAGCTTCACTTGAATCATGGCTCTCCCCTGCCTTTTTTAAACAGCGTGTCCAGATTCCTATCTTTTTATACAAGATTTAAAAGACAATTTCTCCTGTCCAATGACTCATACCGCCAACCATATTGACGGTTTTATATCCCCGCTCCTGCATGTAATAGCAGACATTCTGACTTCGTCCGCCAGAATGACAAACAAAGATATATTCTTTCTCTTTATCAAATTGGTCTAATTCACCGGGAATATCGTTCATACGAATATGCTTTGCCCCTTCAATCATACCATTTTCAACTTCGTCATCTTCACGTACATCAATTATTTCTAACTCTTCTCCTGCTTCCACTTTTGCTTCCAGATCTTTTGGCGTTATTTCTTTAATTGCTTCCATTTCAGCACCTCTATTCATATATTTACCTTTTATTATAACAAGGATTAAAAGAAGCTCCCATCGAGGGGGAGCTTCTTTTACTTAATTAGCAACAATATTTACTAGTTTACCCGGCACAGCAATCACTTTGCGAATCGTTTTGCCATCGATTTGTTCTTTGATGATGTGATCATCCATTGCAATTTCTTCTAATTTTTCCTTTGGTGTATCCGTTGGAACCATTAATTTGACCTTCATTTTACCGTTTATTTGAATAACGATTTCGACTTCATCATCCACAAGTTTCGCTTCGTCGTAAGCAGGCCATGTTTCATAAGTAATCGTGTCAGTGTGTCCTAGTTTCTCCCAAAGCTCTTCAGCAATATGAGGTGCAACTGGTGAAAGCAATTTAACAAAGCCTTCAATAAATACTTTTGGCATCACTTCTGCTTTATATGCCTCGTTTATGAAGACCATTAATTGTGAAATAGCTGTATTAAACTTAAGCTCTTCAAAATTCTCGGTGACTTTCTTAACCGTTTGATGGTATATTTTCTCAAGCATAGCCAAATCATCGGTTTCAATAATATTGCCGGCAATGTTACCATTCTCATCTGTCAACAAACGCCAAATACGGTCAAGGAATCTGCGTGAGCCGTCAAGCCCATTATTGGACCAAGCAATCGATGCATCAAGTGGTCCCATGAACATCTCATACATACGAAGTGTATCTGCTCCATGGCTCTCAACAATATCATCTGGGTTTACAACATTCCCTTTTGATTTACTCATTTTTTCATTATTTTCGCCCAATATCATTCCTTGGTTGAAAAGATTTTGGAATGGCTCTTTAGTTGACACTACACCGATATCAAATAAGAATTTATGCCAGAAGCGTGCGTAAAGTAAATGAAGCACTGCATGCTCAGCTCCGCCGATATAGATATCAACTGGAAGCCATTCTTTTAATTTTTCAGGATCGGCCAATACTTGATCATTATTCGGATCAATGTAACGTAAGTAGTACCAGCTGCTGCCAGCCCAGTTCGGCATTGTATTGGTTTCGCGGCGTCCTTTACGTCCATTCTCATCGACAACATTTACCCATTCACTTATCTTGGCAAGTGGTGATTCACCTGTACCGGATGGTTTAATGTCATTGGATTTAGGAAGCAACAGTGGAAGTTCTTCTTCTTTAAGAGCCTCAACTGTACCATCTTCCCAATGGATAATTGGAATCGGCTCACCCCAATAGCGTTGACGGCTGAACAACCAATCACGCAAACGGAAAGTAACTTTCTTTGTTCCAATTTCTTTTTCCTCTAACCACTTAATCATGACTGATATAGCATCTTCTTTGTTCAATCCATCTAAGAAGTCAGAGTTTACATGCAATCCATCGCCAGTATAGGCTTCAGTTGTTACATCGCCGCCAGCTACAACTTCCTTAATCGGTAAATTGAATTTGACTGCAAATTCATAATCGCGTTCATCATGCGCAGGAACTGCCATGATAGCCCCTGTTCCATAACTGATTAACACATAATCAGCTATCCAAATCGGCATTTTTTCACCATTAACAGGATTAATAGCATATGCCCCTGTGAATACACCGGATTTGTCTTTAGCTAAATCGGTTCTTTCTAAATCACTCTTATGTTTCACTTGATCTAAATAAGCTTGAACAGCCTCGTTCTGTGCAGCTGTTGTGATTTTATCAACAAATGGGTGTTCTGGTGCCAATACCGCATACGTTGCCCCAAATAGTGTATCTGGACGTGTTGTGAATACAGTAAATGTCTCATCATGTCCTTCAATACCAAATGTAACTTCTGCACCTTCTGAACGGCCGATCCAATTCCGTTGCATGTCTTTGATATTCTCAGGCCAATCTACTTCATCCAAATCATCAATCAAACGATCGGCATAAGCAGTAATTCGAAGCATCCACTGTTTCATTGGACGTCGTTCAACGGGATGACCGCCACGTTCACTTTTCCCATCAATTACTTCTTCATTAGCAAGAACAGTTCCTAACGCTGGACACCAGTTGACTGCCACTTCATCAACGTACGCTAAGCCTTTTTCATATAATTTAATAAAGATCCATTGTGTCCATTTAAAATAATTTGGATCTGTTGTATCAATTTCTCGATCCCAATCGTATGAAAAGCCCAATGCCTTAATTTGACGGCGGAAAGTATTAATATTATGCTCTGTAAATTCTGCTGGATCATTCCCAGTATCCAGCGCATACTGCTCTGCTGGAAGACCAAATGCGTCCCAGCCGATTGGGTGGAGCACATTGCAGCCTTGCATCCGTTTTACCCGTGCTAAAATATCACTCGCTGTGTATCCTTCAGGATGACCAACATGAAGTCCGGCACCTGATGGGAAAGGAAACATATCAAGCGCATAGAATTTCCGCTTGCCGCTTTCTTCACCCGTTTTAAACGTTTTATTTTCTTCCCAGAATTTCTGCCATTTCTTTTCAATCGAAATATGATCAAAACTCATTTTGTTTTCCTCCTATACCAATATGGAACTACAATAAAAAAACCCCTCATCCCTGTATAAAAGGGACGAGAGGATTATGTATATCTTCCCGCGGTACCACCCAGATTGGCGACTATATTCGTCACCCCGCTCAAACATCCGTAACGTGGACCGTACGCCGGGTACTACTACACTTCATACCCGTAACTCCAAGGCGAGTTCGCGATCACTCCTGATTGGCTTGCACCATCCGCCAACTCTCTAAACAGGTTCTAATCGGTACTACTCCTTATCATAGCCAATTTGAAATATTTAATTATATAGGTATTTTAGTAAATAATCTTGATAAAAGCAAGTACTGCTATGAATCATTTTGGTCATGTTTTCCTTTATATATGCAAAAAAGAGCAAAAAGTTTCGTTGTATATTCCTTTATTTGATAACAATTAGCGTTAATATCCAGGTAGACTTACACTTGAGCCTGTGTGCTGGGTTTCTTTTCACCCCTCCTGTGCAAATCAGACGAAAAAGTGTGCAAAATCCCTGATTATGTGTGCATTTGAAGTCCAAATCTGTGCAAAAAGGGCTAAACTCTATGTAATTCAACCACTTTTGTGTGCAAAAGCAAAAAAAGGTTGTCGAGAATCTCGACAACCTTTCTGCATTGGTTAATGATCTAACCTAACCATATTGTATTGCATTTGCTGAAGCTGCATTCTCATACGATACAGCTGTTCTCTTTGTTGATCGTTCGAACTGCTCAAAAGTTTTTCTAGATCATTCATTGCTTCCTGTAGAGTCGCTTGTGATTGCACATATGTCTCGTCTCCATAATGCTCCTGTCTGGATCCGTCCTGATATTGATCCTGAGCATAACTAAGAGCATTTTCACATTGCTGTATGCACATGCCGATTGATTGCCTTGTAGCCATAGTAGCATCCGCTCCTCTTCCGATCATTTGATGGGGTGACCATCTTTTATATTTTCGGCAGAATGACGCTGGATTATCTACTCCAAGAAAAACCAGTCATGTTGGATGCCTAATTACCCTTGCTGACCATACCCGCCTTGACTGTATCCACCTTGGCCATATCCACTATGATATCCATGACCATACCCGCCTTGGCCGTATCCATGACCGTATCCGCCATGACCATGGCCATACCCTCCATGATATCCGTGACCATAGCCTCCGCCGTATGGCTGATGACCATACCCATAGCCGCCGTATTGAGGCTGTCCATATCCATACATATTGTATGGATATCCGTATCCTCCCATTCCTGGAGCAAAAACTTGCCCTCCATACCCATAAGGGGCAACAAACTGACGATCAATATTTAAAAATTCAGGATTTTCAGGATAATAATTATTATTTTGCATGAG
>NZ_AJTN02000005.1 GCF_000305495.1 Peribacillus psychrosaccharolyticus ATCC 23296 | reverse complement strand
CTGATTCCAGCTTTTTATCTGCTTAACGGTTATGTTATGGGTTTGGGCAATCTTCCAAAGAGTGTCACCTGATTTTACTTTATATGTAGTGCTACTAGCCGATGCAACGCCGGAAATACCGAATACTAGAAAAAAGGCTGCAGTCATAGACAATATTAGTTTTTTCAAAAGTCGAGTCTCCTTTGTTTTTGAATCGTAGGTATAGAATACCAGCCTTGTGTAACAACTGTGTTTCAAGGTGGTCGTATTTATATTACAAAATGGAGTCATTTAGTAGCATTTTGTAATATAACAGAGTATTTCGTAAGTTGCATATACTAAAAGTGTAGAAAAATAAACTGGGTAATTGGAACTTATTTTACAAAAAACGCATGAAATATGGGTGCTATTCACCAAAACCACTGCTAGATCAATCATATAAATGATGAACTCTATTATTACAGAAATAATGAAACTGAAAGTTTAGCACTCTACGGAGCGTGGATTGTGGATTAGTTAGTTTGCGGGTATCATTTATTTGGAGGTGACAATATGGATTACAGCAAGATTGGGAAGTTGATTTTGACTCTTCGTAGAGAAAAAAAGATGACACAAAAAGATGTTGCCGAAGCTATGAACATAAGCGACAAGACCATTTCTAAATGGGAGCGAGGATTAGGATGTCCCGATGTGTCCTTGCTTGGTGATCTTTCCAGTATATTAGGTGTGAATATTGAAAAGATTTTATTAGGAGATTTAGAGCCTAATGATGCAGAAGGAGGAAATATGAAACGTATTAAATTTTATGTATGTTCTAATTGCGGGAATGTGATGAACAGTATAGGTGAAGCTGATTTATCCTGTTGTGGGAGGAAGTTGGAGCCGCTTATTGCAAAGAAGGAGAATGAAGAACACGCGATAACAGTCGAAGAAATTGACAATGAGTATTACTTAACAATACAGCATGAAATGACGAAAACACATTTTATATCGTTCGTTGCCTATGTTGGTTGGGATAGGGTACTTTTAGTAAAGCTGTATCCAGAACAAAATCCAGAAGTACGGATTCCTAAAATGAAAGGCGGCAGCTTTTATATCTATTGTAATCAGCATGGTCTATGGAAGAAAGAGAAAAACTGAAACGAGAGAACACTCACTAAAAAAATGGCTCTCGTATAGAGAGCCATTCAGACTGTAAACAAACTCGGGTGAGACCTTTAAAATCAAGATGTTGATTTCCATTCCAGGCGCTTCGCTTTCCGCGGGCGGGCGGTGAGCCGCATCAATGCTTACGCTCCTGCGGGGTCTCACCTGTCCCGCTGTTCCCGCAGGAGTCTTCACGCCAACACTCCCATCAACAGACTTTCTAAACTTAAAAGTAAAAGGCCTATTTAAAAATAGATATAGAATTTTGAGGTGATAAGGAGTATTTTCGAAAACCATCTTGAAATGGTCACACTAGACTAGCTTGTTCCTGCAGGCCTATTTGGGTCCGAAAAATGCAAAAGAGGTTCGGAATGAAACCATTCCGAACCTCTTTTGTCTACAAACTGAATGGCTCTCGCATTAGAGAGCCATTCTTTATTAGCCGATATTTTGTTGGTTTGTGCGAACAAACTCGTTGGCAAAATCTATGAGCATTTGCTGGTAGTCCTGTACGGAATCAAGAATTACATATTCACGGTCACCATGCCAATTGGCTCCACTTGGTCCAAACTCAATGGACGGAATGTCGTAGGCAGAAAAGAAAACAGTATCTGCTGATCCATGTTGTCCAAAGACTCTAGCATTTTCGTTTGTGATATTCTCAATAACAGGTTTTAACAAAGAGATAAATGGTTCGTTTTCTTTCGTCCTTACCGGTATCCCAAACATTTTCATCGTGACTTTCCCATCTGTAACGGATTGGATTTGCTCAATGATGTCATCTTTATTTTGCGTAGGCAGGTAGCGGATGTCGAGACTCATTAAGCATTTACCAGGAACCTTATTGTAAACTTCTCCTGCATGCAGCATGGCTAGGTTAATAGAAGGAGAGCGGTAGAGGTCTGAACTTTCGGAAGCAAATGGAAGGGTACGTATTTTTTCATAAATCTCATAAGACTTCTCAATGGCGTTAACCCCTTCCCATGGTCTGCTGCCATGAGCCGGCATGCCGTCTATTTCTATATCAAGTTGTAATACGCCCTTAGCTTGAAGGCCAATCCCTAGTTGAGTCGGTTCAGCACAGATGACAAAGTCTCCTCGATAGCCATTTTTAGCTAAATACCCAGAACAATTAAGCCCTCCAATTTCTTCATCCGATACTATTTGCAGTTGAATTCGGACACGAAGGTCTTGCTTTTGCAATTCAGCGAATGCGCACATCATTGCAGCAACTCCAGCTTTCATATCAGCTGTTCCTCGGCCATAAAGCTTTCCATCTTCCTCATAGGGAATAAATTGATCAGGATTTCCGCTGACAACATCAACATGACCGTTTAAAATAATGGTTTTATCACCTTGTCCAAGTTCAGAAACAAGCATTTTGTACCCATTGTTCGTTAGTACATTCACAGATAATCCTTGTTCTGAAAGCCACTTAGAGCAGAATTCAACTGCTTCATTTGCTCCATCCTTTGTTGAACTGTTAATCGAAACCAAATCTTTAAGTAAATCAGTAAGCATAAAAAAATTACCTCCTGTGTTTATCTTGTCGTATTGTATCTATACCCATTAGGTACTTAAACATTCATGTTTTTACACGATGAAGATGAAATTGAGGGAGCAGTATAAGATCAACTTTCGTTTTTTGACGAATTTTCTTTCTGAATAACAGGTTATTTTTTCAGGACCTGGGGTATTTAACAACAGAGACACAGATACATCACTTTTTTTTAGGAGGATGATCAAGATGGATAAACGTGTAGTTGGAGTATATGATAACGGTGAAGAAGCAATTCGCGCAGTTGAAGATTTGAAAGCTCAGGGTTATAACCGTGATGATATTTCGGTCGTAGCTAAAGACCGTGATGAAGTGAAAACTGTAAATGCAGAAACTGGTACGAAAACTGAAGAAGGTCTTGCGGCGGGTGCAGCAACAGGTGGAATCCTTGGTGGAACAGCCGGTTTATTAGCTGGAATTGGTGCATTGGCTATTCCAGGAATCGGGCCAGTTCTAGCGGCTGGACCAATTGCAGCAACACTTGCAGGAGCAGCTGTTGGTGCCGGAACGGGTGGTCTTGCAGGTGCATTAATCGGAATGGGAATTCCTGAAGCTGAAGCTGGACACTATGAAACAGAGGTGAAATCCGGAAAGCTTTTAATCTTAGTGGATCCTCATGCACCCAAACATGGTGCAGAATATGCTGAACCTAGAGTGAATGTTGGGGCACGTAATGACACTCTCGACACTCATCGTGACCCAATTGATGGTCCAATCGACCGTACAAAAAATTTCCGTAACTAATTGTTAACTAGATAATAACTATCTACTGGACATGGTGTATTCCGTGTCCAGTTTTTTTATCGTTCATACATATCTAAATACCCAGACATATTTAAGCAAACCTATCTTTAGTATTAGGAATTGTTCACGAAGGTTTGGAATACAAAATACGAGTTATTCTTTTATTCCCAATCAATTTATCGACATTTATATCTTTCCTTGTCTCATATAGTTTACGAATGAAATAGAAATGAGAGCGTAAATTAGGAAAGAAACAAGAAAAAAACACATCTTTATTACTAGAAGGAAAATAAAGGGTTACAGCATCATCTTCTCGAACATGAAGAATAAATAACCTTGGAGGGGTGATGGATGCTTGATTAAAAAAATTAAATGGTGTTTGGCCTCATTACTTATTATCATGCTTGCAGCGTTTCCGTATTTACATACTGACAAGGAGTCAGTTTATGCGCTGGATGAGTCAGGGAAATTGGGTCAGCAGATATCGAACGCGCTTAACACGCCAAAATTGGAAGGGGCACTTGCAGGAGTCAGTATTCGAAATGGATCGAGTGGTGAAATTATATTTGAGAAAGGAGCAGACACGCGATTGCGTCCGGCTTCTAATCAAAAGTTATTAACAGCGGCGGCGGCATTAGAAACACTCGGGAAGGATTATCGGTTTAAAACAGAGGTACACACTGACGGAAACAAACATGGAAAGGTCCTTAACGGAAATATCTACATAAAGGGTGAGGGAGATCCAACCCTGTTAAAAAGTGATTTTGATCAATTAGCAGCTGAAGTAAAGAAAAGCGGCATTAAGCTGATTAATGGAAACGTGATTGCCGATGATACTTGGTATGATGATGAACGTTATTCAGAGGATCTTAGCTGGATGGATGAAGCTGAGTATTATGGAGCTGCTGTATCAGCTTTAACCGCTTCACCCAATGAAGATTTTGATACAGGAACTGTAATAGTTGAGGTGAATCCGGCTAACGTGTCAGGTAAGGATGCCTCAATCAACGTTGTTCCTAAAAATGATTATATGAAGATCATTAATCATGCGAAAACAGTGGCAGCAGATGGGAAAAAAGATATTGAGATCACACGCGAGCATGGCAGCAATACGATTACGATTGAGGGGACTATACCACTGCAAGCAAGTAAGACAAGGCAATGGGTGGCCGTATGGGAGCCAACTGGCTATGCCTTGGATTTATTTAAGCAATCGTTGAACGAACAAGGAATCAAGGTTATAGGGAAAGCGAAGATAGGACAGATTTCAAAGAAAGCCACCGTAATCGCAAGTCACAGCTCAATGCCGTTATCGGAACTGCTCGTGCCTTTTATGAAGCTGAGCAATAATGGCCATGCAGAAATGCTTGTTAAGGAAATGGGGAAGGTTCGTCTTGGGGAAGGCAGCTGGGAAAAGGGTTTAGAGGTAGTAGAAAACACGTTGAAATCATTCGATGTAAATACGAATTCACTAATGATGCGTGATGGTTCTGGTATTTCTCATGTGAATTTGGTTCCAGCTAATGAATTATCTAAGCTCTTGTTTTCGGTCCAAGGAAAGTCATGGTTTCCGGTATATGTCAATGCTCTTCCACTTGCAGGTAACAGTGAACGGTTAATAGGGGGAACATTAAGAAATCGTATGAAAGAGACCCCAGCAGCTGAAAATGTACAAGCAAAAACAGGGACAATAACCTCGGTAAGTTCATTATCAGGCTATGTCACGAATAAAAAAGGTGAAAAATTAATATTTTCCATTCTTTTAAATAATTTTTTAGACGAAGAGGGAATTACCAAGATACAGGATGAGATTGCTGTTATCCTGGCAAATCAATAATTAGAAGCCGGCCGATAGTTGGCCGGCTTTTAGTTACGACATCATTTTTCTTATTTTTTTCGGAATCATAACAACCTTCGTTTCCAAATCAGCAGGTTTAAAGTCTGGATCGATACATTTCTCCCAATACTGTAAATGAAGCTGATCAATTTCATGTGCGGAGTTGGTTACTTCTATTCCATCCTCGCCTTGGACTGAGTACCAATACAAAAATTCCTCACCCTCCAAAACCTCTCGGAAGATGGTTTCCACATACATTTTCTCATCTTCAAGCGTCAAAAGCACTTGATCCATATGCTCATTCAGCAAAGCCATCCACTTGTCTACTTCCGCTGTTTTTCCTTTTTTGACTTTAAATCGTGTTAGTTCCACTAACATATGTACCATCCTTTATTTTCTACTTTTAGATATAGTATTCCTTTTGATTAGATAACTGTCAAATTAATAATTCATAAAATAAAGAAAATTTTGTTTAAAGATATATTGCCTAATAAAAGAATAGGTTACTATAAATATAATGGCAGTAATTATTACAAATTATGGCGAGGGCGGGTTGTATGGCGAAAATTCCTGTTAGTGTACAGTCAGTTTTAAATGAATACATGACCTTATTTAATGAACGATTACCAAATACCCTTGTGGGACTTTATCTGCATGGTTCTATTGCATTGGATGCCTTTGTAGAAAATTCCAGCGATATTGATTTTTTGACGATAATTCATCATCGTTTGTCCACATCTGAAGCAGCGGTTTTATATGAGATTCATCAGTCGATTGCTAGCAGCAGCAAGCCAGAAATGGATGGCCATTACCTGATACAAGAGGAGATTGGCAGTCAAGCAGAAGGTCTTTATTATAACGGAGGACAACTGCATGACAAAATAGTTGTAAACCCAGTGACATGGTGGATTCTGAAAAATAAAGGAATTCCTGTTTTAGGAGAAGAGTTGAATATTGCAGTCGAGAGAATGGAATTGCTTTCTTATGTTTCTGAGAATATGAATACATATTGGGCAGACCGTATTAGAAAGGTTGAGGATAGTGACCCAATACTCCTGCTGCCAAAGGAATTCCTTAATGAAGAAATCCAATGGTCCATTTTAGGGATACTCCGTCAATATTACACACTGAGAGAGCATGATATCATTTCAAAGTTGGGCGCTGGGGAATATGCTTTGGAGCATGTTCCAGAAGAGTGGCATAACATCATTAATGAAGCTACCCAAATCAGAAATGGTACGGGGCAGACATTTTTTGAATCTGAGAAGAAACGTATAGATACAGCTTCATCATTTATGGAATACATATTGAAGGAAAGCGCAAATAATTTTGCCAAAGGAATGAAAAAATGACCTATCAAAAAGCTCTAAAGGACTATCTATCTGCGACAAATACACATGAATTTACTAACGTTCAAAAAGTTTTAGATTGTCAGGCTATTTTTTGGTTTTCTGATCGAACATGTACTACATTACCTGAAATTAAACGATATTTCGAAAATGCCTGGGAGCGTATTAAAGAGGAGAAGTATTCGGCTAAAGAAGTTAAATGGGTAGCCGTTGAGGAAAATACAGCTACCTGTTTATATACTTATCATTGGGAAGGTTTTTTAGATAACCATTTCGTTTCTGGAAGCGGGCGAGCTACCAACATCTTTGTAAAGGATGAAAAGGGAAGCTGGAAACTAGTACATGAACATTTGAGTGGTAACTGTTAAGGTAAATAGATTCAGAGCCTGTAGAAAGGCAGCATGTGATAAGTGTCTGGTTAATGTGCAGGAGGCTTTGGAGGGAAAGTTTACCTGTCCAGAAACCCTTCTAAACGATTTTTAACGCCTGGCCATTCTTCCATAAGGATGCTGAAAACAACGGTATTGCGGATATACCCGTCGCGGAGGACCTTATCTTTTCGAAGAATGCCTTCCGGAACCGCACCTAACCGTTTAATAGCAGTTTGTGAGCGAACATTTCGTTCGTCTGTTCTAAACTCGACCCGGTTCATTGACCATGTTTCAAAGGAATGCTGCAGCAGCAACAGTTTACATTCTGAGTTGACCGCAGTTCTCCAGTACGCGGGGTGGTACCAGGTTGAGCCAATTTCTAGCGAACGATTTGAGAATTGGATGGAGCGGAGGCTAGTGCTGCCAATTAGTTGATTCGTTGTATTCTCTATTACCACAAACGGATAATGCAAGCCGTTCTCTCTTGCTGCAATACCATCCTTAATGAAGTTTTCTGCATCCTCAAATGACAAAATCTTCGTAGCACTCCACTCCCAGATTTTCTTCGGTTTTGCTGCTTCATATAAGGGGAGAAGATGTTCTTCGGATAATGGGAGTAAGGTAACAGTCTTTCCTATTAGTTCAATATGTTCCATGCTGAATGTTCCTCCTAGTTTTAAGATGCTACTAGTATAGGAAAAAACTGAGCCTTAGATAAGTGCCAGTTCAAGTATAATTATAGGTACCAGAATTAGATGGGAGATTACGATGGAGTTACTGCCAATTTTAGATGCATCATTGAAGGAACCACTATATATGCAGCTTTATTTATATGTAAAACAGGAAATAAAAGAAGGCCGATTGACTGCCGAAACCAAACTACCATCAAGAAGAAAGCTTTCCGACCATCTTTGTATCAGTCTTAATACGGTTGACGCAGCGTATCAACAATTACAAGCAGAGGGCTACATTTACAGCAAAATGAGAAAAGGGTTGTACGTGAATCATTTAGAAGAAGAACTCAAGCCTGTACAGGATGTTCATTACTTTTATAAGAAGAAACAAATCCAACAGGTGCCAGTTCACTTGGACTTTAATCAGGGGAATATTGACCTTGCTCATTTTCCTAATTCGGTTTGGAAAAAGGTTTCTGCAAACGTGTTGGATAACAGTTCTTTCTTGTTAAATGGCGATCCACAGGGAGAGGAGATGCTTCGCAAAGAGATTTGCTCGTACCTACATCATTCTAGAGGAGTTCAGTGTTCTCCAGACCAAATTATAATTGGTTCTGGCACGCAATATCTTGTTAGTCTTTTAGGCTTAATCATCGGAAGGGAACGGGGCTTTTCTATGGAGGATCCGGGCTTCCACCGAATTCGTCACGTTTTGGAGCAAGGTTCTGAGGTGAAGTTTATCCCATTAGATGAGGATGGAATCAGCATGCCCCATCTTTATGAAAGCCGTGCAGAAGTAGTCTATGTTACTCCTTCACACCAGTTTCCAACTGGAAAAGTCATGCCGCTTACAAGAAGGCTGGAGCTGTTAAAATGGGCAAAAGAAAGAAATGGCTACATCATTGAGGATGATTATGATGGTGAATTCAGACATACAGGTAAACCAATCCCATCATTACAGGGGCTTTTAAACACTAAAGTCATTTATTTAGGGACTTTCTCTAAATCACTCATGCCGTCGAGTCGAATCAGCTATATGATTCTACCGGTTGAATTAGCGACTCGTTATCATGATCACTATTGTCTTTCTAAACAAACAGTCTCTCGACATTTGCAAGAAACCCTCTCCTTATTTATTAGCCAAGGGCATTGGGAAACGCATGTGAATAAAATGAGGACGGTTTATAAACGTAAACATAAGCTGCTGCTGGAGGTCATTGGAGAAGTATTTGGCGATAAAGTGACGATCATTGGTGAAAAGACAGGGCTGCATATTTTGATGACGATTCATAACCATATGTCTGAAGCTGAGTTACTTACAGCTGCCCAAGCAAAGCAGGTAAAAGTCTATCCAACTTCGATCTACTTCGCTCGGGAGAACTCTTTTAAAAACACAATTTTATTAGGGTATGGTGGATTATCAGTTTCAGATATTGATAAAGGAGTCAGGCTGCTGAATGAAGCATGGTTTTAATACGGGGGTATCAGTATAAAATAATTATAATTATCGAAAGAAGAAAGCGTATTATATGATGTTTTAGGTTTATTTTTCCGTAAAGATGAAGTCCGTTGGCTATAGCTAGAAGCTGAATGAGGACCAGACTAAAAATGAGTATGGGAAATACATCGATCATAGCAGAAGTAAGTATAAGGATTCCTGACAGAGAGAATAAGAGCGTAGACCAAAATGGAACCAGCTTTCTTTTATAATTGGCTATCCCAGCAGTCAAGGAAACGCCCCCGTACACTACAATAAAAATAGTTGCAGCAAAATGTAAACTAAACAAACTACCCACTCCTTTTCAAAGGTTATATAGGTAGTAAAAACCATGGGGTTAACCCCATGTCAATAGCGTGGTGAGAAAAATGAGGATAGGTGAATTTGTTAAGAGGGTAAAGACAACGAAGGACACAGTCAGGCATTATGAAAATATGGAATTATTAAATCCAGATATGGTCGGTACTCGAAGACAATATACTGAAAAAGAGATTCTCGAATTTCAGGTGATTACAGAATTGAAATCATTTGGGTTCAGCCTAAATGATATTCAATTAATCTTTCAGTTGAAATTAGCTTATGGATGTGGGAATCAACAAATGGTTCACCAATTATTTGCTCAATTAGCATCTCATTTAGAAGTTGTGAAAAAAGAAGAAATCGAGATTAAAAGACGAAGAATATTGCTTGAAGATGAACTTAAACAATTAGAGAAACTATTATAAAAGGGTTATTGCATTCTATAAACAAGACAAAGGAACTCATCCATGAGTTCCTTTGTACATTATAAATTAAAGTGTTTCATAAATGACCGAACCCATCTGTGAAGTATCATAATCACTTAGAGAGTTGATTTCCGATTGGAAAGAAGGGGAAGCTAAAATCTCTTTTATATTGGCGATGAGCGGCGTGTTTTCGGGTGTTTTTAGAATAACAAGATCCAGACGTTCTGTAATTAAAGGAATGAAGTCCACGCCAACAATTTTTGCAGCTTTCTCAATTCCTATGCCTGCATCAGCTAATCCTGAGTTTATTGCTGAAGCTATACTTAAATGATTGGTTTCTTCTTTTGTGTAGCCCTTTATCTCAGTAACAGGGATATTATGTATCCTGAGCTGTTCATCCAAAAGGATCCTTGCGCCTGAACCTTTCTCGCGATTAATGATGGTTACCTGTTTCTGATGCAAATCCTTCCAGGAGGTAAGATTATGCGGATTTCCTTTTTGGACGTATAGTCCGGCTTTCCGTGAAACCAGATTGATTAAAATGTAAGGATAGCTTACTAAGATTTTCTTTACGTAGGGCAGATTATATTCTCCAGTATCACCATCAAGGACATGCAAGCTAACGATATCACACTCACCATTGTACATAGAAATCAGGCTGTTTAAGCTTCCTGTATATGATCGTAACGTTTTATAAGCGGAGCCTTTTTCAATATGCTTTCCGAGTATATCAAGTACAAGGTCTTGGCCGCTGATGACAATCTTAGAGCTGTCTTTCGCTCCATTTCGTTGAAACTCATCAGCTGGTTGATTCCGATTATGATTGATATATGCTTCTAAGTCTTTCGCGTCCATTCGCATTTGTCTGCCGACCCGAAAAACAGGGATCTCGCCTTTTTTTATGAGGTCATATATGGTGAGTTTCGATACTTTTAAAAGCTGTGATACTTCCTCGATTGTATAAGAAAGGTCTTTCGTCATTGTAATCGCATCCTTCCATCACCTATAATAACGCACTATCAATGAAAAAGTAACTTTACCATTATCGTCTCTTTCTTTTTTTGTTCTAAGCGATTATAATTGGATGGATCTATTTATAACTAGTTATATCTAGTTATAACTTTAAAGGTGAAGGAAGTTGAAGTTTAGTGAAAAAGATAGGGATTTTTTGTATTTCGTTTATGTTGTTTGTATTAGTAATGTCCGGATGTTCAACAAATGAAGAAAGTAAAAAGGAGGAAGCTGGTACGGAGAAGGTCGAGTTGACCATTTCGGCTGCCGCAAGTCTACAAGATGCTATAAATGAAATAAAAACAGCTTATGAAAAAGAAAATTCTAATGTGAAAATCAATCTGAATTTTGGGGCTTCTGGTGCACTCCAGCAACAAATTTCTAAGGGAGCACCAGTTGATTTATTCTTCTCAGCCGCTGAAGACAAATTTGATCAATTAGTGGATGAAAAGCTCATTGAAAAGGATAAAGGAATAGACCTTCTTGGTAATGAAATTGTCTTAGTGGTTCCACAAGACTCTGATCAAAGTATAAAAGAATTTGAAGATCTCCCAAAAGCAAAAAAAATTGCTATTGGTACGCCTGAGACAGTCCCTGCTGGACAATATGGTAAAGAGATGTTAGAAAACTTAGGTGTTTGGAAAGATAGTGAAGAAAAAGTGGTTTACGCCAAGGATGTGCGTCAAGTACTCACCTATGTAGAGACAGAGAATGTTGATGCAGGGATCGTTTACAAAACCGATGCTTTGACCTCTGAAAAAGTCAAAATTACGGCGACAGCATCAGAAGATACACACACTCCGATTATTTATCCAGTAGGAGTAATTAAAGAGAGCTCCCATTTAGAAGAAGCGAATGATTTTTACGAATATCTTCAAACCGAAAAAGCGATGGAGATATTTGTGAAATATGGATTTGCGGATATTAATTGATGACTACTGATTTTTGGTCACCTGTCCGATTATCTATTGAGATTGCAATCGTTTCTGGAATACTGGTTATTATTCTAGGAATAATTGCGGGGAGGTTTATGGCTCGGGCTAAATTTAGGGGGAAAGTGTTGGTTGAAACACTCTTTCTTTTACCATTAGTTTTACCGCCGACGGTTGTGGGTTTTTTCTTAATTGTTCTGTTTGGAAAAAACAGCCCTTTCGGCCAGTTAATTGAATGGTTGTTTAATCAGTCGATTATGTTTACCTGGTGGGCTGCTGTTCTAGCCTCTGCTATTGTTGCCTTTCCATTAATGTATCAGTCGTCTAAGACCGGATTCGAAGCGATAGATATCGATATAGAAGGAGCAGCAAGAGTAGATGGAGCGAATGAATTCAAACTATTTCTGTTCGTCTCCATTCCCTTAGCTCTTAAGTCGCTTGTTACAGGTGGAATCTTGAGTGTTGCACGAGCATTAGGAGAGTTTGGAGCGACTCTCATGTTTGCGGGGAACATCCCAGGTAAAACGCAAACGACACCAACAGCGATCTATATGGCGATTGATACGGGTAATATGCAAATGGCTTGGCTATGGGTAGTCAGTATAGTTGGAATCTCATTTATTATGCTGATTGTTTCCCAGTTGGTAAAATCATAATGAAAAGCAAGTCAAAATGGCCTCGGTATTATTCCATGGCTATTCTTTAGGTTTTAATGGCTGGGTAAAAACAAGCTAAGCTGTCTATGAACAAAAAGGTTGGTATACTAAAATAAGCTCTGATGATCTTAATGGGAAAATCAGCTTGATATATGCCAAAATGGTTAGATAAAATTTTACCAAATAAAGACGTTGAAGATGAAGAACGTAAGAAAAATAAAAGAATAAAACTAGGGTAAGTGAAACAAAAGGTTCGGTTTCTATTGGGACCGCCTAATTAAATGGATACACTAAACGCATATTTTGATAAAAAGAAAGCCGAGTTTTCCTTCACTATGGAAACTCGGCTTTTCTTTTTGATTCTAAAATGAGAAATTACTTAAAACATTTTACATAGAATGGAAAAACATAGTATTTAAGAACTATCAAGGAAGAGTTACATGCATATATGGGTAGTTATTGAACCATTTGAAAGAGATCCACCCGGAAAGCTAGAGCACCAGCAGGTTTTTAAAATCATTTACCGAACTATATCTAATTATAGGGTTTTATAGGAGGTTATTTATGATGGATATACAAGATGAATGGTTTACGGTAGAAGAGATTGATCGTACAACCTATGCAATTAGTGAATATGGACATTGGGAAAGGGTTCATTCGTATTTATTGCTTGGAGAGGAGAAGGCTGCACTCATTGATACGGGGTTAGGCATCGCTTCTATGAAAAGAATAACGGATCAACTAACAGACTTGCCTATCATTGTTCTTACGACTCATGTTCATGCAGACCATATTGGCAGTCATGGTGAATTCGAGAAGATTTATGTCCATGAAGAGGATGAAGAGTGGTTGATTAACGGGATAAAGGGTCTTTCAATCGCACAAATCAGATACGATATGGCTCGTGATATTACGAAGCCTATTCCGAAAACATTCCATCCTGATACATATAAACCGTATCAAGGAATACCAGCTGGGTTGGTAGCAGATGGAGACATCCTTGATTTAGGAAACCGAAATCTAACAATCTACCATACCCCTGGTCACTCACCAGGACATATTAGTATCTTTGACAAAAAAGAAGGCTATTTATTTACAGGAGATTTACTATATGCTGAAACGCCAATTTATGCTTTTTACCCAAGCACTAATCCGACGGACTTAGTTAATTCTCTAGAAAAAATAGCTCGAATTAATGGAGTGTCTAACATATATGGAGGACATAATCATTTACAAATGGATTCGTCTATTTTAGAAGAAGTATTGGACGCAGTTCATTGGCTAAGAGAGAATCATCTAGTTAAACATGGAACCGGAATTCACCAATTCAAGAGCTTCAGTATTCAATTTTAAGCAAAGGAGTATGAGCATGCATAAAATTCTGCTTGTAGAAGATGATGTGGAAATTAGTGAAATGGTGAGTGTTCAATTGAACAAAGAAGGATTTGATCTTGTAACTGCATTTGATGGAGAAGAGGCAATCACGAATTTTGCCAAGTATACCTTTGACTTAGTCATTCTTGATTTAATGATTCCTAAGGTTTCGGGAATGGATATTTTAAAAAGTATTCGTGAAAACAGCAAGGTCCCGGTGTTAATTATGTCAGCTAAAGACAGTGATGTTGATAAGGCACTTGGATTGGGTTTTGGAGCTGACGACTATCTCACTAAACCTTTCTCTATGATTGAATTAACGGCCAGGGTAAAAGCAATCATTCGACGTGCTACTGACTATTCAAAAGATGAACAAAAGGTTGATAGCTTTCGACAAATCGGAGATCTTTCCATCGATTTGGAAAACTTCTCGGTTCTTAAAAATGGTACTGAGATTAAATTGACTTCTAAAGAATTTAGCATATTGAAGCTGTTTGTTACGAATCCAAGCAGGGTTTTTACGAAAGCGCAGCTGTATCGTTTTATTTGGAATGATGATTACTACGGTGACGAAAATGTGATCAATGTCCATATTAGAAGACTGAGAGAAAAGATTGAGGAAAATCCATCAGATCCCTGCTATATTAAAACAATCTGGGGAATTGGCTATAAGTTAGGAATTTCTTAAAATGTTCATTCTGCTAATAGTCAGTTTAACGGCAATTATTATCTATCAATATCTTATACATAGAAACCAACAGCGGGTTCTTACATCCATATCCGAAAAGCTCCAGCAAATCATGAAACGTTCAACAGATGAAAAGCTCTTACTGCAAACAGATGATAAAAGAGTGAAAACACTCCTTGTCGAATTAAATAAACTCTTAGATCATAATCAAACAATTCGAGCTGCACATAACCAGACAGAAGATTCTATGCGAAGAATGTTGTCGAATATTTCGCATGATTTAAAAACGCCATTGACAGTCGTCATGGGCTACATTGAAATGATCACATCTGATCCAAACCTAAGCAAAGAAGAAACGGATGTGTTGCTGAAAAAGGTACATTACAAAACAGTGGAAGTACTGAATCTAATGAATAAGTTTTTTAATTTAGCTAGATTAGAATCAGGAGATATAGATATTCCGTTAACTCGAGTCAATATTAATGAAATCTGCCGCAAGAATATTCTCACCTATTATGACGTACTGGCAGCTAAGGGGTTTACCGTTAAGGTAGACATACCAGAGGAACCATTGTATGTATTAGGCAATGAAGTAGAATTGGAGCGAATCTTAAATAATTTACTGTCAAATAGTATTCGTTATGGCAGTGATGGTTTAGTTATCGGTCTTACAGTAAGAAGTTCATCTGACATGATTTATGTGGATGTCTGGGATAAGGGAAAAGGAATGAACGAACGTGATCAAAATCGAATCTTTGAACGAATGTATACATTAGAAGATTCTAGAAACAAGTTGTATCAAGGGAGCGGACTAGGCCTGACGATAACCAAACGTCTGATTGAGCAATTAGGCGGAGAAATCACTTTGCAAAGTAAACCCTTTGAAAGAACTATCTTTACTTTTAGTTTAAAACGACTAAACTTTTAGGACATTAAAAACGTAAGGTTTTTGTAAGAAATAGGTAAGAAAAAAGCAACACCTGCTGATTAGAATGATAAGTAACAAATAAGAAAAAGGGAGAGAGAAGATGACGTATATCATTCAAACCAATCAGTTGACCAAATCTTATAAGGAAAGCCACGTTGTTTCTAATGTGAACATGAAAGTTAAAAAGGGAGAAATATATGGTTTTCTTGGACCGAATGGAGCAGGGAAGACAACGGTTATGAAAATGCTGACCGGACTCGTTAAACCTACCGGAGGGAGCATTGAAATCTTTGGTGAAAAATTGACGGAGACTTCATATGATCTATTTGCAAGAATGGGAAGTATCATTGAATACCCTGTCTTCTACGATAAGTTGACTGCGAAAGAAAATTTAGCGTTGCATGGTGAATATATGGGGTATTACGACAAGCAAGCGATTGATGAGGCGCTTAAGCTTGTTGGGCTCACATCAATCAGTCAGAAGTCAGTAAAAGAGTTTTCACTTGGAATGAAACAACGGCTTGGAATCGCGAGGGCAATAATGACGAAGCCGCAGCTATTAATTTTGGATGAACCGATAAATGGTTTAGATCCAGTTGGGATAAAAGAATTACGAAGTTTATTTCAAATGCTCTGCCATGAATACGAAATGACATTATTAATTTCCAGCCATATCCTAGGGGAGATTGAATTAATTGCTGACACAATAGGCGTGATTAAAGAAGGAAGATTAATTGAGGAAGTCTCTATGAAGGACATTCGAGATAGAAATACGGAATATATTGAATTAAGTACAGAACAAACTAAAAAAGCCGTTTATGTCTTAGAAGAGATTTTAGCGATTACAAATTATAAGCTGCTAGATGATTCAATCATCAGAATCTATAGCACCGAGCACACTCAACGTGACATAAGTAAGGCACTCATTTTAAACGATGTTTCAATTGAAGCATTGTCTAAGAAGAATCATTCACTTGAGGATTACTTTTTGTCATTGATCAATGGAGGTGGGCTGAGTGCTTAAGTTAATAAAATTAGAAATTAAAAAGTTCAAATTAGCCGGTTATTTGAAAACAGTTCTGTTTATTAACCTAGGGATTATGATTGCTCTCTGCGGGATTTATTTTGCCGAAAAAAGTGAAGGGATATCTACTTTAGGAACCTATAAGGAATCTTTCGAGATGATTGGAATACTTGTTCGGGCAGCGTTTATTGTTTTTGCATCGGTACTGATTTCTAAACTGATTATTGATGAATATAGAAACAATACGATATCTATATTGTTTACTTACCCAATTAACCGAAAGAAAATTATGCTGGCAAAAATTCTGCTTATTGCTGGATTTACGTTTGTAAATATACTTTTGTCTAGTGTATTTATCGGATTTATGTTTTTCTTGGCTGATCTTGGCTTGAATTTTGTACCGGAGCAACTAACAAGCGGCACGTTAACTGAATCTATCATTCAAATGCCACTTATAGCATTTGCAGCGGCAGGAATGGGGTTGGTCCCGTTATACTTTGGGATGATAAAGAAATCGGTGCCAGTTACAATCGTCACGTCTATTCTGCTAATCTCACTTACTAACACAACTGTAGATGATTTTACGTTATCAAAAGTTCTGGCCATACCCATTGTTCTCGGATTCATTGGCGTATTAGTAGCTTATTTCTCCGTTAGAAATATTGATCATGTGGATATCGACTAGAGTAGTTTTCCTTCCATCTGTTAAATCAGGTGGTTTTTTCTGTTTTTAGTGGATGATGGCTTTCTAAGCGAATAATTAAACAATAGAAAACAGCAGCAGAGCAAATTAGAAGGTGGTTGTGGTAGGATATGGATATAATTTAACTTGACAGATAGGGCGGTGAACAGGATGTACATTTATAAGGCGGAAGACATTAAAAACATTGACGCTGAAGCGGCTAAAAAGGGTCTGGATTCATTTACGCTTATGGAGAACGCAGGGAGTGCTCTTTATCGCGAACTATCTTCCATCATCAATAAAGAACAGCGACTGTTGATCCTTGCGGGCAAAGGAAATAATGGCGGAGATGGGATTGTACTTGCACGGCATCTCAAACAGAATGGCTATCGGTGTGATCTCGTTTTTCCAGATGAAAAGCCAGTTTCCCCAAGTGCACAGAGACATTTTACTTACTTTTCAAACTGTGGGTTTGACGTATCTCATCTGGATGGAAGTTATGACGTCATTATTGATGCACTGCTTGGGGCGGGCGCACGGCATCCGCTCCAGAAAAATATGGTACAAATGGTGAGCTGGGCGAATGCACAGGATGCCCTGCGTATTGCCATTGACATGCCGACTGGGGTAATAGCCGATAAAGGAGAAGTAGGGGCTGCGTTTCAAGCTGATTATACCTTTAGCTTGCATGGCTATAAACCCTCAGCGTTTCTGGATGGAAGCGAGAGATATTATGGAGACATTCGCGTGCTTGATATTGGTCTGCCTCACACTTCGAATTGGCGAGTTTGGACAGAATCGGACGTAAGGAAAACATTTAACAAAAGAAAACCCAATGCCCATAAAGGAACGTACGGGACAGGACTACTTGTTGCGGGAACGGATGAAATGCCTGGGAGTGCATTGCTTGCTGCGTTGGCAGCAATGAGGAGCGGAATTGGAAAGCTGACGGTGGCCACGACTCCCTTTGCATCTGCGATTATTGCGGCCAAAGTTCCCGAATGTACTTTCATTCATAATGGTCTCGAACAAATAGCTGACGGAAAAATCCCTCGAAAAATAAAAGCAGCGGCTGTTGGTCCGGGTCTTACTGATCAAGTGAAAATAAACAAGGCATTGAAGCAGCTGTTTGAAGAAAAAATCCCGCTTATACTTGATGCGGGTGCACTGACAAAGCGTGAATATCCGATGAAAACCGAACCCATAATTGTTACACCTCATCCTGGAGAATTTGCTAAAATGACAGGGAAAATGACAGCAGACATTCAAAAGAATCGCTTGGATGAAGCATCTGCCTATGCGATGGGAAATGAAGTCATTGTTGTTCTTAAAGGCAGAAATACCGTTATTGCCTTCCCCGATGGATCCTTACATATTAATGTAACAGGAAATGCAGGACTGGCAAAGGGAGGGACAGGTGATACATTAACAGGAATACTGCTGGCGTTTATTTCCTCTGCAAACGATATAAAATCTGCTATAGCTAATGCGGTGTATCTACATGGTGCAAGTGCTGATTATTGGAGTGAGACTCGAGCTGAAACCTCCCTTCTTGCTAGTGATGTGAGTGAAAATCTTGCCTTTGTATTAAAGGCGTTTGAATAAAGGAGACAGTATGTTACTACATAAAATGACCGAAGATCTTTCTTTCCGCCTCTTTACTCTGGATGATGCGGAAGAAGTATTCACTTTAATTAATAACTCAAGAACGTATTTAAGAGAATATTTAGGCTGGGTCGATAACACGACTGAAGTAAAAGATTCAGAGAACTGGATCAAAACAACTTTACAAGGGATGGTAGAAACAGGCGGCTTTCCCACAACAGTCGCGATTATTTATGCAGGAGAAATTGCTGGAACGATTGGCTTACAAGGAATTAACCGTGTTAATCGTTCTGCAAGTATCGGATATTGGCTTGGCGAAGGGTTTCAAGGAAAAGGAATTATGACAAAGGCTTGCAGCAACTTGATGGATTATGGGTTTAACGAGCTTAAGCTTAATCGGATTTCCATTGAGGCTGCTTTTAGCAATGAAAAAAGCCGTGCCATCCCTGAACGTTTAGGATTTCAAGAGGAAGGACACATTCGACAGGCGGAGTGGCTTTATAATCATTATGTGGATCATGTTGTGTATGGAATGCTTGCTGAGGAATGGAACAATTACCAAAAATAGGTACTAAAAAAGGCAGTCTATAACATTTATAGACTGCCTTTTCTGTGTCTACAAACGAAAAATTAGAATTTCGCCTATATTTTTTTTGGTTGCATATAGTTAGTTGAA
The DNA here is from genome assembly GCF_000305495.1 of Peribacillus psychrosaccharolyticus ATCC 23296. Taxonomy (GTDB): domain Bacteria; phylum Bacillota; class Bacilli; order Bacillales; family DSM-1321; genus Peribacillus; species Peribacillus psychrosaccharolyticus. The sequence continues at coordinate 19,146 of NZ_AJTN02000005.1, read as the reverse complement.
CTCAAGAATGTGCAGGAGGAGGGAAGTACTTGGAAATCTCGGTTAAGCAAGGTGATTCCTTATGGTATTATAGTCAGTTATTTAAAATGAATATCCAGCTGATTATAGATTCTAATGAGGGCATAGACGCTGGACAACTGTTTATTGGTCAACGAATTAAAATTCCAGGCTTTTTAACCATTCAGTTAGCTCTTGAAAAAGGTGATTCATTTTGGGCAATTGCCCAAAAATATAAAGTACCAGTGGCTGCGATGTATACAGTTAATCCAAAAGTCGATGCTTCTTCTCTGCAAGTCGGACAGGTGATTCAAGTGCCATTGCGAGTTACTTGGATGCTCGTGAAAGGACAGCAGGAATATACGTACGCGAAGATGGTCAATGATCTTGCTTCTCTTATACAAGTTTATCCGTTCGTTGGTAAATCTTCGATTGGTGCTTCTGTGCTTGGAAAAGAAATCCCAGGCTTGTCGATAGGAAAAGGTGATAAACAAGTTAACTATAATGGGTCTTTTCATGCAAATGAGTGGATCACAACACCGGTTATCATGACGTTTATAAATGACTACTTGTTGGCACTTACCAATCAAACATCTATCCGTGGTCTAGAAGTTTATCCTTTGTATCAACAAACTATGTTGTCCATTGTACCAATGGTGAATCCAGATGGAGTGAATTTAGTGTTGAATGAGCTGCCTTCGGAGCCTTGGCTGAGCTTTGTCACGGAATGGAATAATGGCAGCAGAGATTTCTCTGATTGGAAGGCAAATATAAGAGGAGTTGATTTAAATGACCAATTCCCTGCGGAATGGGAATTAGAACGAGAAAGGAATCCAAAGGTACCCGGGCCAAGAGATTACGGAGGAGAAAGTCCTCTTAGTGAGCCGGAAACGATTGCGATGGCTAATCTAACTAAGAAGGATGATTATGCCATGGTATTGGCTTTTCATACACAAGGAGAAGTGATTTACTGGGGATTCGAAAATCTTGAGCCGCCCGAATCAAAAGTCATTGTTGAGGAGTTTGCGAGGGTCAGCGGGTATGAGCCAGTTCAGACGATAGACAGTTATGCTGGATATAAGGACTGGTTTATTCAAGATTGGCGCCGTCCGGGATTTACCATCGAACTAGGCAGTGGAGTAAACCCGTTGCCGCTTAGTCAGTTTGATGAAATATATCAAGAGGCATTAGGAATTTTTTTAGCGGGACTTTATTTATAGAATAATCTGTAATTTTTACTTGATATAGGGTATAAGGTCACTGAAGGGGGGCCTCTTATGGGCTATTTTGCTGATTTGAAAAAGAAAAAAAGGGATAAGAAGTTTGACCGAATTTTGCAGCAGAGTATTAAAAGCAGAGAAGAATTTTGGAAGACCGTTGGTGAGTTAGATAATTATGTATTAACACATCTGATTAATCCAATGTTTCTTGGAGGTGTTTCCTGGCCGGCTAACCGGCAAGGGTTTCTCCGGATTATAAAGGGAAACAGCGTTGTTTTTGCGAGTGATGGGTTATCAGATCCTTTTTATCCATCTGGTGAAGAGGAAATTCAGCCGTATAATGGGTATGGTTTGGAATTCTACTTAGAATGTGATGACCCTTCACTTCGAGGAGAACTGGATGAAGTGAAAAATCACTGGGCATTTGACCTGATTTATCAAATTAGTCAAAATGCTGCGTCTCGTGGAAACATGCTGGCTCACCTTGAAAAGTATAGTGTGTTATCGATGGAATTTACGGACATAAAGTCACCTAAAGGCTATTTAACTGAAAATGGAGTCACAGGTGTACTGCTCGGTGTGGTTTCTCCGGAAATAAAAACAGCTATTGATCTTCCATTGGAATCCGTTCGTCTTGTCAGCATTATAGTGCTTACGCCTGAACAGTTAGATTATGTCTATCAATACGGATCAGATGCTAGATTAAATCTTTCTGAGGAGTTCAAAAAGGCTGGAACCCACCATTTAAACAGTATCTAGTAATAGAAAGAGAGCCTCCTCGTCGCTTACGCTCCTGCGGGGTCTCACCCTGTCCCGCTGTTCCCGCAGGAGTCTTCACGCCAACACTCCCATCAACTGACTTTCTTAACTTAAAAGTAAAAGGCCTATTTATAAATAGATATAGAATTTTGAGGTGATAAGGAGAATTTTCGAAAACCATCTTGAAATGGTAACACTAGACCACCTTGTCCCCGCAGGCCTATTTGGTCCGAAAAATGCAAAAGAGGTTCAGAATGAAACCATTCCGAACCTCTTTTGTCTACAAAATGAGAGCCTCCTAGATAAGGAGGCTCTCATTTTAGACGTCTCAGCTTTTAGTCTTTTCGCAGCCTACACGCCCGGAGAAAAAGACTGCTCCTCCACCCATATCAGCAATACGATCAGGTGTTAGGGCATTGACAAGCCGATTCGCTCCGGAAGCATCTCCCCATAAACCTTGAGTGATGAGAACCCCGGGAAGAACATTATTGCCGATTACTGCTTTTATCAGACAGTCTCCTTGGTCATTAAAGATACGAACAATTTCATTTTCTTCTATTCCTAATGCTTTAGCATCGGCTGAATTTATATGGAGCTTTGGTTCTTTTTCAAGTTTCATATGTTTGTCATTTGTTGAAAAAGTCGAATTCAAGAAGTTGTGATTAGGGCCTGGAATAAATAGAAACGGGAGATCATTATCACGAACCAGCGGTCGATAGGTTGGCAGCGGGTCGTATCCTTGTTTCTCCATTCGGCTTGAAAAAAGTTCGATTTTTCCGCTTGGCGTAGGGAGATTTGGAAAGAACGTCCGATTAGCTTTGATATATTGTTTTTCTAGTAAAGACTCATAGGTCATTTCGGTTAGAAATGAATTTTCCTCTTGATTCAAAGCTTGCCTTATCATATCTTCCTCTGTATCAGTGAAAGCCGGTTCAGTGAATCCCATTTCTTCAGCCAACAGCTTAAATACTTCCATATTTGATTTTGCTTCTCCATAACGCTCTATGACAGGCTGCTGAATCTGCAGATAATGATGCCAATATGATGTATAAAAATCAGTACTTTCAAAGGATGATGAAGCTGGGAGAACAATATCAGCATACATGGCTGTCTCTGTTAAAAATAAGTCATGGACAACTGTGAATAAATCTTCCCGCATGAGACCCTGTCTTACTTTTGTAACGTTTGGGGCAACAATGGCGGGGTTAGAGCTGTACACGTAAAGGGAGGAAATTGGCTGTTCTTCCCCAAGTAACGTTTTTCCAAGCTCATTCATGTTGACGACTCGAGTCTGCTTGTTCTGTAATAAATCAGGTCGTTGTACAGCATCTGTATTAAATGCTAGATATCCAGAATTACCTTTAATCGCTCCTCCGCCTTTTTTTAGCCACTGTCCAGTGAGTGCAGGAAGACAAGCTATGGTTCTAACGTTCATGCCACCGTTATCATGGTGCTGGAGCCCATTCCCAATTCGGATTAAAGAGGGAGAAGTTTGTCCATACATTCTAGCGAGTTTATAAATGTCTTCAATAGATACACCGGTTATGGCGGATACAGTGTTAGGGTCATAGTCTTTAACATGTTCACGCAGCTGGGCATCGCCGACCGTATACTGTTTTAAAAAGTCTTCATCCACTAGGTTTTCAGCGTAAAGAATATGCATTAACCCAAGTGCGAGAGCAGAGTCTGTTCCTGGAAGAATGGGAATAAACCAGTCAGCCCAACGGCCGGTTTGATTTTTATGAACATCAATAACAACAATCTTAGCACCATTCTTTCTTGCTGCTTGAGCAATGGTTACCTGATGCATATTGGTACTGACCGCATTAATTCCCCACATAATAAATAGCTGTGTATGAATAGTTTCTTCAGGATCTGTTCCAAACGATCCACCCATTGTATAAGCATAACCCTCAGAACCAGCAGCGTTACATATGGTTCGATCAAGTCTGGAAGCGCCAAGCCGATTAAAAAAACGCCTGTCCATTCCTTCTGCTGCAAGAATGCCCATGTTCCCGTAAAAGCTATATGGAAGAATACTCTCTGGACCTTTTTTTTCGATTAAATCCTTCCATTTATTCGTTATGGTTTCAATTGCTTCTGTCCAGCTGGTTCTTTCAAAGGATCCTGAGCCCTTAGGTCCTACACGCTTGAGCGGAAACTGGAGTCGCTGTGGATCATAAAGACGTTCCGTCATATGTCTGACTTTATTGCAGATATTCCCTTTTGTGACGGGATGTTTAGGATCGCCCTCGATTTTGGTAATCTTACCATTTTGTTTATGAACGAGGAGCCCGCATTGATCCGGGCAGTCTAAAGAACAGACGGAAGGGAAAATCCCGTCGCGCTGGGTTATATAATTCATTTTTTACACCTCATTAATTGATATAGGTTATTTGCAGTGTATACTATTCAGAATAGTATACCTTTTTTACTTTTATTTTTATAGGCCTTGTAGGGATAAAGGCTGAAACACGTTTAGCTGTAATTTAATCAATGTGGATGTTAGTCTTCATTATAGTAAGAAACCGAAATCCTTTAAATTGACCTATCAAGGCAATTCGGGCGATGGACTTGTTTTATTAAAAGGGGTTAAATATGATGTGAAGTCTGAAAATGCTCTATCCGGGCAAATAGGCGGAGGAAAGCACTTAATAAAAGTAAAGACTGAATCTGGTGATTTTGTGTTACAATAAAACAGCTCGAACCCTTATGTACTGCATGAGGGTTTTTATTTTGGAGAATTTATAGGTAGGAAATAATAATTGCAAATTGTGAAGGGGTAAAGGATGAATCAGGCTCGTAAAATTGCTGCAAAGGTTACTGTTTTCTATATAGTCATAGGTGGGTTTTGGATTTTTTTTACTGATTACTTTTCTATGCTGTTGTCAAAATCCAATCTTCAATTATATGCATTATTTCAACAATATAAAGGCTGGCTGTATATTTTTATTACAGGAGTCATTTTGTATACCGTTATTTTTTCATTAACATCTAGGCTTCTAAGTTCTCGTAATGAATTCATGGTTAAGGATGAGCAATACCGCTCACTGTTTAATCATAATCCTGAAGCAGTTGCAGAACTTGATTTGAAAGGAAATCTCGTGGCGCTTAATCCAACAGGTGTAAATATACTGGGCCTAGAACCGTCTGGTTTTTATGGCAAGCCTGTCTTGCTTATGCTGCAGGATGAAAAAGAAAATGCCAAAAAAAGTTTTTACCGTACTCTGTCAGGCGAGTCATCAATGGTTGAAACGACAATCATTAATCACAAAGCCGAGAATCGACTTTTGCGTTGTAAGCTATTACCGAGTGTTATTAATGGAGAAATGAAAGGTGTCTATGTAATTGCCAGGGATATTACAGAGTTGCGTCGAGATGAAGAATTAATGATTATGTCTGAAAAATTATCAGTCATTGGTCATCTTGCAGCCGCAGTTGCTCATGAAATCAGGAATCCGCTGACTTCCTTAAAAGGGTTTATTCAGCTGCTGATATCTACTCGAGAAATAAATGACGTTCATCTTGATATAATGCTTAAAGAGATTGAACGGATTAATATTATCTCAAGTGAGATGCTGGTGTTAGGAACAAAACAGGCAGTTAATTTTAGCAATCAGGATATTAGGACATCCATTCATGAAGTAATAACTTTAATGAAGGCTCAGGCTAACTTCAACGAAATTAAGTTAGATTACAGGGAAAACGTTACAGACGAAGTGCCTGTACTGATTGATAATATCCAAATGAAACAAGTCTTAATTAATTTGATAAAAAATAGCTTAGAAGCGATTAATGAATCTGGCAGGATTATGTTGATATTAAATAAGACTGAAAGAGATGCCATTATAATCGTGAGCGATGACGGGATTGGGATGGAGCAGGAGCGTTTAGAGCGAATCGGCGAACCTTTTTATTCAACGAAAGAAAAAGGAACCGGAATTGGACTTGCTGTTTGTCAAAAGATTATCCATCGTCATCACGGGCAAATTAGCTTTCAAAGTAAAAAAATGAAGGTACAACTGTAACCATTAGTATTCCGTTAGCTGATAGCAGCGAACAATGATACTATTATAGAAGCTGTAACAGGAAGTTTACCAAAAGGAGAACAACAATATGACAGAGACTACACCATTTATTTCAACATTAAAACCATTTATACAAAATGCTTGGGAAAAAGCTGGGTTTGCTAAGCCAACTCCGATTCAGAGTAAAGCAATCCCTTTGATTGTGGAGGGGAAAGATGTTCTGGCTGAATCACCAACAGGAACTGGAAAAACACTAGCCTACTTGTTGCCGGTCCTTGAAAAAGTGAACGCTGATAATTCATCGCCGCAGGCCGTTATTCTCGCTTCTTCACGCGAATTGGTTATGCAAATTGCGGAGGAAGTACGGATTTGGACTGAGGGAAGTGAAATCAGTGGGGCTGCATTTATTGGTGGTGCAAATGCGAAGAGACAGCTTGATCGATTAAAAAAGCGTCCGCAGGTAATTGTAGGAACGCCGGGCCGAGTGTATGAACTAATCGCACAAAAGAAACTTAAGATGCACGATGTAAAAACGATTGTCCTTGATGAGGGAGATCAGCTGATTGTTGCTGAACATATGGGAACCATTCGTAACATTATTAAGACGACATTGAAAGACCGCCAAATGTTGATGTTCTCAGCTACACTAACGCCTCAGACTGAAGAACTTGCGCGTGAGCTTGCAAATGAACCGGAGATTGTCCGAATTGATAAAAGTGAAAAGATGGATTCCAATGTCGATCACTTGTACGTCGTGGCCGAACGACGTGATAAATTTAAAATTCTTGAAAAAATTGCAAGACTTGAAGACATTAAAGCTCTTGCCTTTATCAATGATATCGCTGAGCTTAATGTCATCTATGAAAAACTCAACTTTAAAGGACTTGAAATAGGCGCTCTTCATGGTGAATCGAACAAAGTTGACCGTGAAAAAGCACTCCGTAAGCTGCGTTCGGGGAAATTCCCGTTATTGCTGGCAACAGATGTGGCAGCTCGAGGTCTTGATATAAAAGGGTTGACCACAGTTGTACATGTGGACCTTCCGCTTTCTTTGGAACAATATACACATCGTTCCGGCAGAACAGGCCGTGCAGGAGCGGATGGAACAGTCATTTCGATCGTAACTGAACGGGAAGAACGTGAACTGAAGAAACTTGCAAAAGGACTAGGTGTTTCTCTTGCTAAAAAAGTATTCTACGGCGGCAAGCTGGTTGACGAAGCGTAATATAGATAAGCTCTGATAAAAGGCAGTGGATTTCTCATTTGAAATCGCACTGCTTTTTGCATTTAATAAGATCAATATATTAAAATCAGCAGAGAAGTTTATTCAACAAACGGTGCAGAATAGTTTAGTTGAAGGGGTGATTTGCATAGCTTGAGTTCAAAAAAAGATTTATAAACTTAAATAAAATATTGGCTGATCAGATGGAAATAAGTTAGTGCAACGGAATTAGTAGAGAGTTCCTGCTGGACTTAACTTTTTTATAGTAAGTTAACGCGTTAATGAGAACGCTTTCATTTTGTGGTAGGTTAGCCTATTATAGGAGATAGAACACATCTCTAGGAGGGAAAGTATGGGGGAGAAATACAAGCACATTGAAACGGCTGTTATTCATGAAGGGTATGATTCAAAACAACATCTGGGGAGTTTGGCGGCACCGATATTTCAAACGTCTACATTTGTTTTTGATACGGCAGAGCAGGGGGAACGTCGATTTGCCGGTGAGGAGGAAGGCTATATTTATTCACGGCTGGGAAACCCTACTGTGAAAGCTCTTGAGGACAGAATAGCTGTATTAGAAGGAGCAGAAGCAGGACTTGCGTTTGCATCGGGAATGGCCGCTGTTTCCGCTGTACTGCTCGCATTGACCAAAGCGAATGATCATATTATTTGTTCCCAAGGCTTGTATGGGTGTACGTTTGGCTTATTAAAATTAATGAAGGAGAAATACAATATAGATCATGATTTTTGCGAAATGAAAACGGCAGACGAACTGGAAGCAATCATTAGACCGGAAACGACCTGTATATATATTGAAACGCCGATTAATCCCACAATGAAAATGATTGATCTTGAGCTGGTAGCTGCTATTGCCCATAAGCACGGGATAGCAGTAGTTGTTGATAACACCTTTTCTACCCCCTATCTGCAAAAGCCTCTTGACCATGGGTGCGATATCGTACTTCATAGTGCCACCAAGTATATTTGCGGCCATGGGGATGTGATTGCAGGATTGGCGGCTGGAAAGCAGGATTTAATCAGTCAAGTGGCGAAGTCGACACTTAAAGATATAGGCGGTATCTTATCTCCATTTGACGCATGGCTTTTATTAAGAGGGTTAAAAACGCTGCCAGTGAGGATGGATCGTCATTCGGAAAATGCGGAGAGAATTTTTCAGATGTTAAAAAAAGAGCCCATGATTGACCGGGTTTACTACCCTGGTGATACGGAGCATCCTGATTATTTGATTATGGAGAAACAAATGAAACAAGGCGGAGGCCTGATTTCATTTGAAGTCAAGGGAACAAAAGCCGACGCACAAAGACTCCTTAATGAATTAAAATTAATTAAAATTGCCGTAAGTTTAGGTGATGCCGAAACCTTGATACAGCATCCGGCTACCATGACACATGCGGTCGTTCCCGAGCAATCACGGCTTGAAATGGGCATTACCGACCAGTTAGTCCGTCTTTCTGTTGGGTTAGAGAATTGGGAAGATCTTTGGGATGATTTAAAGAGAGCGCTGACAGCTGTTGAAATGAAATGAAATAAGCTTGGCTCACTTCCATGAGCCAAGCTTATTTACCTTTTCCAGGGATAAATGCTGACGATAAAAATCAATGCTGCTAGTGAGTAGGCAAAGATAGGTATCCCATTACCTAAGTCACTGTTTTTAACAGCAATACCGATAAGGGACCAAACAAAGACGAGAGGATATAGCCAATCCTGGTTCTTAATTCTGAAGGTAATCGCAAGGATTGCAGCTACAAACATCATAATAATGGTCCAGACTGGATCGGATAAGCCAAATCCATTCCAGCCTATATCGGTTAATACAAAGGCAATATTTGTGATGGTAGCAACACTAATCCAACCAAGATAGATAGAGAAAGGTGCACTATCCAACCATGTATGTTCAACGGCTTTTATTTTTGTGTAAAGAATAATCAGGGAGAGTAATAGAGCAATCATTACAATAACGGAAAGAGTAAAAAGTTCATAATGCCATACAAGAATCCAGGAACCGTTAAACAAACAGGTCAATAAAAACCAAGGAAATGAAACTTTGTATACTGGCTCATTTCGACGACTTTTAGGAATTTGCCGCAGCACCCAAATACCTAGGAGTACATAAATTAAAATCCAAATCGAAAACACGTATCCTGCCGGGGTAAATAAGACGGGGAGACTATCGGATATTTCACCCGTTCTTTTCCCGTTAATCGGTAGGTAGTTGGCAAGGAAATTAATAAGGACAACAAAAATATAGCCAATTATATTAAAAATTAGTAATCTCACAGGTTTTCCTCCTTCGCCTGAAATCTAGACAATGCGTTTGTCTTATATGTACCTATTCCTCTTTTTAAATTTTGATAACCATTTTCAGCACATTCAAAAATTTTCAAGGACAAAAAAAAGACTGTCGAGAAGTCTCGACAGTCTGGTCATACGCTTTTAATTTTCTGGATCTGCAACCTTAACGAGCTGCTTACCAAGGTTGTTGCCTTTGAATAAACCGAGGAAGGCTTCTGGTGTTTTTTCGAATCCTTCTACGATGGTTTCTTCATATTTTAGCTTGCCTTCTTGGAACCATTGAATAAGCTGGGCACTGCCCTCTTTAAATTGGGAAGAGTAGTCTCCAAGTGTAAAGCCCTTCATTAGGGAGCTAGTCTTGATCATAGCTGACTGCAAACGCGGGCCTAAATCTTTTCCTTCAGCATTATATGAAGAGATGGCTCCGCATAAGGGAATACGAGCGTTCCTATTTAAAAGAGTGAAAACAGCATCAGTCACTTCGCCGCCGACATTGTCGAAATAGACATCGACACCATTTGGACAAGCTTTAGCGAGTTCCTCTTGTAGGTGAGCAGATTTATAGTTTACTGCTTCATCAAAACCAAGTTCCTCTTTTAAATAACGTATTTTCTCATCACTTCCGGCAATTCCAACAACATAAGCCCCTTTAATTTTTGCGATCTGTCCCACTGCTGAACCGACTGCACCAGCAGCTCCAGATACGACCACGACTTCACCTTTTTGCGGTTTCCCAATGTCTAACAAACCAAAATAAGCCGTTAGACCAGTTAATCCGAGAATCCCTAAATGTGTTGTAATGGGTGCGGCTGATGGATCTATTACCCGGATTTCCTTTTCACTGGCAACCGAGTATTCAGCCCATTTGAGATTTCCAATTACGATATCACCCTTTTTAAATTGGGATGAATTCGATTGAACGACCTGGGCAATCGTACCTCCGACGATTGCTTCATGAAGCTTGAATGGTGCAATGTAGGATTTGGCATCCTGCATTCTCCCGCGCATATAGGGATCAACGGATAAGTAGAGCGTCCGAACTAATACTTCCTTATCATTTGGTGTGGGAATCGCTCGTTTAACAAAATCAAAATCATTATCAGAAGGCATACCGCTTGGACGATTTGCTAAGTGAATCTCAGTTTGGGTAGTTGTATTCATAAAAAAACTCCTCCTCTTTCATATTCTTATGGACAGCCTACCATTATTGGAGAAATGTAGTCAAAGTATCTGATTGAATAGGAAATTTGTACAATATACAGACTATTTAATCAATGCTATACTTGCAGAAATATTTATATTAAAATAGTTTGTTCTTCGGGGTAGGGTGGAATTCCCGACCGGCGGTGATGAAGTAATTCTAAGCCCGCGAGCCTTAATTGGCAGGATTTGGTGAGAATCCAAAGCCGACAGTACAGTCTGGATGGGAGAAGAACATATGGAATTAGAAAGTTAATAGCAAATGCTTATTATTTTAAAATTTTAAGATAATAGGTTTATTTAGTTATATCCTTTCGCCGTATACTCCCGTAATCCCCTTTAACTTAAAGGGGATTTTTATTTTTTATTAAGGGGAGCTGAGATTGCATGAATGATGAGTTTTATATGAATTATGCTCTGCAGCTTGCAGCGGGAGCAGTTGGACAAACCTCTCCAAATCCAACAGTTGGTGCAGTCATCGTTCGTGACGGTGAAATTGTTGGAATGGGGATTCACTTAAAGGCAGGCGAACCTCACGCCGAGATTCATGCACTAAACATGGCAGGATGTAAGGCTGAAAAGGGGACTCTTTATGTAACCCTTGAACCGTGTAGTCATTATGGGCAAACCCCACCCTGTACGAAGGCCGTCATTGAGTCAGGTCTGGAAAAAGTAATCATTGCGTCAACTGACCAGAACTCATTAGTGGCTGGACAAGGAATAGAGAAATTAAAACAAGCAGGGATTGAGGTTGAAACGGGGTTGCTTCAAGAGAAAGCGGACCAGTTAAATGAACCTTTTTTTCACTTTATTAAGCAGAGTAAACCTTATGTTACCGTTAAGCAAGCCGTAACACTAGATGGAAAAACGGCAGCGAAAACAGGTGACAGTAAGTGGATCAGCGGCGAGGAATCAAGAAGAGATGTTCACCATGACCGAAGCTTGCATGATGCCATTTTAGTGGGAATTAATACCGTTCTAAGCGATGATCCGAGATTAACAAATCGGAATGAAGAAAATACAAGACAGCCTATTCGCCTAATACTTGATACCTTTTTAAAGGTACCGTACACAGCTAACGTTGTTACCGATGGTGCAGCGCCTACTTGGATTATCACTGGGTCAAAAGCTGATCCAGGAAAAGCAGCTAAATTGAAAAAAAAGGGTGTGTTCGTCTATGCGATGTCGACACCTGATCTATCAATTGAAGAGGTGCTTGTATTCCTAGGGAAAAAAGGAGTTATGTCGTTATACGTAGAAGGCGGTGCAACTGTCCAGACCAGCTTCTTAAAATCAGGACATGTTAATCGCTTAATTACATACCTCTCTCCTAAGCTCATTGGCGGGGAGGACGCATTCGGAATGTTTAATGATATGGAGATAAAGACGATGAAAGAGGCCAAACATCTTCGCTTTCAATCTGTAGAGCAAATGGGTGAGGATATTAAAATTATCTCGACTTTGGAAATAGGGTGAAAACGTGTTTACAGGAATTATTGAAGACATCGGGATTGTTCAATCAGTAAATACAGGAAGAAATAGTATGTCCATTTGCATTACTTCAGACCTAATTACGGAAGACGTTCATCTAGGTGATAGTATTTCCGTAAACGGAGTGTGCCTGACCGTGACATCATTTACACTGAATTCGTTTACCGTAGATGTCATGCCAGAAACGTTCAACGCTACGAATATTGCACAGCTGCGGCCTGGTATCCGCGTGAATTTGGAAAGGGCTATGAGTGCTGCAGGAAGATTTGGAGGCCATTTTGTTTCTGGTCATATAGATGGAACAGGGTTGATTATGGAGAAAAAACGTCAGGCCAACGCAGTCTATTACAAGATTAAAGCAGAAACAGGTATAAGTGATTATTGCATCACTAAAGGTTCGGTTGCTATTGATGGGACTAGTCTAACCATATTCGATGTGACACAGGATGTACTAACTATTTCTCTCATTCCCCATACACTTGAACAGACAGTAATCGGTTCAAAAAACGAGGGTGAAAAAGTCAATATTGAAGTGGACATGCTCGGGAAATACGTGATTAGTAAACTGGAAAAAACAAAACAAGCACCAACAATTACGTCTGACTTTTTGACGAAGAATGGTTTTTAAAGAAAGGATGATGTTTAAATGGTTAATGATATTGAAGAAGCATTGGTCGATTTACAGGCCGGGAAGATTATCATTCTCGTAGATGATGAAGACCGAGAAAACGAAGGAGATTTTGTTGTTCTGGCTGAGAAAGCTACGCCAGAGGTGATTAATTTTATGGCCACTCATGGACGAGGATTAATTTGTACAACGATCACTGAAGAACGGGCCTTACGCTTAAATCTCCACCCTATGGTCAATGAAAATACCGATCATCATGGGACGGCATTTACGGTGAGTATTGACCATAAACAGGCGAGTACAGGAATAAGCGCCTTTGAACGTGCGGGAACGATTAGGGAGTTATTTAATGATCATTCTGTTGCAGCTGATTTTAAACGACCAGGTCATGTTTTTCCGTTAATAGCTAAACCAGGAGGGGTTTTCAGTCGACCGGGTCATACTGAGGCGTCAGTTGATCTAGCCAAGCAGTGCGGAGCGATACCTGGAGGCGTAATTTGTGAAATTATGAATGAGGATGGGACGATGGCACGGGTACCGGAATTAAAAGAGCTTGCTAAAAAACACGAATTAAAGCTCATTACCATTGCTGACCTGATTCGTTATCGTAAAGAGAAAGAAATGAGTGTTATAAGAGAAGCAGAAGTACATATGCCGACTACATATGGAGATTTCACGTTAATTGGCTATTCAAACTCCTTTGACAAACTGGAGCATCTTGCTCTTGTTAAAGGAGAGTGGAGTGAGAATGAAGCTGTCCTGGTACGGATACATTCCGAATGCATGACCGGAGATGTATTCGGCTCTAAGCGGTGTGATTGTGGAGAGCAGCTACATGCAGCGCTCAGACAGATTGAAGAAGAAGGAGCAGGGGTTCTTCTATATATGCGTCAGGAAGGAAGAGGAATTGGTTTATACAATAAGTTGCGAGCCTATAAGCTCCAAGAGGAGGGATACGACACGGTAGAAGCTAATATTGAACTTGGGTTTCCGGCGGAAATGAGGGAGTATGGCGTAAGCGCTGAGATCTTGCGTGATCTTGGTATTAAACGTTTACGCCTCTTAACAAACAATCCTGACAAAATAACTGGGTTGGCCGGCTGCGATTTAGATATTGTCAAGAGATTGCCCATCCAAATGCCAGCTGTAAAAGAAAATGAACAGTATTTAGAAACAAAAAAATAAAAATGGGACATTTATTTGTCTAAGGGGGAAAATAGTGTGGGAAAAGTATATGAAGCTCAATTAATTGGAACAGGATTAAAAATTGGTATAGTGGTAGGGCGATTTAATGAACTGATTACGAGTAAGCTGCTTGGAGGAGCAATAGATGGATTGAAAAGGCACGGTGTTGAAGAAGAAGATATTGATATTGCTTGGGTACCAGGAGCATTTGAGATTCCATTCATTTCAAAAAAATTAGCTGAATCAAAAAAGTATGATGCAATTATTGGATTGGGTACGGTTATCCGAGGATCGACCTCTCATTATGATTATGTTTGTAATGAAGCGGCAAAAGGCATTGCATCGGTTTCTTTAGAAACGGGTATCCCAGTGATCTTTGGTGTGGTGACAACGGAAAATATTGAACAAGCGATTGAACGAGCTGGAACGAAGTCAGGAAATAAAGGGTATGATGCAGCTGTCTCAGCCATCGAAATGGCCAATTTAAGCAGCTTAATAAGTTTTGAATAACCATTTTGCTGTAAATAGTATATTATGGTATAATATCCCTGTATTTAAATAGAAGAAAAGGTGGTGAAAGAGATGAATCGTTCTATTATTTTGCGCGAGCAATGGCTGGATTATATGTATATTTGCCGTGCAATTTTTCATGATGCAATTGTTCAAGGGAGAAGTCTGTCCTTTTCAAACAACTGCATAATGAGAATAGAACGATAAGATGTCTCTTCACCTGCTTACAATAGAATGTGCAAAGGGGCCTTTTAAATGGCCCTTTTTGTTCGTTTTACACTACTAGAAACCACGAATCCTAGTAATAAGGAAGATTGCAGAGAAGGCACTGACCTCTTCTTGCGGTCTTTTTTTTGTACCTAAAATTAGAGGAGTGAAATAGATGATTATATGCGGATTACAACAAATTAGTAAAATGTTCGGCGGAGAGTTTTTATTTGAGAACCTTTCGTTGGAAGTGCATGAAGGCAGCCGAATAGGTCTTGTCGGAAGTAATGGCAGTGGAAAGAGTACAATTTTAAAAATGATGGCTAAAATAGAAACGGTTGACAGTGGAAGCATGATTTTGAAGAAAGACTGTAAAGTAGGTTATCTAGCACAAATCCCTCTTCAAAATCAGCATTTAGTAAGTGAAGTATTACTTTCCGCATTTGAAAGTACTTTAAATTTAGCGAAAGAGATCAGCAGGATGGAAAATGTGATGAAACTTGAGAAAAATGAAGAGGCCCTGCATGCTTTACTTCAGGAGTATGGTTCCCTGCAAGATCAGTTTGATTTGCTTGATGGCTACGAGATGGAAGCAAAGACTGCCAAGGTAGCAGAAGGTCTTGGAATTACAGGGCTGCTTGAATCACCATATGAGGCGTTAAGCGGAGGTGAAAAAACAAAAGTGTCATTAGGGAAAGTATTATTATTGAATCCAAATCTCCTGCTTTTAGATGAGCCGACCAATCATTTAGACATAGCCGCTGTAGAATGGTTAGAGCAATATCTTAAGGAATACAAGGGGACAGTCGTGATTGTCTCACATGACCGCTATTTTCTAGACCAAGTTGTGACGACTATTATTGATGTTGAGGACGGGGAAGCAGTTTTATATCATCATAATTATTCAGGATTTGTAAAAGAGAAAGAAAAGCGGCTTCTTGACGAATTTCATTCTTTTCAGGAGCAGCAAAAAAAGATAAAAAAAATGAAGGAAGCAATTAAACGATTACGAGAATGGGCTAATCAGGCTAGTCCTCCCAGTGAAGCTTTGCATAAACGTGCGACCAATATGGAAAGAGCATTGGAACGGATAGAAAAGCTGAAACGTCCAATCTTGGAACGAAGGAAAATGGGGCTTCAGTTGGAATCTGGAGATAGGAGTGGAAAGGATGTTATCACGCTAAGGGACGCAGAGAAAAGCTATCATGGACGATCATTATTTTCTAATGCATCTTTCACGACTCATTTTAAAAATCGTACGGCTATCGTCGGTAATAATGGTACGGGTAAGTCCACGTTATTAAAAATAATCCTTGGGGAAGAAAGTTTGGATAGTGGAAGTGTACAACTAGGAGCAAATGTAAGGATCGGGTATTTATCTCAGCATTTGACTGTGATGTCCGAAAAGACGGTTTTAGAAGTCTTTCGTGAAGAAGTTTTGGTAAGTGAAAATGAAGCGCGGCACATCCTAGCTAAATTTCTATTTTATGGTCCTGCAGTATTTCGTAAGACAGGGCAGTTGAGCGGCGGGGAAAGAATGCGGCTCCGGCTTGCACAGCTTATGCACCAAGAGATTAATCTTCTCATTCTTGATGAACCCACTAATCATCTTGACATTGATTCACGGGAGGTGCTGGAAGAAGCCTTGGAACATTTTCAAGGGACGATTATTGCCGTCTCCCATGATCGTTATTTACTAAATAAACTTTTCGATAAAACGTATTGGCTGCATGAGGGAAAGCTCCATATCTTTGAAGGGAATTACTCATGGGCAAGGGAAAAACTGCAAGTAACAGGAAAAAATTATACGGATCGTAAAGAGCCAATGCTAAAACGTCACGACTCTAAGTCTCAATTGGTGAAACAAGCAACTTCAGATGAGATTGAAAAGGAAGTGGAGGAAGTTGAGAAACAACTTGCTGGATTGGAGAAGAATATGGTTGAGACTGTTGAACTGAAAGATTTGCAGCTGCTTTACGAGCAGCAGATTAGACTTAAGGAGCAAAGAGAGACTCTTTATAAACAACTAGAGACCTGTATGGAGTAATAAATAAAAAAACGTTATAATAGAAGCTGCAGCCGTTTCAGGGAATGGTAAATTTAACTGAAATGGCTTTTTTCATTTCCATTGTAAATCAGCATTCATATTGAAATGAAAAGCTTATGGTTAGGGTATAGTACTAAAGAATTGATTGCTAGGGGGATTTTAATGTACCAGCTTTTATCACATAATGATTTAGATGGAGTAGGGTGTGGAATTGTAGCCAAGCTAGCTTTTGGTGACAAAGTTAATGCCATATATAATTCAATTGCAGGACTGAATTATCAGGTAGAGGCGTTTATTGAAGCAGGAAATATGGAAGAAAAATTAATCATTACCGATTTATCAGTAAATCAAGATAATGAAAAGCGCATTTCTGAGTTTGTTGCAGCTGGAGGTCAGGCTGTTTTAATTGATCATCACAAGTCTGCTGTACACTTAAATGAACATAATTGGGCAGAGGTTACGGTTGTTCAGGAAGACGGCAAGCAAACCTCAGCTACTTCTTTATTATATAAATATCTGATTGATAAAGAGCTGCTGCAGCCCTCACCCATTGTAGACGAGTTTGTTGAACTGGTTCGTCAATATGACACATGGGAATGGGATGCTAATCAGAACTTCACTGCTAAGCGGTTAAATGATTTATTTTTTATGTTCCCGCAGATAGATTTTGAGGAAAAGATGTTGAAAAAGCTTACTGGCGATCAAACTAAGTTTTATTTTGATGACATAGAAATAAAACTTTTAGAGGTAGAAGAAAGCCGGGTAGAGCGTTATATCAAACGGAAAAAAAGAGAAGTTTATCAAGCTAAAATAGGTGAGCATATCGCCGGAATTGTGCATGCTGAATCCTATCATTCGGAATTAGGCAATGAGTTGTCTAAGGAATTTCCACATCTTGATTACATAGCGATTATGATGGTAGGGGGGAAACGCATTAGTCTACGCACAATACACGATTCAGTAGATGTTTCAGCGATAGCGGCAAAATATGATGGCGGCGGACATCAAAAGGCGTCAGGATGCAATATGACAGATAAAGCATTTAAGTTATTTGTGGAAGCGACGTTTTATGCAGAGCCGCTTCGAAGAGATGCGTTCAAAAATCGTTATAATCTTAAAGAAACCAAACAAGGTGTTCTGTATAAAGCAGGAAATGACTATGTCTTTATCTATTATAAAGAGGGGACAGGTTGGATTACAGAAATCAATCAAAAGATTCAATCCCAACCCTACGCAGATTTTTATGAAGCAGAGCGTACAATCAAGCGAAAGCTTCAAGCTGCCCTGGCTCGTGATGATGATTACATCAGCTACTTGACCAAGCATTATTCTGTAAAAGGGTAATAAGAAAGACTGACTCGGAAAATCGTTACATACGATTCTGAGTCAGTCTTTTTTTGTTTACGTATGAAGTCTGCGGTCCTTTGAGTTCACAGGCTTTTGATGTGTACGGTCTTTAGGCTTTGTTACAGCAAGATACCTTTTATGGAATAAGGCATTAATCTCCCCGCCAATAACGAGGGTAAGTCCGGTTAGGTACAGCCAAAGCATTAAGATGATGACTCCCCCAAGACTTCCATAGGTGGCAGAGTAGTTGCCAAAATTGCTGACATAAAATGAGAACCCTAAAGAAATTGCGAGCCAGATTATTGTTGCAGAAACGGCACCTGGTATTACTTGCTTAAATGGATATTGTTTATTCGGAGCAAATCGATATAGTGTGGTTAAAACAATAACGAGCACAGCTAATGCGACCACCCAGCGTAATAGATTAATAAGGCTTTCAAAACTTTCTGAAAGTGGAACAACGTATTCAATCATATTAATGATTGTGCTGCCGAATACAGGCAGAACAAGTACAACGATAAAAGCAAAAATTAGTACGAGTGTTAAGACGATCGAAATTAGGCGCGCTTTAATGAAGTTTCGTGTTTCTTCAACATCAAAAGCAATATTCATTGCATGGATGAAGGCGTTCATCCCGTTGGAAGCAGACCAAATTGTACCCAGTATACCTACAGTTAACAGGCCGCCATTACGCTCACTAACTATCGTAACAATATTTTCCTCTAATACTTCTGTACTTTCAGAAGGAAGAAAGTTATTAATGAATTCGATGGCTTTTTGAGGTTCTATTTGTAGATAGGGTAGTATGGAAAGTAAAAGGATTAATAATGGAAACAGTGACAGCATATAGTAGTAGGCTTGTTCAGCCGCTAATCCAGTTGCTCGATCTTCTTTAATTTCTTGATTAAGTTCTTTTCCAAAAGCGAATAAACTCTTTAACATATTGTGTCACTCCCGCCATATTCTTATTACCTTCCTTTTCCCTAGCTTTT
>NZ_AJTN02000006.1 GCF_000305495.1 Peribacillus psychrosaccharolyticus ATCC 23296 | reverse complement strand
ATTCCCGGAGTGTAAAATACTATCTACAATGATCTTACCTGAAAATTTAAAGTCATTTTCAATTACAAAATCTCTAATTAAATCGATTGGACTATTTGAACTCAAAGTAATTAGAAGAGCAACATAAGAAGAGTCATTTAAATATTCAATTGCGACATTCTTCATAATTACACCTCTTAAAATACAGTATAGTACTTATCAATCAACGCTAAATTACTAATGATTAAAGATCTTGCTTCTTCCATCGTTTTTAGATCCCTTGTCAATTTTGAATCTTTATTCCAATGATTTAATGTATGCCTATTGTTATAATAAAAATTATAAAGTTCATTAATATATAATAACTCGTCCCGAGAAAAAAGGACTTCATATTGATTTTTTTTAATTTGATAAACATTGTCATACCCTGGGACAGGTTCAAAACACCAAAAACCATGCCTTTTATCGTCTACACTCATTATACCCTTATTAATAAACACTTTATACAAATAATACTCAATTGCTCTAAGAGCGGGCGTTGCTAAGTCCGTATACTCAGGCCTATCACCTTTTAACATTGTATTATATACGGCTTGATTAAGTGCATTTATTAATTTCTGATCATTCGTTTTAGATTTAGTGAAATGAGGAATTAAATTACTGAATTTCACATCTATGTTATGTTGTTCGATAATTACTTCATGATAATCATTAAGTAATTCAACAACCTCTCCATTACCCGGTAAAAGCTCAACAACTAACATCATAAGCTCTTCGAGTAACTTTGATTGTTTTCCTTGAATGGTAGTTGTTCCTTTTTTCCAACACGAAACTACAACCCTATCATTATTAAGAGATATTATGTAATTTGTACATTTTTTAACTTCTCCAACTCCCTTAACTTTAATAACAGGATTACTAATCATCAATAGTTCAAATATGCTTTCAAATTCATCCATTGCAATACCAGTTATAGTAACACAACCGTCAGAACTATTTTTAATACCTTTCTTTAATAACGACCTTTTTGCCAATTCATCAGCTTTTTCATTATATTCAATACCAGAATGTGCTTTTACTTTATGATATTCAATATCTATGCACCTTCTCATATCTGTAATAAAGACCACGTAATCCTTTGCTATTGCAGCTTTAGCGTTCCACTCTCCACTTGCCCACTTCTCAATTCCAGTATAGTCATAAAATATAGCAATTCTTTTATATCCTTTACCAACGGCATGAGTAATTGCACTTTGTACGCCTTCTATTTCACCAGCTACATTACGAGTATCAACGTAATCTTTATTATTATCAGAACCTATTATTTCTTCTGTCGTTCCATCTTTACTTACTAAAACAACACCATATCCATAAACTTTAGACTTTTCATCGTAGCTCCCATCGACAAAGGCTACTAATGTCTCCTCATCAAGTTTACTAAGATAATCTTTAATATCTAAATTACTATTTTCACTTTGCACAACTGGAAGTGAAGAAGTATCACCTATAAACTGTTCTGCTTCCTCTTTTGTAGCAAATCCCTTATATACTGCTCCAGTATATCCATTTATCTGTTTTTGACATTCAACCCATGTTTCATAAATACCTGTAACTCTACCAATTTTCACTGCATAATAATTCTTTTTAGCCACTGTTTTTCCCCCAAATATAATTCCTTTTCTTTTTTCTTAAATTTCCCAACAAATTTTATCATCTATCATAACACACACGTTGAAGTTTTATGGAGTAATGATCAATTAAAAGCAAATAGTTGTTAACATTTCACATTGGATTAACATACTTAATATCTTAGAATATCATTATCCTATTCCAACATTAAATATAACCTTATCTTTCAATTCTCTTATGTCCTCTTCTAAATTCATTATATGCATTTTATCATGGCAATTCGGGCATAGAGCGATCGTATTATAAATAGAATCCTCTCCGCCACGTGATAACCACTCTATATGATGTGTATGTAAATAAGGATCGCCATTCTTGTTCAAAAATGGTGCAGGATGATTACATAACTGACATATACCTTTTGCCCAACGCTTTGCAAATTCTGATACATAAGGATCACGTTCATATGTAGTTGTGGCAGTTCTCCGTTTACTACTCTTTCTCCTAGCAGTTCTGGCTCTATTCTCTAGCTCTCCATTGTCCAATTTTCTTACTTTCTTTTCCCGCAAGACTTCTTTCATTCTAATAATTAAATCCGGAACAATGATTTTTTTTGATTATTTATAGATTTAAGAGGAAATATCCAAACTTGTCGCTTCATTCCGTTATCATCCAACTGTTCCTCTTGATACGGGTTAGCTACTAACTCTACGACTCCGAGGTACAGATATTTTTTTGTCTCGAATACTTCGAATAAATGCATTTCTATACCATTATTCAATGATTCGGCTACCGTTCTATTTTGCGATGTTAATGTCTGATCTCCTACTCTTCCCATGCCTGTATAATGAAATATGTTTCCATCCCAACGATCTTCATATAAGGATTTTGTATGGTCCGAAACTAAGACTAAGGTATTGGTTTCAATTGAACGTCTCATGCCGCCTTGAGGAGCACATTTGAAAATTCTTGTTATATCTTTATTATCAAGTATTTTCCCAGGCTCTATCTTAACGTTCATGTCTACACCTCTTCTAATTCATTTTATCTTAAGAATATAATAACAAATATTCCTAATTTAAATTACATTTTTTTCTTTTTTAAGCTAATATTTATTTTTAAAAATATAAGGCACTATATGAATCGGGGTGGTTGTACGGTACAGTTAGGGGATTTTTTGGATAAAGGCTGGGTTACAACCCAGCCTTTATCCTAAATATACAATCTGAGTAATTTAGATATACAAAAACAGACCCAGATCTGAGAACAAAATTGTGTGATTACAAATATAAATTTAATGTATTTCCTATTCTCATCGTTAATGGTTCATCTGTGGGAGGCCAACTCTAAGGGCACCAGTATTGTTTTAGACCTATTATGGTTTCCAAGATACTAAGGTAGGTGCTATTATATCTCGCGTTTCGGGTTTACGTTTGAATATAATTTCCATTTCCTCTTGTTTTAATTGGTTCAACGCTTTGCTATAACAATCTAGTAACTTATCTGTTGGAACATGTGAAAAATCCCGGTTTTCAAGTTCTTCTTTAATCCGCTCCATTTGTTTCCCCAAAAGTTCTATTCTTGCTTCTTTTGTTACAAAGAATTGTTGTTGCAAAGCTTCCAATTCAATAGCCTTTAAATTTTCAATTTCTATAAGATAAGTCTTTGACCATTCAATAAGCGTTGACTTAGCTGTCTTTAATTCTTTAGCTATCCTATCAAAGCTAATCCCTTTCGCTCGCATTTCAATAAACTGTTGCCTAGTTTTATTATCCTTCACACCACATCACCTTCCCTTCTCTCATCACATCCACAATATTTATCAATTCTCTATTTAATTAATTTGGAATCTTTTACGGAAATCATCTGTAAATAGGTCAATAAATTTTGTATTATTGTAGAAGCGGCTAAAGACTCTTTCTCCCACAGCAAAGGGTAAGTCTGTGTCTGTCAAGTTACTGGTATAGATTGTCGGTTTACCACTCCGGCTTTCCACTACCTCAAAAATCATAGCTTTTCTCCAATCATCACTTCCTCCTTTTGCTTCCGATCCAACATCATCTAGAATTAAAAGATCAAGTCTGGTAAGATCTCTAAAAATCCCTACCTCTGTTTTAGCAGCTCCCTTTTGGTAAGTTTCTTTAATCATTGATAGTAATTTTCCCGTAGTTAAAAAGCCTACCGTAAAACCCTTTTTCTTTATGTTCCTGGCAATTGCCGTACACAAATGCGTCTTACCAGTTCCTGGATTACCCATAATCAAAAGGTTGTAGTAATCTTCCGTGGATTCTAAAAACAATTTGGTGAATATAACTGCTCTTTCCTTAGCTCCAGCAGTGATGGTATTTGTTTCTTGATAATTATTGAATCCAGCTCCCTTTAAAGCTTCAGGAGGAAGAAAATATTCTTTTGTCAGCCTTTCTCCTACAGATGACTTTAATTCCTTTAAGCTTTTGTTTTGATAAACCTTAAAAGCCTCTCTGTCCAAACAAATTGAACATTTCATTGATTTATTAGCAAGAAGCCATTCTTTCTGATTGAATTTACGATAAAATAGACCGCTTGCCGTTTCTTCTCCACAACCTAAACAAGATAATCCATGTAGATATTTTGCTTCGAATTCATCACTATCAGCTAATATTGGAACTATCTTTTTAACAGCATCCTTAAAAATATCATCAATACTTAAAAATCGCTTGCTATCATCCATCATCCTCACTCCTATTCCTATTAAAACAACTCAGCTTCTGATTTTTTCATTCGACTGTATTCTTCATTTGTTAAGGGTTTCGGTTCTTCCCAATGACTAGGACGGTTTACAGAGAACTGTTGAATGCTTTTATTTTTTTCTTTTGTTTGCTTCTCAGATTGACTCTTCAAAACTAATTGATCAAACTGTTTTCTTAATTTAGCTGGAGATAGTATATTTGACTTCCAAAAAGAGTCTTTTTGGCACCAATCAATCAAGCATACAATTTGTTCAAACGTGCGCTTGTCTCTTTTCATCATCAAATGAAAGTCATCTGACCATTTTTGAAGATTAGGTTCTTTAAATCCAGTAATATTTTTTTTAATATTGTTTAATAGCCTTAATGATAACTGAAAAGGAGCACTATCCTCTTCGTAAGAATCCAGCTTACGAAAGGAATTATTCTTTATCTTTTTATCATTTTTAAATTCTTTATCCTTCTTGTTAGGTGTTAGCTGCCTGTTACGTGCTTGTTGACTGCCTGTTAATTCCCTTGTTAATTCGTCATCATTTTTTTGGTAAGCTACCCAATTAATAATGGTTATGAGCCTACTTTTATTTGTTGATTTGTTTGTTAGAAATCCGTATTTTTCAAACCTTTTTAAGGCTGTTCTGATGTTCTGAATCGATATGCCCTTCCCACTCTTTTGAGCTATAGAATCCAAACTAGTAATAACCTGGCCTGGCTCAACGTTATATGGTCTCCCTTGCCATTCCCACTCTCTTTTTTGATGATTTACCATCATAAGGAGAGTAATTAGGATCGTTTTTTGTTCAGGTGTAGATTCTACCCAAATAGGTTTATCTAATAAATCTCGATGAACTTTAATCCATCCTGCCATACCACCCCACCCACTCCAGCTTCAAGTATTTAAAATTCTGAGGTGTTCCACAGCCATTCCTTAACATTCATACGATTTAAGCGAATTACTTGCCCTCTTTGAAAATAAGGAATTTCTTTATTGGCTATCATGTTACGAACTGTTGGTATACTTACTCTTAAATATTCTGCTGCCTCTCTAATTGTCATAATTTCATTAAGTGACTTATCATCTTTCAACTCAACTAACAATTCTTGTAGTACTTTTTTTAAATCTGAACGATTTAGAAAGATCGTATCTTCTGGTATCTCTAGTTTTAAATTCAAAATCGCTCCCCCTAGTCTTTCTGCAATTCTTCCCTTATTTCTTTAATAGCTACTATAACTTTTTGTCTTCGCTCTCCTATCATTTCTGTTTTCATCCAGTTATAAAAGGTGTTTTCATGGACTCCTAATCGTTCTGCAATAGCCCATAATGGTATATCACCTTTAGCTTGCCTAATTTCCTTATTACGTTTAAACAATCGAATAATCCCCTTCCCTTGTTGGTATTGATGTTGTATATTAATAATAGCAATAATTGTCACGTTTAGTAAAATTAACTTTAGAACGTGACCGCGCTAATTATTTAGATAGAACGGGGAGTGAAGGCTTGTCCAAGACTAATGAAAATTTTAATGATCAAACTGTGACAGTATATTCAATTTCAGAAAAACACGAAAAGATATTTAGAATTACTAGAAAGCAAACTAATCTGGATAACGAAATTCTTATTTCTAAGGGCTACTCGGATAAAAAAAACATTTTACCTTTTATAAATTTATTTTCTACTTCATTTATTGAGGTTTACCCCAAGGAAACCAAATTAGAGAATCTCAACTTAGCGGATCTTGTGAATAAGTTAGAAGCCTCTATTAATAAAAAATCAATTAAGTTATTAGGGTTTTTTCTTAAAATGGGTGAGGAAGGTCATCTTCGAGTAAGAGACGCTCATTCCGGTATAACTATTAATGTGGAAAATCTTTTTGAAATTATTACTTTATTAATGCTTTCTCGCGCAACCGATAAACAGAAAAGTAATTCAAATGTAGGAATGGATGTATATCTTTCGGAACTTAACAGTACTTTAGAAACCAATTTGCACTCAAATGGTTTTTGGAAAGATAAGCCGGCTGTAAGTAAAAATACTTTTATGGCAGAGTTCTATCATTCGATATATTCCACTGCAATTATGCAAATTCATATCAGTCCTATTATTTCAGAAGGGTGTCGTTTTTCTGATAATGATATTGGTATTCACGGTGTAAAAAGTTTAATCGAATTAGCATGGATAGAATTATTTATTGCTGATACGAACCGTATTAAATTTTCAATTTGTCCTTGTTGCGGAATGACGTATTCATTGGAGGGGACAGGTAACTGGCGAAAAATGACCTGTGGAAAAGAAGAATGTAGGAAAATATACAGGGCGGTTACAGATAAGCTCAATAGATTAAGTAATGAGAAAACTATTAAAAAAGCTGAACGTTTTAGAAAAGCAAAAAATAGGGCCATACACGCTATTCTAAACAATGATAGCAGTGTAGAAGATCAAGCAAAAAAGTTAAATATATCAACAAGCCAAATAGAAAATTGGATAAATGAATACAAACTAAACAAAAAGAAAAAAAAGAAATTAATTAATGCTGGAAATTACAAATGCAATTTGCAATTTACCATCTATAAAATAAGAATTCACGAGGTAATAAAATGGCATCTTTTCAAAAATACACAACGAAACAAGGTCAAATGTGGTTATTTAAACTAGATACAGGTATTAATCCCGAAACTGGAAAAAGACAAACTACAACTCGGAGAGGATTTAGAACAAAAAAAGAAGCACTACAAGCTGCGTCAAGAGTTGAACAAGAGTTAGCTAATGGTTTATCCCTAAGTAATAATAATCTTACCTATAAGGATGTATTTGACCAATGGTTTTCAAATCATTCAAAAACCATTAAGACCAGCACCCAGAAGAGTATTGAATCAAAATTTAGTAAGCATATAATACCCCGTTTTGGAAAATTAAAAATAAAGGAAATTAACAAAACATACTGTCAACAAATGATAAACGAAATTGCTCAATTAATTACATCTGTTAACGATATAAAAATCCAAGCAAACCAAGTTTTTAAATATGCTGTCAAAATGGACATTATAACAAAGAATCCGTTAGAGCATGTAAGTATACCAAGACTGCAAAAGGAATTGTACAGTGAGGAAAACGAGGCAGCTGAGCGCAATTATTGGAATAAGGATGATATGAAACAATTTTTAGCAATAACAAAACAAGAATTAGCTCTTCGTGATTACGTACTTTTTCATCTACTAATATATACCGGGGCACGTAAAGGTGAAATATTAGCTCTTACATGGGATGATATTGATTTGGAAACTGGCTCTATTCGCTTTACAAAAACTCTTTTTCACAACAAGGGAGAGTTTATCTTTCAAACATCTAAAACAAAGGAATCTAGACGTCTAATCAGTTTAAGTACTCAAACCACATCTTTACTAAAAAAATGGCGTATACGGCAAAGTGAAACGAATTTAGCTATTGTAAATCACCTTGAGGATAGAAAGATGGTTTTTACTCGGGATGATGGATCTCCTCTCCGCTTAGCATATCCTAATGAAAAGCTTGAAATTGTAATAAAAAAACACCAGCTTCACAGAATTACTATTCATGGTTTACGTCACACTCATGCATCCCTGTTGTTTGAAGCAGGTGCAAGTATTAAAGAAGTACAAGAGCGGTTAGGACACTCTGACATAAAAATGACGATGAACATTTATACTCACGTTACGGATACACTAAAAGAGCAAACAGCACAAAAATTCCAAAGATATATTGAGTTATGATATGAGGTCAAAAATAATTTCGTGGTCAAAATGTGGTCAAAAGTTTTTAGAGTTTTTAGAGTCACAAAAAAAGACCCCCAACCAATAATGGTTGAGAGCCTTGAAACGTTGATATAAAAGAGATATTAACGTTTTGAGAACTGAGGTGCACGACGTGCGCCTTTAAGACCGTATTTTTTACGTTCTTTCATACGAGGATCACGAGTTAACAGACCTGCTGATTTAAGAGCAGGACGGTATTCAGGATCTACTAACAACAATGCACGTGCAATTCCGTGACGGATTGCGCCTGCCTGGCCAGTGTATCCACCGCCTTTTACGTTTACAAGGATATCGTAAGTGCCTGTAGTTTCAGTAGCAACTAGTGGTTGATTAACAACTTCACGTAGTGCTGCGAAAGGAATATATTCGTTGATATCGCGTCCGTTAATGATAACGCGACCTTCGCCTGGGATTAAACGTACACGAGCTGTTGAGCTCTTACGGCGACCAGTACCATAATATTGAACTTGTGCCAAAATAGTTAACCTCCTTTAATAATTATCCGCGTAATTCGTATACTTCTGGTTGTTGAGCTTCGTGCTTGTGCTCAGCGCCTTCATATACGTGCAATTTTTTGAAAATCTGACGACCAAGAGAATTCTTTGGAAGCATACCTTTAATAGCAAGCTCAAGCATTTTCTCAGCATAGTTTGTACGCATTTCAAGAGCAGTTCTTGTTTTAAGACCGCCTGGATGCATAGTGTGACGGTAATAAATTTTATCAGTCAATTTTTTACCAGTCAAATGAATTTTACCTGCATTGATTAGAATCACGTGATCACCAGTATCTACGTGAGGTGTGAATGTTGGTTTGTGTTTACCACGTAAGATGGATGCTACTTCACTAGCAAGACGACCTAAAGTTTTACCTTCAGCATCTATTACATACCATTTACGATCAACTTCAGTGGCTTTCGCCATAAATGTTGTGCGCATAATTACCCTCCTAAAAATTGTTTCATTAGTTATATTTATTTTCAATCACAATAAGATTCCGGGGCTTATCGCGGGATTAAAATTCATACCATATTATATTACCTTCTACCAAGTCCATTGTCAAGAGAATGTTACACCAGGTTTAGTTGTCCTGAAAATATTTTTTTAAGACTTTTTATATTCAACTTCCCAGAGGTATAAACCTTGGCCTGGAACAGTCCTTCCCGCGGCGCTTCGATCCTTACTTTGAAGAATTTCCGGGACCATACTGGAAATTAATTTTCCATTTCCAATTTCCAATAATGTCCCCATGAGGATTCGAATCATATTATAAAGAAAGCCATTTCCTCTAAAACGAAATACAAGTACGTCTCCTTCTTCATAGAGCTCAATTTCATGAATCGTGCGGACCTTATCTACCACCTCTGTTTTTGCAGAGCAAAAGCTGGTAAAGTCGTGAGTCCCAAGGAGATGAGAAATTGCCTGTTTAATAAGCTCCAGGTCCAGAGGAAATGGGAAGTTGTACATATAATTTTTTCGGAATGGATCTTTCTGAGCTGAACGTGATACAAAATAGCGATATTCCTTCGCTGTTGCATCAAACCGAGCATGAAATGTGTCCTCAACTACTTCAGCTTTCACAACAGCAATATCATCAGGCAGGAGGGAATTGAGACCTCTTTGCCAATTTTTCACCGGTACTGTATAAGGAGTATCAAAATGAATGACTTGACCTTTGGCATGAACACCAGCATCTGTCCTGCCAGAGGCGGTCACTTTGACACCCTGTCCTTTATGCATCCTTGCTAGTGCTGTCTCCAGCTCACTCTGAACCGTACGCTTATCCGGCTGAACTTGATACCCAGCAAACATGGTACCGTCATACGAGATTGTACATTTTATTCTGTGCATATCTTGTCCCTCATTATGAACGTAATAAGAATAGTAAGACAGCAAGCACTACGAGTGCTGCCATTAGAAGATTATCACGAGTATTCCAACTCAATTGACGGTATTTCGTTCTTCCTTCACCGCCTCGGTAACCTCTTGATTCCATAGCAGTTGCAAGTTCCTCAGCTCGTTTAAATGAGCTTACGAATAATGGAACAAGCAGTGGAACAATTGATTTAACTCGGTCTTTTAAAGGTCCTGAAGTGAAATCCACCCCTCGGGCTGCCTGTGCTTTCATAATTTTGTCCGTTTCCTCCATCAATGTCGGAATAAACCGCAGTGAGATGGACATCATCAGGGCAAGCTCATGAATCGGCAGTTTCCACTTTTTAAACGGATTCAACAGCTCCTCCATGCCATCTGTAATAGAGATAGGAGTCGTCGTCAATGTCAGTAAGGACGTGACCAAAATCAAGAAAGTAAATCGTAACGATATAAACGCACCTTGTTTAAGACCGCCTTCATAAATGTTTAAAATACCAAATTCAAAGATGACTTCTCCTTCTTTTGTGAAAAGAATATGAAGCAAAAAGGTGAAAACAATTAATAAGAACACCGGCTTCAATCCGTTATATAGAAAACGAGGAGGTATTTTTGATAAAATAATCAGTCCAATAGTAAAGATAGCAACAAGACCATATGTCACTACATTATTCGCCAAGAAAATCGTACATACAAATAAAAATACGAGCATTAGCTTCGCTCGAGGATCCATTTTATGAATGGCAGAATCCGCAGGAACATAACGGCCAAAAATCATTTTGTCCATCATAAGCGGTTCCCCCGTTCCATCGCCTCTTTAATATCAGCTACTAAATCCTCTAGACTTAAGCTCGGGCGTGCAAACCGGATACCCATTTCTCTTTGCAGCATTAACTGAAAACGCACTGTATCTGGAACATCTAGACCCAATTCTAGTAATTGATCAGGCTTTGAGAAGATTTCCTCTGGCTTTCCTTTTTGATAAACCGTTCCCTTATGCATGATAATAATATCATCTGCATAACGGGCCGCATCTTCCATGCTATGTGTAACGAGTATTGTAGAAATGCCTCTATCCTTATGAAGCTGATAAAACATATCCATAATTTCCTTGCGTCCGCGTGGATCTAAACCAGCTGTCGGCTCATCAAGAACGAGCACATCTGGTTCCATTGCGATAACACCAGCAATGGCCACACGCCGCATCTGGCCGCCTGATAAATCAAATGGAGATTTTTTAAGAATTTCCTGTTCAAGCCCCACTTGCTTTAATGCGATCCGAGCAAGTTCCTTTGCTTTGGCTTCGGGTACCCCAAAGTTCATTGGTCCGAAACAAATATCCTTTTCGACTGTTTCTTCAAACAATTGATGCTCAGGAAACTGAAAAACAATGCCGACCTTCTGCCGAATAGATTTTAAGTTTTTTTCCTTTTTCTTTTGAGCTCTTATTGTTCGTTCACCAATGATCACCCGTCCTTTAGTCGGTCTGAGCAATACATTTAAATGCTGAAGAAGTGTCGATTTACCAGAACCTGTATGACCTATAACAGCCGTATATGTCCCAGGTTCAATCGTCATGTTCACATCATGTAATGCCAAGTGCTCAAAAGGTGTGTTCACTGAATAACGATATTCTACATCTTCGAGTGTAATTCGCATAATTCCTTCACCAGCTCTTCCTCTGTCAGATGGTCATTTTTAAGATCGAGACCGGTCTTCTGCAGCGCCTTACTCAGTTTTACTGAGAATGGTATATCAAGTCCGAGCTCAATCAGTTCATCTTCAAGACGAAAAATTTCGATTGGACTTCCTTCACGATGCACTTGGCCTTTGTTCATTACAATGATCCGATCCGCCTTTGCTGCCTCTTCTAAATCATGAGTAATTGATACAACAGTCAGAACGTTTTCCTCTTTAAGCTCTCGAACCGTCTCCAGGACCTCTTCACGTCCTCTGGGATCTAGCATAGAGGTAGCTTCATCCAGAATAATAATATCTGGCTGCAACGCCAATACACCGGCTATCGCTACTCGCTGCTTCTGGCCTCCGGAAAGATGGTGCGGCTCTTGATCAAGAAATGCATCCATTTTAACTTTCATTAGGGCACGCTTAACACGTTCAGCCATGATATCTTGCTGTATTCCGTTATTTTCTAAACCAAAAGCCACATCATCCTCAACCGTTGTTCCAACAAATTGATTATCGGGATTTTGAAAGACCATCCCTATTTTTCGGCGAGCCTCCCAAACCGTAGCTTGAGTTAATTCAGAGCCATTGATGGTAATAACACCTGAACTAGCAAAATGAAGACCATTTAATAGCTTAGCTAGCGTCGACTTACCTGACCCGTTATGCCCTACAATGGCAAGCCATTCACCTTCATATATATCAAAGGACACATCATTTATTGCATGACTGTCCGAACCTTCATAGTTAAAAACAACGTGATCTAGTGATACAAGCTTTTTTCCCATATGGTCCTCCCAATAGTTGAACTTCTCACCATCTTATCTTAAGCAGTACCAAAATAAAAAGATACCGTCTTATTTTTGGATATAAAAAAACGCTGCACCCCTTCCACCGAAAGAATTCGGTAAATTAAGAGCAGCATTTCTAATCTCCATTTCGATAAACGGATGTCTTTTATAAACGCTTATAATAAGCGGGAAGGGGTACTTGAGCTAGACGAGAAGGTTCCCTGATCGAACCGGGTAACCAGCCATCGTAACACTCAATGCGTATTCTTGTATGCAAGATTTTCCTTTGAAAAAATATATTCAAAAAGGGCGTAGAACAAGTCATTGTTCAACTGTCCACGCCCTCTTGATCGGTGTTATTAAACTAATTCGATAACCACGATTGGTGCTGCGTCTCCGCGGCGTGGACCGACTTTCATAATACGAGTGTATCCGCCTTGACGTTCTTCATAACGAGGAGCGATGTCAGCGAATAATTTTTGGATAGCGTTTTGGCTCTTTTCAGCATCAGCAGCTGTTGGACGGATATATGAAGCAACTTGACGACGAGCGTGCAAGTCACCGCGTTTACCAAGAGTGATCATTTTTTCTACTACAGAGCGTAATTCTTTAGCTTTAGCTTCTGTAGTTTCGATACGCTCATGGATAATAAGGTCCGTAGCTAAATCACGAAGTAAAGCTTTACGTTGTGCGCTAGTGCGTCCTAACTTTCTGTAACCCATTTTAGAGATTCCCTCCTTCTGTCGAAGTTATATATTCTAAGTCTTTTGACTCGCAATAGAAGAGCTAGTTCAGCATGTGCTGACTAGTCATCAGTCATCCTTACGGAGTCCTAAGCCTAATTCATCAAGTTTCGCTTTCACTTCTTCAAGTGATTTGCGTCCCAAATTACGTACTTTCATCATATCTTCTTCTGTTTTATGAGCAAGCTCTTGAACAGTATTGATTCCAGCACGTTTTAGGCAGTTATAAGAACGGACAGAAAGATCAAGCTCTTCAATAGTCATTTCCAAGACTTTTTCTTTTTGGTCTTCTTCTTTTTCTACCATGATTTCGGCATTTTGAGCTTCGTCAGTTAGACCAACAAAAATATTTAAATGCTCAGTTAAAATCTTAGCTCCAAGTGCTACAGCTTCTTGAGGGCCATTACTGCCATCAGTCCAAACATCAAACGTTAGTTTGTCAAAGTTTGAAAGCTGACCAACACGAGTATTTTCAACTTGATATGAAACACGAGATACAGGAGTATATAGAGCATCAATTGGAATCACACCGATTGGTTGATCTTCACGTTTGTTTTGCTCTGCTGGAGTGTATCCGCGTCCGCGACGTGCCATTAAACGCATACGCATATGGCCGTTTTTCCCAAGAGTTGCAATGTGAAGATCCGGATTAAGGATTTCTACATCACTGTCATGAGTAATGTCGGCTGCAGTAACAACACCATCTTCTTGTACATCGATTTCAAGCGTCTTTTCTTCATCGGAGTAAATCTTAAGAGCAAGCTTTTTCACATTCAGAATGATAGAAGTTACATCTTCTACGACACCTTCAATTGTTGAGAACTCATGCAGCACTCCATCAATTTGTATAGATGTGACAGCAGCACCTGGGAGTGAGGATAAAAGAATACGACGTAAGGAGTTTCCTAATGTAGTACCATATCCACGCTCTAGTGGCTCTACGACGAACTTGCCATACTTGGCGTCATCGCTGATTTCAACCGTTTCGATTTTTGGTTTTTCTATTTCGATCATTCAATAAACCCTCCTTCAAAACGTCGAAACCCCGGTCCGTGAAGGATCTCACTAAAACCGAAATTCCCCATGTCTACGTTCCCGCTTGTACGCAACAACTGAAATAATCATTCTGTAAGAACGCAAACGTACTAATATATCCCATTATAGACAATTATACAAAATCTATACAGAAATATTAATTAAACACGGCGACGTTTTGGCGGACGGCATCCGTTATGTGGAACTGGAGTTACGTCTTTAATTGCAGTTACTTCTAAACCAGCAGCTTGAAGAGCACGAATAGCAGCTTCACGTCCTGCACCAGGTCCTTTAACAGTAACTTCAAGTGTTTTCATACCATGTTCAATTGATGTCTTAGCAGCAGTTTCAGCAGCCATTTGTGCAGCGAAAGGTGTAGATTTACGTGAACCACGGAAACCTAAAGCACCAGCACTTGACCAAGAAATGGCATTACCATGAGCATCAGTAATTGTAACGATAGTATTATTGAAAGTAGAACGAATATGAGCGATACCAGTTTCTATATTCTTTTTCACACGACGTTTACGTGTATTAGTTTTACGAGCCATGAAAAGTAACCTCCTTTACTGATTATTTTTTCTTGTTAGCTACTGTACGACGAGGTCCTTTACGCGTACGAGCATTATTTTTAGTATTTTGTCCACGAACAGGAAGACCACGACGGTGACGAAGACCGCGATAGCTGCCGATTTCCATTAGACGTTTGATGTTAAGGGAAACTTCACGACGAAG
Organism: Peribacillus psychrosaccharolyticus ATCC 23296; assembly: GCF_000305495.1. Taxonomy (GTDB): domain Bacteria; phylum Bacillota; class Bacilli; order Bacillales; family DSM-1321; genus Peribacillus; species Peribacillus psychrosaccharolyticus. Next base: position 22,484 of record NZ_AJTN02000006.1, on the reverse strand, counting down.
ATCGCCTTCTACTTTAAGTGAATCGATGATTTCACGGATTTTATTTAATTCATCTTCAGTCAAATCGCGAACGCGAGTTTCCTGGGAAACACCAGCTTGATCAAGAATCTTGATAGCAGTTTGTTTACCAATACCGAAAATGTATGTTAAAGAAATAACAATACGTTTGTCACGGGGAATATCTACACCAGAAATACGTGCCATTGGTGAGTGCACCTCCTTCTATTAGCCTTGTTTTTGTTTATGTTTAGGGTTTTCGCAAATAACCATAACTTTACCTTTTCTGCGGATAACTTTACATTTTTCGCAGATGGGCTTAACAGATGGTCTGACTTTCATTGCTATCTAACCTCCTTATACAGATCGGAGCGTACCCGATTATTTAAATCGGTATGTGATTCTGCCGCGAGTTAGATCATACGGGGAAAGCTCAACCGTAACTTTATCTCCAGGCAAAATGCGAATAAAGTGCATACGAATTTTACCGGATACATGAGCTAAAACAGTATGACCATTTTCTAATTCTACCTTAAACATTGCATTTGGCAAAGTCTCAGTGACCGTGCCTTCAACTTCAATTACATCGTCTTTCGCCATTAAATTGATTCTCCCTTCTCTATGCGTGAACTCATATCGGAAGCATTCAACACAATCACTTCTGCTTATAGCTTCTTTAGGATTAAAACCCTGTTTCTGTGATTGCAACTGTATGCTCAAAATGGGTACACATCTTTCCGTCAGCCGTTACGACAGTCCAATAATCCTCCAAAGTCTAGAACATTCTGCTAGCACTATTCATAAATCAACAGCGAGCACCATGCCAGGCTTTTACCGAGGACCTTTATCAGGTGGACCGAAATGAGGAATTTGTAGGTCCTCATGTAAGTCTTGACCGATTCCGTGACCGACATACTCTCTTACAACAGAGAAGCGTTCAGCCTCGACATAGGTTTGTATAGCATGGGAGATGTTTGAAAGACGCATATTTATTGCTTCTTCCAACCCTCTATATAATGACTCTTCGGTAACCTGTAAGAGTCGCTGCGTTTCATCATCAATTTTGCCGACAGGGTATGACCAAGCTGAGTCACATTGATAGCAAGTAACGATATCATTTCTGATACCGGCTTCTTGCCCAACTCGTAACCTGGAATGCCATGCACGAGTTCATTGTTAACAGATGGGCAAATACTGCCGCGAAATCCATTATACCCTTTAACTGAAGGGAATGCATTATGTTTCACTATAAACCTTTCTGCAAAGCAGTATAATTCAGTAGTTGAACGCATAATACAGAGTTCAGCGGGGTTTTACAAACGATCCTTAACGTACAGCACCAAGGAGCACATCGATGTCTTCAAATACTTTATTAATATCTTGCTGGCCGTTAATGTTACGCACATAGCCTTTTTCTTCATAAAAATCAAGAAGCGGTTGTGTTTGCTTAAGGTTCACATCTAAGCGATTTTGAACCGTTTCAGCATTATCGTCAGCTCGTTGGTAAAGGTCACCGCCGCAGCGATCACAAGTATCCTCTTTTGCTGGTGGGTTAAACACCAGATGATAGGTAGAGCCGCAAGCTTTACAGATCCGGCGTCCAGTCAATCTTTCCATAAGAATATCCTTATCAACGTCGATATTAATTACAAAATCGATTTGACGATTAAGTTCTGCTGTAATATCCTCTAGTGCAGCCGCCTGAGCCACTGTACGAGGGAAACCGTCAAGCAAGAAACCTTTTTCGCAATCGCTTTTGCCTAATCGTTCACGAACAATGCCAATTGTTACCTCATCGGGAACAAGTTCACCTTTATCCATGAATGACTTTGCTTTTAAACCAAGTTCCGTACCTTCTTTGATAGCTGCCCGGAACATATCTCCTGTAGAGATATGAGGGATATGATAATTTTCTACGATTCTCTCGGCTTGGGTACCTTTACCAGCACCTGGAAGACCCATTAAGACTAAATTCACGTTTCTCTTTCCCCCTCAAACTCCATAATGTGATTTTGGGAACACAAATGTCCCCAAATTCTCATTACTTTATGAAACCTTTATAATGCCGTTTTACTAACTGTGATTCAAGCTGTTTCATCGTATCAAGAGCAACACCAACTATAATTAGAAGGCTTGTTCCACCGATTTGAGCAGATTGAGGCAGATTAGCGATATTTATAAAGAATACCGGTAATATTGCAATCGCAGCCAGGAAGATAGATCCAACAAACGTCAAGCGATACAACACAGATGTTACATAATCCTGTGTGCTCTTACCAGGACGAATCCCCGGTACATAACCGCCTTGTTTCTTCAGATTCTCAGCCATTTGTTCAGGATTAACCTGTATAAAGGCATAAAAATAGGAGAAGGCGATAATTAGGGCCACATAGACAATCATCCCAATAGGCTGAGTATAATCAAATGTGTTTTGAATCCAAGTGGTAACGCTATTTGTTCCAAAGAACGAAGCAATCGTTCTTGGAGTAATGATAAATGCTGTCGCAAAGATGACTGGTATAACGCCTGCAGCATTCACTTTTAACGGTAAATGTGTAGATTGTCCGCCAGATTGCGTACGGCCAACTGCAGCACGCTTAGCGTATTGAATTGGAATTTTGCGTAATGCTTGCTGTATAAAGATAACAGCCACAACAACGGCTAGGACCGCAATTACCAGAAGGACCATTGTAGCGATCTTAATGAATAATTGATCTCCAACATCTTCAAATTGCTGAGCATAGATTTGGTTTACCGTTGTCGGTAAACTTGCTACAATCCCTGCGAAAATGATGATGGATATACCGTTACCAACGCCTTTAGAGGTAATCAGCTCCCCTAACCACAGGAGAAAAGCTGTACCTGCTGTAAGAACAGTGGCAATTAACAAATAGGTTCCAATTCCAGGATTACTGATCAGTTGTCCACTAGACATACTATTAAATCCATAAGACATACCCAAAGCTTGGATAAATCCTAGGATTATAGTAGCATAACGTGTAAACTGTGCTAATTTACGTCGCCCTGATTCTCCTTGTTTAGACCACTCAGTGAACTTAGGAACAACGTCCATCTGTAACAACTGAATGATAATGGATGCAGTAATATACGGCATGATACCCATCGCTAAGATTGAGAAGTTCTTCAGTGCACCACCGCCGAAGGTATTCAAGATACCATAGACGCTTAGCTGATCCTGCGCTGCCAGCACATCGGCATTCACATTCGGTACAGGAATAAACGTACCGATGCGATAGACGATTAGCATAATCAGTGTGAAAAGAATTTTGTTTCTTATGTCAGCCACGCGCATAAAGTTGGAGATCGAGCGAAACATTAAATCACCTCAGTTGTACCGCCGGCAGCTTCGATAGCTTCCTTAGCAGTAGCAGAGAATTTGTGAGCTTGGATTGTAAGCTTTTTCTCTACAGTACCTTTGGCGAGAATTTTAATTCCCGATTTTTCATTTTTGACAATTCCAGTCTCAATCAATAGAGCTGGAGTGATTACTGTACCATCTTCAAAGCGGTTCAGCAGGTCAAGGTTAACGATCGCGTAATCTTTACGGTTTACGTTAGAGAATCCACGTTTCGGTAGACGTCTGAATAATGGTGTTTGACCACCTTCAAATCCAAGACGAACACCACCGCCAGAACGAGCATTTTGTCCTTTATGGCCTTTACCGGCAGTTTTACCAGTACCAGAACCGATACCGCGTCCTTTACGTTTACGTTCTTTACGAGAACCTTCTGCAGCTTTCAACTCATGAAGTTTCATATGTTGGCACCTCCTTGTTATAAGAAAAAATTAATTTTATTGTTCTTTTACAGTAACAAGATGAGCAACTTTATTGATCATACCACGCATTGCAGGCGTATCATTATGAACAACTGTTTGATGCATTTTGCGTAAACCCAGGGTGTTTACTGTAACACGTTGGTCTTCAGGACGACCAATTAGACTGCGAGTAAGAGTAATTTCTAATTTATTAGCCATTAGACTTTCCTCCAGTTCCTAACAATTCTTGTACTGACATACCACGTAGCTTAGCTACATCTTCAGCACGTTTTAATTGCTCTAAACCTTGGATAGTAGCACGAACCATGTTAATTGGAGTGTTAGTACCAAGTGATTTAGAAAGGATATCTGCTACTCCGCCAAGTTCAAGTACCGCACGAACTGGACCTCCAGCGATAACTCCAGTACCTTCAGAAGCAGGTTTCAATAGGATATGTCCTGCACCAAAACGACCATTAACAACGTGAGGAATTGTAGTTCCTACCATTGGTACGGTAATTAGGTTTTTCTTAGCATCTTCGATAGCTTTACGGATAGCATCTGGAACTTCTTGAGCTTTACCAGTACCAAATCCGACGTGTCCGTTCTTATCACCAACAACTACAAGTGCAGTGAAACGGAAACGACGTCCGCCTTTTACAACTTTAGCTACACGATTGATTGTAACTACACGTTCTTCAAGTTCTAATTTATTAGGATCAATACGAAGCATCTGTTTTGTCCCTCCTTATCCTTAAAATTCTAAGCCGTTTTCACGAGCAGCGTCAGCTAATGCTTTAACACGGCCATGGAAGAGGTAACCACCGCGGTCAAATACCACAGCTTTGATACCTTTTTCAACAGCACGTTTTGCAATAAGTTCGCCAACCTTTTGAGCTGCTTCAGCATTGCCAGTAGCTTCAATTGAGATCTCTTTATCAAGAGTTGAAGCACTTGCCAATGTTACGCCGTTTGCATCGTCAATTAATTGTGCGTAAATGTGTTTGTTTGAACGGAACACATTTAAACGAGGACGAGCTTCCGATCCAGAAAGTTTCGCACGTACACGCGCATGTCTTTTCTGACGAGTAGCATTTTTATCAAGCTTCGTAATCATTTACGTCACTCCTTTCGTTTACTTATGCAACATTATTTACCTGTTTTACCTTCTTTACGACGAACAACTTCGCCAGTGTAACGAATACCTTTACCTTTATACGGTTCAGGCGGACGAACGTCACGAACGTTTGCTGCAAGAGCTCCAACGCGTTCTTTGCTCGCACCTTTAATGATGATTTTTGTATTAGAAGGAACTTCAACTTCAATTCCTGCTTCTGGTTCTATTTCAACTGGGTGAGAATATCCTACGTTAAGGACAAGCTTAGTACCTTGCTTTTGTGCACGGTACCCAACCCCGATAAGTTCAAGTGATTTTTCAAAACCTGCAGATACACCCTCGACCATGTTAGAAAGTAGTGCGCGTGTTGTACCGTGTAAAGCACGGTGGTTCTTCGCGTCTGAAGGACGAGTTACTGTAAGAATGTTATCTTCCAAAGCAATAGTGATATCTGAGTTGAAAGTTCTAGTTAATTCCCCTTTAGGGCCTTTTACTGTTACATCGCTACCAGCAATAGTAACAGTTACGCCTGCAGGGATCTCAATAGGTTGTTTACCTATACGTGACATCTAGTGCACCTCCATTCCTGTGAAAATGTATTACCAAACGTATGCTAGTACTTCTCCGCCAACTTGTTTAGCGCGAGCTTCTTTATCTGTGAAAACTCCGTTAGAAGTAGAAACAATTGCTATACCTAGTCCGTTAAGGACACGTGGTACCTCGCCAGTCTTAGCATATACACGCAAACCAGGTTTGCTGATACGTTTCAGACCAGTGATAACACGTTCGTTATTAGCACCGTACTTCAAGAAAATACGGATGATACCTTGTTTGTTGTCCTCGATAAACTCAACGTCACGCACGAAGCCTTCACGCTTTAAGATTTCAGCGATTTCACGCTTGATCTTTGAAGCAGGAACCTCCAGTTTTTCGTGACGAACCATGTTCGCATTACGGATGCGAGTAAGCAAATCTGCAATAGGATCTGTCATGACCATTATATTTTACCTCCTTCCCAAACTCGGGTTTTACCAGCTAGCTTTCTTAACGCCTGGAATTTGTCCTTTATGTGCAAGTTCACGGAAACAAATACGGCAAAGCTTAAATTTACGATATACAGAGTGTGGACGTCCGCAGCGTTCGCAGCGTGAGTACTCTTGTACTTGGAATTTCTGTGTACGTTTTTGCTTGACGATCATAGACTTTTTAGCCACGTTTTCGCCTCCCTTTATTTAGAGATGATTACTTTTGGAACGGCATTCCGATTTGAGTAAGTAGTTCACGAGCTTCTTCGTCTGTATTAGCAGTAGTTACGATAACGATATCCATTCCACGAACTTTGCTTACTTTATCGTAGTCAATCTCAGGGAAGATAAGTTGTTCTTTAATTCCTAATGTGTAGTTACCACGACCATCGAAAGATTTCTTAGAAACCCCACGGAAGTCACGTACACGAGGTAAAGATACAGTTACTAACTTATCAAGGAAATCATACATACGCTCACCGCGTAATGTAATTTTCGCACCGATTGGCATACCTTCACGCAGACGGAAACCAGCGATTGATTTTTTAGCTTTTGTAATAACAGGTTTTTGTCCAGTGATTAGTGCAAGTTCTTCAACAGCATTATCTAATGCTTTTGAGTTTGAAACTGCGTCACCAACACCCATGTTTAATACAATTTTATCTACTTGTGGTACTTGCATTACTGATTTATAACTAAATTTGCTCATTAGAGCAGGAGTGATTTCACTTTGGAATTTTTCCTTTAGGCGGCTCATTGCTTAGTGTACCTCCCTTCTTTATAAACTTATTTATCTAGAATTTCACCTGATTTAATAGCTACGCGTACTTTCTTGCCGTCTTCCACCTTGTAACCAACACGAGTAGGTGTTCCTGATTTAGGATCAAGTGGCATAACATTTGATACGTGAATAGCAGCTTCGCGACTAATAATTCCACCTTGTGGATTAATTTGTGACGGCTTAGAATGCTTCTTCACGATGTTAATTCCTTCAACAAGCACACGATCCTTCTTAGGATATGCCTCAAGAATAACACCTTGTTTGCCCTTGTCTTTACCAGAGATGACTACGACTTTATCACCTTTTTTAACATGCATTAGCTTCGCACCTCCTTGAAAGGCCTTTTAAGGGATTTATCTTTATAATACTTCTGGAGCAAGTGAAACGATCTTCATGAAACTGCTGTCACGTAATTCACGAGCAACAGGTCCAAAAATACGAGTTCCACGCGGGCTCTTATCGTCACGGATAATTACACAAGCATTTTCGTCGAAACGAATGTAAGTACCGTCAGGACGACGTACACCGCGTTTTGTACGAACAACTACAGCTTTAACTACTTCACCTTTTTTAACAACGCCACCTGGTGTTGCTTGTTTTACTGTACATACGATAACATCACCGATGTTAGCATATTTACGGCCGGAACCACCAAGGACTTTAATTGTTAGAACCTCACGAGCTCCAGAGTTATCAGCTACTTTTAAACGTGATTCTTGTTGAATCATGTACGAAACCTCCCTTCGGAATTAACTTAATCCGAACACTGATTAAATAATTACTGCTTTTTCTACGATATCTACTAGACGGAAACGTTTTGTTGCTGAAAGTGGACGAGTCTCCATAATACGGACAACATCACCAATTTTAGCTTCGTTTTGTTCGTCATGAGCTTTAAATTTCTTTGAATACTTTACGCGTTTCCCGTATAGAGAATGCGTTTTGTACGTTTCAACTACTACTGTTACCGTTTTATCCATTTTGTCGGAAATAACACGGCCAGTGTATATCTTACGTTGGTTGCGTTCGCTCATTATGCAAACCTCCCCTCATTATCGATTGTTGACGCCGATCTCTCTTTCACGAACAACTGTCTTCATACGAGCGATCGATTTGCGTACTTCACGGATACGAGCTGTATTTTCAAGTTGTCCAGTAGCTAACTGGAAACGAAGATTAAATAATTCTTCTTTAAGAGATTTTACTTTTTGTTCAATTTCAGCCGTGGTTAGATCTTTAATTTCATCAGCTTTCATTGGATTCACCACCAATTTCTTCACGTTTTACAAACTTACATTTGATAGGAAGTTTGTGTGCGGCAAGACGTAATGCTTCACGAGCCACCTCTTCAGGTACACCAGCGATTTCAAACATAACTTTGCCTGGTTTTACAACTGCTACCCATCCTTCAGGAGCACCTTTACCAGAACCCATCCGCACTTCAAGTGGTTTAGCAGTGAACGGCTTGCTTGGGAAAATCTTAATCCAAACTTTACCACCACGTTTCATGTAACGAGTCATTGCAACACGGGCAGCTTCAATTTGACGGTTAGTGATCCAAGAAGCTTCAGTAGCTTTTAAACCAAATTCACCGAAATGAACTTCTGTTCCGCCTTTTGCATTACCACGCATTTTACCACGGTGTTCACGACGATACTTAACGCGTTTAGGCAATAACATATTATTTTCCTCCTTCCTCGGATTTCTTCTTAGTAGGAAGAACTTCTCCACGGTAGATCCATACTTTCACGCCAAGCTTACCATAAGTAGTATCTGCTTCAGCATGCGCATAATCAATGTCAGCGCGAAGTGTGTGAAGAGGAACTGTACCTTCACTATAATGTTCAGAACGAGCGATATCTGCTCCGCCTAGACGACCAGAAACCATTGTTTTAATTCCTTGAGCGCCAGAACGCATTGTGCGTTGGATAGCTTGTTTCTGTGCACGACGGAAAGAAACACGATTTTCTAATTGTTTAGCGATATTTTCTGCGACTAATTTCGCATCAAGATCTGCTCTCTTAATTTCGATAATGTTAATGTGAACTCGTTTACCTGTAAGTTGATTCAATGCTTTACGAAGTGCTTCGACTTCCGTACCGCCTTTACCAATTACCATACCTGGTTTAGCAGTATGAACGGAAACATTCACACGATTGGCTGCACGTTCGATTTCTACTTTAGATACTGAAGCTTCGCTTAAACGTTTTGCAATGTATTTACGAATCTTAAGATCTTCATGTAAAAGAACGGCGTAGTCTTTATCAGCGTACCATTTAGACTCCCAATCACGAATAATGCCTACTCGCAATCCGATTGGATTTATCTTTTGACCCACAGATTATCCCTCCTTCTTTTCTGATACTACGATTGTAATATGACTAGTACGTTTGTTAATTGCACTAGCACGACCCATCGCACGAGGACGGAAACGTTTTAAGGTTGGTCCTTCGTTAACGTAAGCCTCTGAAATAAACAGGTTGTTAATATCCATTTCGTAGTTATGCTCCGCATTTGCAATAGCAGACTTAAGAACTTTTTCTACGACTGGAGATGCAGCTTTCGGTGTTAAACGAAGAATTGCAAGTGCTTCACCAATTTTTTTTCCTCGAATTAAATCTGCGACTAAACCGACTTTACGAGGAGCAATACGTACTGTTCTAGCAACAGCTTTTGCTTCCATGAGATGCCCTCCTCTCATTAACGTCTTGTTTTCTTATCGTCACTTGCGTGACCTTTATAAGTACGTGTAGGTGCGAATTCACCAAGTTTGTGACCGACCATATCTTCAGTAACATAAACTGGTACATGTTTGCGACCATCATATACTGCGATAGTATGTCCGATGAATTGCGGGAAGATTGTTGACCGACGAGACCAAGTTTTAACAACCTGCTTTTTGTCAGCTTCATTTAATTTTTCAACTTTAACGATTAAATGTTCATCAGCGAATGGTCCTTTTTTTAAGCTGCGACCCATGTGGGTACCTCCCTTCGTGATTGTTCTACGGTCCGAATCTTGAACCGTAGTTCAACCGCGTTATTTTTTACGACGACGCACGATAAATTTATCGGATTTGTTTTTCTTCTTACGAGTTTTATAACCAAGTGTTGGTTTACCCCAAGGAGACATTGGTGATTTACGTCCGATAGGAGATTTACCTTCACCACCACCATGCGGGTGATCGTTCGGATTCATTACTGATCCACGAACTGTTGGGCGTTTTCCTAACCAACGGTTACGTCCAGCTTTACCAATATTGATAAGTTCATGCTGTTCATTACCAACTTGACCGATTGTAGCACGGCAAGTAGCAAGAATCATACGAACCTCACTTGAATTTAAACGTACAAGCACGTAACGGCCTTCTTTACCAAGAACCTGTGCAGATGTACCAGCAGAACGGACTAATTGTCCACCTTTGCCTGGTTTTAATTCGATATTGTGAATAACTGTACCCACTGGGATATTTGATAATGGAAGAGCGTTTCCTACTTTAATGTCAGCTTCTGTACCTGACATAATCTCCATGCCTACTTGTAGGTTTTTAGGAGCAAGGATATACAATTTCTCTCCATCCATGTAATTGATTAATGCAATGTTTGCTGAACGGTTGGGATCGTACTCGATCGTGGCAACGCGTCCTGGTATACCATCTTTATTCCGTTTGAAATCGATGATACGGTATTGACGTTTGTGTCCACCACCATGATGACGAACGGTTAACTTACCTTGGTTGTTACGGCCGCCTTTTCTGTGTAAAGGAGCAAGCAATGATTTCTCTGGTGTGCTAGTTGTAATCTCAGCAAAGTCAGAAACTGTCATGCCGCGTCGTCCGTTAGAGGTAGGTTTATACTTCTTGATTCCCATGTGTATTTCCCTCCTTCTCTATTAGATTAAGCTTCGAATAATTCGATTTCTTTGCTATCTGCAGATAATTTTACAATCGCTTTACGGCGCTTGTTCGTATATCCTGCGTGTTTACCCATACGTTTGAATTTACCTTTGTAGTTCATGATGTTAACTTTCTCAACTTTAACACTGAAAATTTCTTGAACAGCGTCTTTAACTTGAGTTTTGTTAGCCCGAACATCAACCTCAAACGTATATTTTTTTTCAGCCATAAGGTCTGAAGAAGCTTCAGTAATTACGGGGCGCTTAATGATATCGCGTGCATCCATTATGCAAGCACCTCCTCTACTTTTTCGACAGCTGACTTAGTCATGATCAATTTGTTGTGTGATACAACATCAAGAACATTAAGACCAGTAGCTTCCACTACAGTAATACCAGGGATATTACGAGCAGATAGGGCAACTTTCTCATCTAAACCGTCAGTAACGATCAACGCTTTAGTATCAATAGAAAGACCAGCTAAAACAGCTGCAAATTCTTTTGTTTTTGGAGCTTCAAAAGCAAGGTTATCCAGCACCAATACATTTTCTTCTAATACTTTAGCAGATAATGCAGATTTGATAGCTAAACGACGTACTTTTTTAGGCAATTTGTAAGCATATGATCTTGGAGTAGGACCGAATACAACCCCACCGCCACGCCATTGTGGAGAACGGATTGAACCTTGACGCGCACGTCCAGTTCCTTTTTGTTTCCAAGGCTTACGACCACCGCCTGCAACTTCAGAACGATTTTTAACTTTATGTGTTCCTTGACGCAAAGATGCTCTTTGCATGATAATTGCTTCGAATAATACATGGTTATTTGGTTCGATACCAAAGATAGAATCATTAAGTTCGATTGCTCCAACTTCTGATCCAGCTTGGCTGAACATAGTAACTTTAGGCATTTAATGCTCCTCCTTTCTTAAAAAATTACTTAGCTTTTACGCCACTTACTACTTTAATCATAGCTTTTTTCGAGCCAGGTACATTACCTTTGATTAGTAGAATGTTACGCTCAACGTCAACCTTAACGATAGTTAAGTTTTGAACAGTGATTTGTTTTCCACCCATGCGGCCAGGTAATTTTTTACCTTTGAAAACACGGTTAGGAGCTACAGGTCCCATAGAACCTGGACGACGATGGTAACGTGAACCGTGACTCATTGGTCCGCGAGATTGTCCGTGGCGTTTGATTGAGCCTTGGAAACCTTTACCCTTCGAAATTCCTGTTACATCAACTACATCGCCTTCAGCGAAAATATCAACTTTGACTTCTTGACCGATCTCGTAAGCATCGAGATTCGTTTCGCGGAATTCGCGAATGAAGCGCTTAGGTGCGGTATTAGCTTTTTCAACATGGCCTTTAGCAGGTTTGTTTGAAAGTTTTTCGCGTTTGTTTTCGAAACCGATTTGGATTGCTTCGTATCCGTCGTTTTCAACAGTTTTCTTTTGTAAAACTACGTTATCAGCAGCTTGGACAACTGTTACTGGGATTAGCTCACCGTTTTCAGCAAAAATTTGCGTCATACCGATTTTTCTTCCTAAGATTCCTTTGGTCATTAGTCACACCTCCTATAATTTTTCCTTGCAATCTATTCTTAAAGTTTAATTTCAATGTCCACACCAGACGGTAAGTCTAGACGCATTAACGAATCAACAGTTTGTGGTGTTGGGTTAACGATATCGATTAGACGCTTGTGTGTACGCATCTCAAATTGTTCACGAGAATCTTTGTATTTATGAACTGCACGAAGAACTGTATATACAGATCTTTCAGTTGGTAATGGAATCGGACCAGATACAGCCGCACCAGAACGTTTTGCAGTTTCTACAATTTTCTCAGCAGATTGATCAAGGATTCTGTGATCATATGCTTTTAAACGGATACGAATCTTTTGTTTTGCCATAATTTTCCCTCCTTTTCGCCTATTTTTAAAATAGACTCTCTCAATGGAAATTTCCCACACACTCGCCATGGCAAAGCGGCCGGGTGTGTCAGCAACCTTCCATATCATCGCAGTCAAAGACCAACATTGTCTATTATACATAAAACATAATGAATAAGCAAGTAATAACTTATAAACATTATGTAGCACACTTTTACTATTATACATACATGGTTAGTTATTTTCAAGAGGATAATAAATTTAATGGTTGGTAATTTCCAACTGTGTCAAATATGCGTCGAATATCTGTATTCGTTCCTAATACATCCTTCTGCCAGCTTGTGAATATACTATAGAAGGAAGCCGACTTATAAACGACTCATTAATAAAATCAACTAGATTGTTATTATACATCATTAAATACAAATGTCTAATTTTTTATCGATAAATCTTCATAAAAAAAAGCAGCCGGCGTCCCAGCTGCTTTCTTTCGGAAGGCGTCCCTTCCATATTTAGTTCAAGATCAATTATTCAGTAATAGAAGCTACTACTCCAGCACCAACAGTACGTCCACCCTCACGGATAGAGAACTTAGTACCTTCTTCGATAGCGATTGGAGCGATTAGCTCTACAGACATTTCGATGTTATCACCAGGCATAACCATTTCTACGCCTTCAGGAAGATTACAAATACCAGTTACATCAGTTGTACGGAAGTAGAACTGTGGACGGTAGTTTGTGAAGAATGGAGTGTGACGTCCACCTTCTTCTTTTGATAATACATATACTTCAGCTTTGAATTTGCTGTGTGGAGTGATTGTACCTGGTTTAGCAAGTACTTGTCCACGTTGGATATCTTCACGAGCTACACCACGAAGTAGTGCGCCGATGTTGTCGCCAGCTTCAGCATAATCAAGAAGTTTACGGAACATTTCAACACCAGTTACTGTAGTAGGTTTTGGCTCTTCGTTAAGACCGATGATGTCGATAACATCTCCGACTTTAACTACTCCACGTTCTACACGGCCAGTAGCAACTGTTCCACGGCCAGTGATTGAGAATACATCCTCAACAGGCATCATGAAAGGCTTGTCAGTGTCACGCGTTGGATTTGGGATATATTCATCAACAGCAGTCATTAATTCATGAATTTTTTCTTCCCAAACAGCGTCTCCTTCAAGAGCTTTAAGAGCAGAACCTTTGATAACTGGAATGTCATCGCCAGGGAAATCGTATTCAGAAAGAAGGTCACGAATTTCCATTTCTACTAATTCAAGAAGTTCTTCGTCATCAACCATGTCGCATTTGTTCATGAATACTACTAAGAACGGAACACCAACTTGTTTAGAAAGAAGGATATGCTCACGAGTTTGCGGCATTGGGCCATCAGCAGCAGAAACAACTAAGATTCCGCCATCCATTTGTGCAGCACCAGTGATCATGTTTTTAACGTAATCGGCATGGCCTGGGCAGTCAACGTGTGCATAGTGACGAGTTTCAGTTTCGTACTCAACGTGTGCAGTAGAGATTGTGATACCACGTTCTCTTTCTTCTGGTGCACCATCGATTTGGTCATAAGCGCGAGCTTCTGCTCCGCCTGATTTTGCAAGAACAGTTGTGATAGCAGCTGTTAAAGTAGTTTTACCGTGGTCGACGTGACCAATTGTTCCAACGTTAACGTGTGGTTTTGAACGATCAAATTTAGCTTTACCCATTAGGATATTCCTCCTCAGAATTGTATTGATTATAAGTATTTAAATGCTGTGAAAGTCAGAAACTTCCACAGCTTTCAATAGTAGTTATACTTTAAATAGAGATGAAAATCAATTATTCACCTTTATTTTTTTTAATGATTTCTTCAGAAATACTCTTCGGCACTTCTTCATAATGATCAAAGTGCATAGAGAATGTTCCACGGCCTTGAGTATTAGAACGAAGTGATGTTGCATAACCGAACATTTCAGATAATGGAACCATGGATTTAACCATTTGCGTGTTACCACGAGCTTCCATACCTTCTACACGGCCACGGCGTGATGTAATATCACCCATAATGTCGCCCATGTACTCTTCAGGAATAACAACTTCAACTTTCATAATTGGCTCAAGAATGACAGGCTTACATTTTGATGCTGCATTTTTAAGTGCCATTGAAGCAGCAATTTTAAATGCCATTTCGTTGGAGTCAACATCATGGTAAGAACCATCATAAAGTTTTGCTTTAATATCAACTAAAGGATATCCAGCAAGTACACCTCTATCAAGAGAGTCAACAAGACCAGCTTGAACAGCAGGAATGTATTCACGTGGAACAACCCCACCAACAACCGCATTTTCGAATTCGAAACCTTTTCCTTCTTCGTTTGGACCAAATTCAATCCAAACGTGTCCGAATTGTCCGCGTCCGCCTGATTGACGTACAAACTTACCTTCAACTTTAGCTGAAGCACGGAAAGTTTCACGGTATGCAACTTGTGGTGCACCAACATTAGCTTCAACCTTGAATTCACGACGCATACGGTCTACAAGAATATCTAAGTGAAGTTCACCCATACCAGCAATGATAACTTGTCCAGTTTCCTGGTCAGTATGTGCACGGAATGTAGGATCTTCTTCTTGAAGTTTTTGTAGTGCAGTAGTCATTTTATCTTGGTCAGCTTTTGATTTTGGTTCAATTGAAAGCGAGATAACTGGTTCTGGGAATACCATAGACTCAAGAATAACTAGATCCTTTTCATCACAGATAGTGTCACCAGTAGTAGTATCTTTAAGACCAACAGCAGCTGCAATATCGCCAGCGTATACTACTGAAATCTCTTCACGAGAGTTAGCATGCATTTGCAGGATACGTCCTACGCGCTCACGCTTACCTTTAGTAGAGTTTTTAACATATGAACCTGAGTTCAATGTTCCAGAGTATACACGGAAGAATGTTAGCTTACCAACATAAGGGTCCGTCATAACTTTAAACGCAAGTGCTGCGAATGGTTCGCTGTCGTCAGGATGACGCTCAACTGTTTCCTCACTGTCTGGAAGTGTTCCAGTGATAGCTGGTACATCCAGTGGTGATGGAAGGTAGTCCACTACTGCATCAAGCATTAATTGAACACCTTTGTTTTTGAATGCAGAACCACAAATTACTGGATAGAATTCAACGTTAACAGTACCTTTACGGATAGCAGCTTTTAATTCTGCTTTAGTGATTTCTTCACCGTTAAGGAATTTCTCCATTAAGTTTTCATCAAGTTCAGCAACAGCTTCAAGTAACTTTTCACGCCACTCTTCTGCTAGTTCTTTATGTTCTTCAGGAATTTCTCCAATTGTAATATCAGTTCCAAGGTCATTACCATAGAAGACAGCGTTCATTTCAACAAGGTCAATGATTGCAGAGAAATCATCTTCTGCACCAATTGGAAGTTGAATTGGATGAGCATTAGCCTGAAGACGATCATGGATAGTTCCTACAGAATAAAGGAAATCAGCACCGATTTTATCCATTTTGTTTACGAATACTACACGAGGAACCCCGTAAGTAGTCGCTTGGCGCCAAACAGTTTCTGTTTGCGGTTCTACGCCTGATTGAGCATCAAGAACTGCTACAGCACCATCAAGTACACGAAGTGAACGTTCAACTTCAACAGTGAAATCCACGTGACCTGGTGTATCGATGATGTTTACGCGGTGGTCTTTCCATTCTGCTGTAGTTGCAGCAGAAGTAATTGTAATACCACGTTCTTGTTCTTGCTCCATCCAGTCCATCTGAGATGCACCTTCATGGGTTTCACCGATTTTGTGAATCTTACCGGTGTAATAAAGTACACGCTCTGTAGTTGTCGTTTTACCAGCATCAATATGTGCCATGATACCAATATTACGAGTATTTGCTAAGGAGAACTTTCTTGCCATTTGGTCTTTCTCCCTTCTGGTTTAGGTATCTTTTTATAGTATGAATTCTACCAACGATAATGAGCGAATGCTTTGTTAGCTTCAGCCATTTTGTGTGTATCTTCGCGTTTCTTCACAGAACCGCCAGTGTTATTAGCAGCATCCATGATTTCGTTAGCTAAACGTTCTTCCATCGTTTTTTCTCCACGAAGACGAGAATAGTTAACTAACCAGCGAAGACCTAGAGTTGAACGTCTATCAGGACGCACCTCGATTGGTACTTGATAGTTAGCTCCACCTACGCGGCGTGCTTTAACTTCTAATACCGGCATGATGTTTTTAAGTGCTTGATCAAACACTTCGATTGGGTTGTTGCCAGTGCGCTCTTGAATTAATTCAAATGCAGAGTAAAGAATTTTTTGTGACTTACCTCTTTGTCCGTCAACCATCATTTTGTTGATTAAACGAGTCACAAGTTTTGAATTATATATTGGATCTGGTAATACGTCTCTTTTTGTTACGGGACCTTTACGTGGCATGTGTTTTTCCTCCTTTCGGTAAGCTTGCTAGTTTATTATTATTTTTTTGCAGCTTTCGGACGCTTAGTACCGTATTTAGAACGGCTTTGCATACGATTTTGTACTCCAGCAGTATCAAGCGCTCCACGAACGATGTGGTAACGAACTCCTGGTAAATCTTTTACACGACCTCCGCGGATAAGTACAACACTATGTTCTTGTAGGTTGTGACCGATACCTGGGATATATGCTGTTACTTCGATACCATTTGTTAAACGAACACGCGCATATTTACGTAATGCGGAGTTAGGTTTTTTAGGTGTCATTGTACCAACACGAGTACATACCCCACGTTTTTGCGGTGATGTTGCATTTGTTTGAGCTTTTTTAAAGCTGTTAAAGCCTTTATTAAGTGCAGGAGATCCTGACTTTACGATCTTAGATACACGACCGTTACGAACTAATTGATTAATAGTAGGCATTATTTTTTCCTCCCTTCATTTTTTCATCTAGAACCACACATCCAGGTGGTTCATAATTGGGTAAAAACAAAGTTCTTGCAGTCTATTCTGCAAAAACAGTTTTACTTTTTAATGGCAACAGTTGCTGCTCCGACATCTATGCCGCATGCTTTTCCAAGCAAACGCATCGAATCAACATATGTGATTGGAACATTTAATTCGCGGGATGTCATCGCTACCCGGGATGTTATAAAAGGATCAGCATCCTCAGCAATGAACACTTCAACAATCAAATTGTTTTTAAGAGCTCTCACTGTCTGTTTTGTTCCTATAACAACTGACTTTGCCTGTAATACTTTTTCATAAGACATATTTCATATCCTCCAAAGTTACAGGGTATCATAGGAGCACCTTTGCTATAATATCATCTTTATGTTCACACTGTCAACCGACTTTGTGAAATAAATCTAGCAAGTGGTTTTCCAATAGTAAAATATTGCTGACTCGTATCTGCTGAACAACTGATACTAAGTGTGAATTAACACCCTTAGTATCAGTTTTAATGGTTAGCATCTACGAGCCAGCATGTATTGTTAGTCTACCGAAACAGTATCTTCAGCTGTTCCATCTGCTAAAACTGGGTTTGCTTTTCTGTAACGAAGCATACCTGTACCAGCCGGAATCAGCTTACCAATAATTACATTCTCCTTCAGGCCGAGCAATTCATCACGTTTACCTTTAATTGCAGCATCTGTGAGCACTCTTGTCGTTTCTTGGAACGACGCAGCCGATAAGAATGAATCTGTTTCAAGTGATGCTTTTGTAATACCGAGCAAGACTGGACGACCAGTAGCTGGTGTTTTACCGCCAACAACTGCGCTTGTATTAGCAGTAGTAAATTGATTCACGTCAAGCAGTGTTCCCGGAAGAACATCTGTATCCCCTGCATCATTTACACGTACCTTACGAAGCATTTGTCTAACCATAACTTCGATATGTTTATCACCAATTTCAACACCCTGCATCCGATATACCTTTTGAACTTCATGAAGCAGGTATTCTTGAACAGTAAGAACATTGGTTACTTTTAATAGTTCTTTCGGATCAATCGATCCTTCTGTTAATTCTTCACCACGGCGTACTTGCGTATCAACAGTCACTTTAAGACGTGCTGTATATGGTGCCGTATACGTACGTGACTCGATAGCCCCTTGAACAACAATCTCTTGTTGCTTATCACGGATTTCGTTAATCGAAACAACCGTTCCTTCAATCTCAGAAATAATTGCTTGCCCTTTAGGATTACGAGCTTCAAATATTTCTTGGATACGAGGAAGACCTTGTGTAATATCATCTCCGGCCACACCACCAGTATGGAAGGTACGCATTGTTAACTGAGTACCTGGTTCACCGATAGATTGGGCAGCAATGATTCCCACAGCTTCGCCAACTTCAACTTCTTGACCAGTAGCCAAGTTGCGTCCGTAACATTTCTTACAAACACCATGACTTGTATTACACGTAAATGCAGAACGAATCCATGCTTGTTCAATTCCTGCATCTTGAATGTATTTCGCAAGATCTTCAGTAATTAGATCATTTTGAGCTACAATCAGCTCATTTGTCTCTGGATGTCTAATCGCTTTACGTGCATAACGGCCAATCAAACGCTCTTCAAGAGTTTCAATGATTTCAGTACCTTCTCTAAGTGGAGAAATCAAGAGACCTCTATCTGTTCCACAATCATCATCTCTAATGATAACATCTTGCGCTACATCAACTAGACGGCGTGTCAGGTAACCTGAGTCAGCTGTTTTCAAGGCTGTATCCGCAAGACCTTTACGAGCACCATGTGTTGAGATGAAGTATTCTAGAACCGTTAAGCCTTCACGGAAACTTGATTTAATCGGTAATTCAATGATACGTCCAGCCGGGTTGGCCATCAGTCCGCGCATACCAGCTAACTGTGTAAAGTTAGATGCGTTACCACGGGCACCAGAGTCACTCATCATGAAGATTGGATTATGACGATCAAGGGAATTCATTAGTTTAGACTGAATTGTATCCTTTGCCGCACTCCATATTGAAATGACACGATCATAACGTTCATCTTCAGTGATAAGACCACGTCTGAACTGCTTCATAACATTATCGACTTTAACCTGTGCTTCAGTAATAATTTCTTGTTTCTCACCTAATACAACAATATCTGCTACACCAACGGTAATACCAGCTTTAGTTGAGTGTCTGAAACCAAGATTCTTCATACGGTCAAGCATTTTAGATGTTTCTGTTATTTTGAAACGTTTGAAGACTTCAGCAATGATATTTCCAAGAATTTTCTTCTTGAACGGATCAACAATTGGTTGTGCCTTAATCAGTTCAGGTATATTTGCACCTTTTTCAACAAAATAATGCTCAGGCGTTTTCACTTCCAAGTTATATGCTGTAGGTTCATTAATATAAGGGAACGATTTAGGTAAAATTTCATTGAAGATCATTTTTCCTACTGTCGTAATCAAAAGCTGATTGTTTTGTTCGTCAGTAAATGTTTCGTTATTCATAGAAGAGGCTGCAACTGCTACACGAGAATGAAGATGTACATATCCATTTTGGTACGCAATTAAAGCTTCGCTTGTATCTTTAAAGATCATGCCTTCTCCTATTACTCCTTCTCTTTCTAAGGTTAGGTAATAGTTACCTAAAACCATATCCTGTGAAGGGGTAACAACTGGCTTACCATCTTTAGGATTCAAGATGTTTTGCGCAGCAAGCATTAAAAGACGTGCTTCAGCTTGAGCTTCAGATGATAACGGAACGTGGACGGCCATTTGGTCACCATCAAAATCCGCATTGTATGCAGTACATACTAACGGATGAAGGCGAATTGCGCGTCCTTCTACTAAAGTTGGTTCAAAGGCTTGGATACCAAGTCTATGCAATGTTGGTGCACGGTTTAACAATACAGGGTGTTCTCTAATAACTTCTTCAAGTACATCCCATATTTCTGGAGATAGACGTTCGATTTTACGTTTTGCCGATTTAATGTTGTGTGCAAGTCCTTTTTGAACAAGCTCCTTCATTACGAACGGCTTAAATAATTCAATCGCCATTTCCTTCGGTAACCCACACTGATACATTTTTAGGTTTGGTCCAACAACAATTACAGAACGGCCAGAGTAATCTACACGTTTACCAAGAAGATTCTGACGGAAACGTCCTTGTTTACCTTTTAACATATGTGACAATGATTTAAGCGGACGATTACCTGGTCCTGTAACTGGACGGCCGCGGCGACCGTTATCGATTAGAGCATCTACAGCTTCTTGCAGCATCCGTTTTTCATTTTGAACAATGATACTAGGAGCTCCAAGGTCTAATAGTCTCTTTAAACGATTGTTCCGGTTAATAACACGACGGTAAAGATCGTTCAAATCAGATGTTGCAAAACGTCCGCCATCTAATTGCACCATCGGACGAAGTTCAGGAGGAATAACTGGCAGAACATCAAGGATCATCCAAGAAGGTTCATTTCCAGAATTACGGAAAGCTTCTAGAACTTCTAGGCGTTTAATTGCCCGTGTTCTACGTTGGCCTTGAGCTGTCTTAAGCTCTTCCTTCAAGGCTTCGCCTTCTTTTTCAGTATCAATATCTTGTAAGAGTTTTTTGATAGCTTCGGCACCCATTGCAGCTTGGAACTTCTTACCGTATTTTTCACGGTATGCGCGGTATTCTTTTTCAGAAAGAAGTTGTTTCTTTTCTAAAGAAGTATCGCCTGTTTCAGTGACTACGTATGATGCAAAGTAAATGATCTCTTCCAAAGCACGTGGAGACATATCTAGTACGAGACCCATCCGGCTTGGGATTCCTTTGAAATACCAGATGTGTGATACAGGAGCAGCTAGTTCAATGTGGCCCATACGTTCGCGACGGACCTTCGCACGAGTTACTTCTACACCACAACGGTCACAAACTACGCCTTTATAGCGTACACGTTTGTATTTTCCGCAATGACATTCCCAATCTTTTTGTGGTCCAAATATTCTCTCACAAAACAGACCATCTTTTTCAGGTTTCAATGTACGATAGTTAATGGTTTCTGGCTTCTTAACTTCACCATGGGACCAAGAACGAATCTTGTCCGGTGATGCTAGACCAATTTTCATATACTCAAAATTATTAACGTCTAACAAGGGGCCTACCTCCCTTTTGATCTCCAGGTTCTTTCAACAACTTACTTATATAAACGGACATGCACCAGGCGGTGTTGCTTTTACCCCGTCGGATGTTTCGTACTACAATCAGCTTAAGCCAGCAGCAGCCCTGTTCATTATCAGGGTCCGCTGCCGGCTAAGCGGAAAGGATTTTGGCTCAATCAATGAATTATTCAGTTATAATCGCGTTTGTTTTAAGCCCAGCACCTTGAGGAGCTGCGTCTTTGGTGTCTAATTCGATGTTCAATGAATCTGCTTGGTTTACATCATCATCATCTTCTAAATCACGCATTTCAATTTCACGATCTTCAGCGTTCATGATTTTAACATCTAATCCTAAACTTTGAAGTTCCTTAATTAATACTTTGAATGATTCAGGAACACCTGGTTCTGGAACATTTTCACCTTTAACAATTGCTTCATATGTTTTCACACGGCCCACAACGTCATCGGACTTAACAGTAAGAATTTCTTGAAGAGTATAAGCTGCACCGTAAGCTTCAAGTGCCCAAACTTCCATTTCACCGAAACGCTGTCCGCCAAACTGTGCTTTACCGCCTAGTGGCTGTTGCGTTACTAGTGAGTATGGTCCAGTTGAACGAGCATGAAGTTTATCATCAACCATGTGAGCTAGTTTAATCATATACATGATTCCAACTGATACACGGTTATCAAATGGTTCTCCGTTACGACCATCATAAAGGACAGTCTTCGCGTCACGAGCCATTCCAGCTTCTTCAATTGTTTCCCAAACATCTTCCTCACGAGCACCATCAAATACTGGTGACGCTACATGAATACCCAGTGAACGAGCTGCCATACCTAAATGAAGCTCTAATACCTGACCAATGTTCATACGTGATGGAACACCTAATGGGTTCAACATGATGTCGACTGGTGTGCCGTCTGGCATATAAGGCATAT
>NZ_AJTN02000007.1 GCF_000305495.1 Peribacillus psychrosaccharolyticus ATCC 23296 | reverse complement strand
GTTATCCTTATTGGTATTATGACCTTCTTGCAAAATGGCGTATTATCTTGGATGATTCCTTAATAAAAAGGACAGCAGGTATAAGTCGATTAAAGACTTATACCTGCTGCCTTTTTATGTCGAGCATAAAGGAATGTATATGGTGAAGGTTGTCCCGATCGAAAATTTACTTGTAACAAGGATTTCTCCTTTATATTTTTGAACAATATTATAACAAACAGTTAAACCAATGCCAGTACCCTGCTCCTTAAGTGAGTAAAAAGGAGTACCAAGCACATCAATTTGATTCTTAGTAAGCCCAACTCCTGTATCAGTAATCATTATTTTTGCCATACCCTGATCTTGTTCAGTTTCTATTGTAATAAAACCTGCTTTATCCATTGATTCAATACCATTTTTAATAATATTAACTAAAAGCTGTTTAAGCTCAATTGGATCCATTTTAATATATAAGTCATGATTGGGTTTTAGTACAATGCCTATGTTCCGCTGATTAGCAAAGCTCGTTAATAGATCTGCTGTTTTTTTAATCTCATCGTTTAAGGCGATAACTTGAACAATACCTGTTTGCTGTTTAGCTAATGATAAATAATCATTAATAATGACTTGAGTATACTCTAGTTCAGTAAGCATGGTCTGGATATAAAATTTTTCTGTTTCGGTCAATTCCTCTTTTTGATCTAATAGTTGAGCAAATCCTTTTACTACTGTTATAGGATTTCGTATTTCGTGTGCTATTGTGGCGGCCATTTGACCAACAGAATGTAATTGTTTGGCTTGTTGAAGTTCTTGGTGAAAGGATTTTGTTGAGGCCATTCTATTATTTGTACTGATAAATACAAATAGTAAAATTATTTGTATAGCAATGAAGTTAAGTGTATTGCCAAATGGGTCTAACGAAACATACAAATATGTATATTGGAGATTAGATTGAGAGATGACAATGATGAAGACAGGACCAAGTATGAAATTTAAAGCAAAAACAATGTAAAAACCTATTTTATCAAATAAAAAGATCGGGATTAACGGGGCCATAGCGAATATAGCCAACATAATTGCTGTGTCAGGGAAGGTCCAAAACTTCAAGTAAAAATATACAGTAATTAAAACTATGAATATAGTTTTATAAAGCCGGCCTTCGTTTTTACTATTAAAAATCAAGCGATAGGATAATTCCTGTTATTAATACAACTTGTAAAGACATGTCAAAAGGGTCGTTCTTCCAGTTGATTGGAGAAACAGATATACCGACTAAAAGTAAGAAAGAAATCATGCCCATAAAACTTTTAAGAATTATTCGGTATTGGTTTTGATAATATTCGTGATTTTTCAACATAATACTCCTTATACTGATTATTTATATAAATTAATAGTAAACTTTTCTATTACTAATGTAAATTATCCTAAACATTATTTTCCAAATTAATAGAGATACTTCTTTTTAAAATCAGTTAAAAGATGACATAAATAGCTAACGAATGGGTATACAAATAATAGATTAATTTACTATAGGAGGATGATTGGATGAAGGCAGTTACTTTTCAGGGGGCAAAGGATATTCAAGTTAAACAAGTGGAAGATCCAAAACTTCAAATGAAAGATGATATTATTGTGCGGATTACTTCTACAGCAATTTGCGGTTCGGATCTTCACATTTATCAAGGTGCGCTGCCTGCGCAGAAGGATTATGTAATTGGTCATGAACCGATGGGAATCGTAGAAGAAGTAGGTCCAGAGGTGACTAAAGTAAAAAAAGGGGACAGAGTGGTTCTCCCGTTCAATATTGCTTGCGGTCATTGTTTTTATTGTGAGCATGATATGGAAAGTCAGTGTGATCATTCAAATAGGAATGAAGATATTGATACGGGAGGATATTTTGGGTTTACGGAACGTTATGGGAATTATCCGGGTGGACAAGCTGAATTTCTACGTGTACCGTATGGAAACTTTATGCCGTTTATTATTCCTGAATCGTGTGAGCTTGAAGATGAAGCAGTTTTGTTTATGTCAGATGTTCTTCCTACTGCCTATTGGTCTGTTGAAAATGCTGGTGTAAAAAAAGGAGATACAGTAGTTGTTCTTGGATGCGGTCCAATCGGGTTAATGGCACAAAAATTTGCCTGGATGAAGGGAGCAAAACGAGTCATTGCCGTTGATAATCTTCCTTATCGATTAAACCGTGCCAAGAGTATGAATAAAGTCGAAATTTATAATTTCGATGAGTATAATAATATGGGTAGTTACCTTAAAGAAATAACGAGCGGCGGCGCAGATGTTGTAATCGATTGTGTAGGAATGGACGGAAAAAAATCTGTGGTTGAAGCTGTTGAGCAAAAGCTGAAGCTGCAGGGAGGTACGTTAAGTGCCATCGATATTGGTTTGAATGCTGTTCGAAAATTTGGAACGATTCAACTAACAGGTGTTTATGGTTCAAAATATAACATGTTCCCACTAGGTAACTTATTTGAGAGAAACATTAACCTTAAAA
Organism: Peribacillus psychrosaccharolyticus ATCC 23296; assembly: GCF_000305495.1. Lineage (GTDB taxonomy): Bacteria > Bacillota > Bacilli > Bacillales > DSM-1321 > Peribacillus > Peribacillus psychrosaccharolyticus. The sequence goes on along the minus strand of NZ_AJTN02000007.1, from coordinate 33,872 downwards.
TGGGACAAGCACCAGTCATTCATTTAATGCCGAAGATTTTTAACATGATTACAGCTAAAGAATTTGATCCAACGGAGATTATTTCTCATAAGATTCCTCTAGAACAAGCAAGCGAAGCCTACAAAATCTTTAATGACCATGAAGATGAATGTGTAAAAGTCGTTTTAAAACCATAACTAGTATAGAAATTAATTTCCTCAAAGGCAGTCATGCTTTTGAGGATTTTTCTTTCTTGACGGATTAATGTAGTTTATCATTAAGTTGAGTTATGAATGGGGTACATAAGGGGGATGTCAGATATGATTAAAGCAATCTTTTTTGATTTGGATGATACACTGCTATGGGATCAGCAAAGTGTGGCAAAAGCTTTTGAGGCTACGTGCAGGGCTGCTGGTCATAAACTCGGCGTTGATGTTAAGCAGCTTGAAGAAGCAGTGCGGAGAGAAGCACGTGAGCTGTATGCATCATATGAGACGTATGAGTTTACACAGATGATTGGGATAAATCCTTTTGAAGGGCTTTGGGGGAACTTTCTCGATGATGAAGTGAATTTCCGCAAGATGAAGGACATTGTACCAGGTTATCGTAAAGATGCTTGGACAAGAGGGTTGCAAGCATTAGGAATTGACAACCCTGATTACGGTCAAGAGCTTGCCGAAATTTTTCCGCTTGAACGAAGGAAAAATCCGATTGTGTATGATGACTCTTACGAAGTTTTGAATCAGTTGAAAGAAGAGTATCGGCTGCTGTTATTAACCAATGGATCACCGGATTTACAGCATACAAAACTCAAAATCACGCCAGAATTAGTCCCTTATTTTGACCAAATAGTCATTTCAGGTAATTTTGGCCGCGGCAAACCAGATCCAGGCATTTTTGAACATGCCTTAAAGTTAATGAAGTTGGAAAAAGAGGAAGTTGTAATGGTGGGAGACAATCTTATGACGGATATTCTTGGGGCATCAAGAGCAGGAATTTCTTCTGTGTGGATTAACCGGCATGAGAAGGAACGTAATCATGTTACACCTGACTATGAAATAACTAGTTTGCACGAATTACTCCCTATCCTAGCAAAATTATAATAATTTTGTCGAAAAGGGTTTTGCTTTAAAAGAAGCGGGTATATAACAATAATAACTACTCCTTTGAAAAGAACGATTTGGAGTGTTTAAAAAAGCAGCGGATGCCAGAACGATGGGGCATCCGCTGTTTTTTTGTGGTATTTAGGAAAGGACTCACCATAAAAAGTAGTTTATTAGATGAATTTCGCTGAAAAGTCTGTAAATTTGGCAGGATTCGGTATAAAATATAAAGTAATATAGAGAGGTGAGGGTTGTATGTCAAGTGCAGTGAAATTCAGAAATTTCTTAAGCAGAGAAAAAATACAAATGGAAGAAAAGCAGAATCAAGACGGGTCAACTTTTTTTAGAGCTGAACAGAAGCTGAAGGATGGCTGGAAAGTTATCATAGGCTGTGCCTTTAATGAAAGAGGAGATATAGCTGATCTATTCTGTTTCAATGTAGCCGAAATTAAAAATCCAGAAAAGAAGACGGCAATCTATGAGCTTATTAATCAATTTAATACAGATTACCGATATTCTAAATTTTATGAAGAGGATGGAATTGTATCCATTCGGTATTCTTATCTGGTTGAGGGCGAACTTAATGCAGATGTTGCTTTTAGAAAATTAATTATGCTGCTTGAAACAGCAGAAGAATCGTATCCGAAATTTATGGAAGTCATTTGGTCTTAAGTTTTTAGAAAAGTTCTTTTGCATGCAGAGGAGCTTTTCTTTAGTTTTGGAGAGTCATAAGTCTGATATGGATGCATAAAAATAAATAGAAAGTATTGAATAGGGGGTTGCATATCTTTAGAAAAGGGACTATAATTAATTCTGTTAAGTTTTTCGACAAGATTCAACAAAATATGCGGGTGTAGTTTAGTGGTAAAACCTCAGCCTTCCAAGCTGATGATGAGAGTTCGATTCTCTTCACCCGCTCCATAAAAAATCATATATGCGGGTGTAGTTTAGTGGTAAAACCTCAGCCTTCCAAGCTGATGATGAGGGTTCGATTCCCTTCACCCGCTCCATACAAATTATATATGCGGGTGTAGTTTAGTGGTAAAACCTCAGCCTTCCAAGCTGATGATGAGGGTTCGATTCCCTTCACCCGCTCCATACATATCACAACGCAGTTTTTCGTTACATATGAGAACGAAATATTGCGTTTTTTCTTTATGCATACCATTCGGGTGTGTTTTTTTTGTTTCAATATTTGTAATAATATTGTATTTTGCCTATAATTTAACTTATCGTCAGGGTGGAGGAAGATAAATGAGTGAAGTAAAGGTGGAACCAAAAGCTAATTGGCGGTCGTTTTTTGTTTTATTAAAATCCGAGAAGCTCCCGATTGGAATGATTGTTTTTGTAATCGGATTAAGTCTGCTGGAAACAGGGGCAGCGTTAATTGTTCCCTTGTTTACAAAAGGACTTGTTGATCAGATGTCTGGAAGCGGAATAGAGACAGGAGTGATTATCCTGTTGCTGGCGGCATTTATTATTCAGACGGCAGCAGGTGGATTTTCCTTTTATTTTTTAATGTATATCGGTGAGAATCTGGTCGCAGGTATTCGTCGGAAGTTATGGGACCATGTGCTGCGTTTGCCTGTTTCCTTTTTTGATGCTAATCAATCAGGAGAAACGTTGAGCAGAATTACCCAAGATACGAATACAATTAAGACCGTAATAACCAATCATTTGGTTACGTTTATTTCGGGAATTGTCTCTATTATTGGCTCTATAATCATTTTGTTTATGCTTGATTGGCGAATGACTTCTATCATGCTTGGAATCATTCCAATATCTTTGCTAATTTTGATGCCGCTTGGAAGGAAGATGTACAAAGTATCTCGGTCAACGCAGGACGAGATGGCTTCATTCAGCGGGAACTTGGGAAGGGTCTTAAGTGAAATCCGATTGGTCAAGTCCTATAACGGTGAGGCATTGGAAAAGGAGAAGGGGTTCTCAGGAGTCGGACAATTATTTCATTTTGGGTTAAAGGAAGCAAGAATTCAGGCCGTTATTTCTCCTTTTATGACGACTATTATGATGATGATTCTGGTAATACTAATTGGTTACGGCGGAATCAGGGTTGCTTCAGGAGCGTTAACGGCAGGAACACTTGTAGCTATTATTATTTATATGTTCCAAATTGTCGTCCCTTTCAGCCAGATGGCTTCCTTTTTTACTGCATTTCAGAAAGCACTGGGTGCTACAGACCGGATTCAGCATCTGCTTAATTTAGAGCAAGAATCCTACGCGGGAAATGAAGGCGTCATGCATGGTGATTTAACTTTTGATCAGGTCGTGTTTTCGTATGAGCACTCAAAACCCATTTTGACCAGCGTGTCTTTTACAGTACCTGCAACTAGTACAATCGCGTTAGTGGGTCCAAGCGGTGGTGGTAAAACAACTATTTTTTCATTGATAGAGCGATTTTATCAACCTGACAGCGGAAATGTTACAATAGGCGGTGTGAAAATCTCTGACTTTGACCTCTCATTATGGCGGTCCCAAATTGGGTATGTATCACAGGATAGTCCCGTTATGACCGGTACAGTTAGAGATAATATCTGTTATGGAGTAGGCAGGGATATTACGGACGAAGAGGTTCGAAACGCAGCAAGTATGGCTAATGCCGATCGTTTTATTGAAAAATTACCAAACAGTTATGACACTGAGGTTGGGGAACGTGGAGTTATGTTATCAGGAGGTCAAAGACAGCGTATTGCTATTGCACGGGCTATCCTGCGGGATCCGCGTATTCTCTTGCTTGATGAAGCAACATCCAATCTGGACAGTGAGTCGGAGCAGTTGGTACAGTATGCAATTAAGAACTTAATGAAGGGTCGTACAACATTAATTATTGCTCATCGGCTGTCAACGGTTATTGAAGCTGATCAGTTATTAGTCTTAGAAGAAGGCCGGATTACAGGGCGTGGAACGCATCGTCAATTATTAGAGAGCCATGACCTTTATAAGAAGCTGGCTTCACAGCAGCTGCAATTAGATTTAGCAAGTGTTGAGGAATAAGAAAAAACGCCCAAAATAAAAATGGGCGTTTTTCTTGTACCATTCAGCAGGATAGAACTTGATAGGAACCTTCCCCGCCATGTATCTGGAGAAACATGTTCATGAGTGATTTTGTCAATTGATCGCCTTCCTCATTGGAAATAGACGATTTTAAATAGATGATTTGCAGAGCTTCAGTGGTTTCTTCTGTTACCTTGGTTCGGATTGAATCGACATATGGACTCCCAAATGGACCAATATCATCCGCCGAAGTAATCATATTATGTAGTGAATTATTACGTCCATTCAATCCCGAATATTCTTCATTAGGATAACCAATCCTGAGGGTGATACCTGTCTTAAGCTCAGCAAGATCATAAATGCCGATTGGCACTTCATATTGAAGGGAGAAAAAGTTATTTAGATCTATGGCTGAATGGACAGGCAAAAGATAATTCTGTTTTTTAATTCTTCTGTACAGTGCTTCTACAGAAGGTCGGTAGCGGGTAGGATCGGTCCCGGCTGCTTTGAAAATTTGGCGCCATTCTTTAAGACCAGAAAAATCGGTCAGTTCTTTATCTTGTAAATCAAAATAAAGGGATTCCTGAAACAACTGAAGTCTCCCTTTGACCATTTGTGGTGATGGGCCTACTTCTATGCCAGAATATTGGATAATACCGGCCTTAAAACCAGAGACTTTCTCACAGAGTTCAGGATGAAGCGAGATTTCCATACGTTCCACCTCCAAAAATACTTGAAAATAGTTTATCATAGATAGCGATGGTTTAAAAAGTTGTTGTTCCATTTTGTACATGATAGTAAGCAACGAAAAGAGGCATAATTTGTGGATTTTCAAGCACTTAAACAAGAAGTGATTTTATATAGTAAGGAAATTGGCATTGACAAGATTGGCTTCACGACAGCGAATACTTTTGATGAAATGAAAAATAGACTTCTTCGGCAACAGGAGCTTAATTATCAATCAGGTTTTGAAGAGCCTGATATTGAAAAACGGGTAAATCCCGCATTGGTAGTACCTGAAGCCCGTTCTATTATCTCAATTGCGCTGGCGTATCCCTCAAAGCTGAAAAATCCTCCTCAAAGTAAAAGGGGAGAGCGGCGGGGAATCTTTTGCCGTGCGTCTTGGGGAACAGATTATCATACGGTGTTACGAAAAAAAATGGCACTGCTAGAAGAATTCCTTAAAGAGAAAGCACCAGAGGTAGTCATTAAATCTATGGTGGATACTGGAGAGCTGGTTGATCGAGCTGTAGCTGAGCGTGCGGGAATTGGCTGGAGCGGAAAAAATTGTTCAATTATTACCCCGGAGTTTGGTTCATATGTGTATTTAGGGGATATCATTACGAGTCTTCCGTTTGAACCGGATACACCCATGGAGGATCGCTGTGGGGAGTGCAATAAATGTGTAGATGTATGTCCGACTGGAGCACTCGTTCAAGGTGGTCAGCTCGATTCGAGCAAATGCATAGCCTTTTTAACACAAACAAAAGGATTTCTTCCGGATGAATACCGAACTAAGCTTGGCAACCGTTTATATGGATGTGATACATGCCAAACTGTTTGTCCCGAAAATAAGGGGAAGGACAACCACTTTCATGACGAAATGGAACCTGATCCTGAACTTGCTAAACCACTGCTGCGTCCGTTATTAACGATGAGTAATCGCGACTTTAAGGACAAATTCGGCCATGTATCTGGATCATGGCGAGGAAAAAAACCAATTCAACGTAATGCCATTATCGCTCTTGCTCATTTTAAGGATGAAGCAGCACTACCTGAATTGATGGATCTGATAAGAGAAGATCCACGTCCTGTGATTCGAGGAACCGCCGCTTGGGCCATAGGGAAAATTGGCGGGGATGAAGCATATCTGGCATTAAAGCAAGCAAAGATTGAGGAACAGGATCAAGAAGTTCTCCAGGAAATTGAAAAAGGATTACAAATGCAGGATATATAATGAATAGCTGGTCTCTCCATATGACTTCGGAGAGGCTTTTTTTTATGAGATTGATATTTCCTTACCATTTTGAAACTTTTAACAAGCTGTTCTTCATACATTGAAGTAAAAGATGACAAGGAGGAAGACAATTGAAAGAGCAGCTAAAAGATTTACTGGCCGAACGTGTGCAGCTTTTGGTTATTGATGGGGATGGTGAGAGCGGAAGCGATAGGTTAGTGAATAAAAGGGCATGCCTTCGAACGAGAGATGCAGAAATTGTGAGGGTCCAAGCAATTGGACGTATTATAAATGATACAGAAAAGGGCGATGAACATTGGTTGGATTATCAAGTGCATTTTAAATATTTAATTAAGCATGGGACATTGTTTTATATTGAAGAGGAGCTGGAACAGCGTAGAGCGTTATTTCATTCTGGAGAACTGAATGATGATTGGGAAATCCAACCTTCCTACCAAGAACGCGGCCCAGGTGTACCAGCTGTCCAGTCACAACCGGAACGACTAGACTATCATTATAGTCGATTAAAGGCAGTTCAATATGCAGAGCGTTGGTGGAATGAATTTAATCCTGCCTATCCGAAATTCACGGATGATTGTTCAAGTTTTATTTCTCAATGTCTACATGCTGGAGGCATACCTATGTGGGGGAGTCCAAAGAGAAGTACTGGCTGGTGGATGAGTGGAACGGTATGGAGCTATAGCTGGACTGTTGCTAATGCGCTTCAGCAGCTTTTAGATAGGGGGCAGGGAATTCGGACGAAGGAAGTACAACGACCAGAAGAGCTTGATTTAGGTGATATCATTTGTTTGGACTTTCAGGGCGACGGCAGGTTTGATCATTCGTTGATTGTTACGGCTAAGGACCAAAATAGCATGCCGCTTGTAAATGCACATACCACCAATAGCAGGCATCGTTATTGGGCATATGAGGACTCAACGGCCTATACACCAAATATTAAATATAAATTTTACTTAATATTGGACGGCACCTAAAGAACTTGTTCTGTTTTTTCAATGTTTGTTTAGTGATATACTATGTGTTGAAGAAAAAACAAGAGGTGAAAAGAAAGTGTCCATACATGTAGTTTTATACCAGCCGCAAATTCCTGCGAATACCGGAAATATATCGAGGACTTGTGCAGCTACTGATACAACGCTTCATATGATACGTCCTCTAGGCTTTTCAACAGATGATAAGATGTTGAAAAGGGCAGGACTTGATTATTGGGAACACGTAAAAATTCACTATTATGATTCATTAGAGGAATTTTTTGAGAAAAATGCAGGTGGTGAATATTTTTATATAAGTAAATTTGGTGAGAAACCACATACCACATTTGATTTTAGTGATCAAAATAAAGAGCATTATTTCATTTTTGGACGCGAAACCACTGGTCTTCCGAAGGATTTGATTCAAAATAATCTTGATCGATGTCTGCGAATTCCAATGACGGATAAAGTACGTTCACTTAATTTATCCAACACTGCCGCTATTTTGGTCTATGAAGCATTAAGGCAGCAAGACTATCGTGACTTAGATATCATAATGAAAGATTGAATCTAACGTTGTGCGAGGAAGTGGGTTTATCTTTGCACAACTGGATTCATTGGTGATACTTTGGGGAACAGAAAAGGGAAGGATACTTCTGGAGGTGATGGTCATGAATAAATTAGTTGAAACGATTTTAGATCATAGATCAATTCGATCATTTGAGGACAAGCTTCTATCAAAGGAACAAATTGAAACGATGGTTCTTTGTGCTCAAGCAGCATCGACTTCAAGCTATATTCAAGCATATACAATCATTGGTGTAACCGATCCTGAGAAGAAAGCCGCTCTTGCAGAAATTGCTGGGCCGCAGACATATGTGGAGAAAAATGGCCATTTATTCATATTTTGTGCTGACTTGCAGCGACTTCAAAGAGCTGCAGAAATGGAAAATGCTGATGTGACGGAAGCACTTGAAAGTACGGAGAAATTTTTAGTTGCTTCTATCGACGCTGCATTGGCCGCACAAAATGCTGCCATAGCAGCAGAATCAATGGGATTAGGCATCTGTTATATCGGCGGTCTGCGTAATAATCTGCCGGAAGTATCGAAACTTTTAGGAATTCCGAAAAGAGTCATTCCGTTATTTGGGTTAGTAGCTGGGTATCCAACGAACCCATCTGCTAAAAAACCAAGGCTTCCTCTTGAAAATATTTATCATGAAAATGAGTATCAAAGTGACCCCGAAGTTTTCAATGAACAGTTAGAACAATTTAACCGAACAATTCGCTCTTATTATCTTAAACGGTCAAATGGTTTGCGCAAAGATAATTGGACATGTCAAATGACGGCTATGCTAGGTAAAAAATCGAGGCTGTACATGAAGGACTATGTCGAGAGCCAAGGGTTGAATAAACGGTAAAGAAAAGAGCTGCCAATAAAGTTGGCAGCTCTTTTATGTATTTATGCGTGTGGTTTATCGTTATAACCTGCAGTGAAGATTGCAGCTAAGAATGTAATAGTAACAGCAACAATAATGACTGTACCCATGTGGCAGCCCCCTTTGAATTGTATTGTCCCAAATTATAGTATAAAAATAGTATACCCCAATTTCTATCTGTTGTGAACGTGAGCAGCAGATTTTCTTTTCTTTTTCATAATAGTTAACTAAACTAGTAATAAATAGAAAAATAAAAGATATGGAGATAAGTATGACGAGAATTTTATATATAGAAGATGATGAGGATATAGGGAAATTATGTGGAGAAGATTTAACAGAAAGAGGATATTTAGTTCATTGGCTCAAATCGGGAGAAGAAGCGCTGTCTTTTGATGCCAACGTAGAAATAATAATTTTAGATGTGATGCTTCCTGGACTCGATGGGTTTACGGTAGGGCAGAGGCTTAAACAAAGATATCCACATACTCCGATTCTTATGCTATCAGCTCGTTCAAGTGTGGATGATAAACTGCATGGCCTGCAATTTGCAGATGATTACCTAACCAAACCTTTTCATCCAGATGAATTGGCCGCAAGAATTGAAGTTCTGCTAAGAAGAACAGGGCAGATAATGGAGAGTGACCTTGAAATTGCTCACCTGAAAATTAATATCCATCAAAATCAAATTCTTGATCGTCGTACCAATCAAGAAATTCTCTTAACAGGGAAACAGTTTCGCATCTTTATGTATTTTCTGAGACACCCCAATCAGATTTTATCAAAGGAGCAGATTTTTGAGGCGGTTTGGGGTGAAGAATTTATTGTTGGAGATAAGTCCGTAATGGTTCATATTCGACATATCCGTGAGAAAATTGAAGAAAGACCAGGTTCTCCGAAAATTATTGAAACGATCCGCGGGCTGGGCTACCGGGTGCGGCAATGAGGTGGTTTCAGTCATTATTAACGAGATATGTGCTGATTATTTTTCTAGCCATCATTATTTTGCCCTTTTCGTTTCCGTTGACGTCATTGCTGATGCTGCCGTTGAGAGAAGGAATGACGACTAGTTATCAAAGTGGGTCTACTCTGGAAGTAATCGTGAAAAAAACGGCAAAAGAGCTGGATGGTGCAGAAATACCGGATGTGAACCAACAGGTAAAAATCATTCAAGAGTCTTACAAGAAGGCTGATATCTTTTGGGTAGATGGCGAAGGAAGGACACGCCAAAATGCTCATCAGAAGGATATTCCTGAGATTTGGTCCGCAGGTTATACAGTTGCGTTTATGAAAAAAAGTCGGGGTTCTGATGCAGATCCATATACACTGGTTACGATGCTGGGAAAAGATAACAAGCAGGGATTCATTGTTACGCAGGTTCCTCGAACTCTTATGAAAACCAACGATGAGTTAGTATATCAAAAATACAATCTACTCTGGATTATCGGTATTTTTATCATTCTATGCGCTTTTATCTTTATTTCTTTCATTTTCTTCTATCGCATTCGTAAACGGTTACTAAGGGTTCAGAATGCAATGACGACACCGACAAAAAAGGGGATTCCTTTGCCGTTGATCATTGGAAAAAGAGACGAAATTGGCCAATTAGAGAATTCTTTTAATGATATGATTGGTAAGTTAGAAGCGAGTCGTGATCGGGAAAAAGATGAAGAGGAATTGAGGAAACAGTTAATTGCCAATCTATCTCATGATTTACGGACACCTTTAACAACAATAAGGGGACATGCTTATCGCCTTAAAAAAGAGCCATTAACGATTCAAGGACATTCTTCACTAGCATCCATTGACGCTAAGGTGGATTACTTGGGACAATTGATTGAGAACTTAATGAGTTATACACTCCTTTCCTCAGGGAAATACCCGTTTCATCCGGACAGGATAGATGCAGCGAGGATCGTCCGGTCGTCAAGTGCTGCTTGGTACCCAGTTTTTGAAAAGGAAGGATTTGTTATTGAGTTAGATATTATCAATACGCCAATATTTTGGACAATTGATCCGCAATGGTTTGAACGTGTACTTGATAATTTATTTCAAAATGTCAATCGCCATGCAGTTTCTGGTAAGTATATCAGGGTCTCCTTTAACCATCAGGGTCTTAGTGTAATTGACCATGGTAAAGGAATGGTCGGGCAGTCAGCGGCAAAAGGTGCAGGCATTGGCTTATCGATTGTATCTATGATGCTTAAGACTATGAATTTGGATTTTGCGATTAAAAGTGATGAATCAGGAACAATGATTACCATTCAACCTCCTGATTGATTTGAATAAGTACAGGAAGACTGCTGACTCTGTTGTTAGCAGTCTTTTTAGGTACGTTTACTTGTTTCTTAACCAGAATTTAACCTTTCCCGATATCTCCTTTTAACCTAAGCAATTTATGATTAATCTAGAGGTGAGATGTGTGGAAAAGTTTATGATTCAAACAAAGGGATTAACGAAGACATTTAAAAAGAAAAAAGTTGTAGAGAATCTTGATTTACAAATTAAAGAGGGAGAAATTTATGGTTTTTTAGGGCCAAATGGTGCTGGGAAATCAACTACGATTCGAATGCTACTCGGGCTTGCTAGACCGAGTAGTGGAACAATCGAAATGTTCGGGAAGAACCTGCAGGATAACAAATCTTTTATTTTGAAAAAAACAGGTTCACTGGTAGAGTCTCCATCTTACTATGGTCATTTAACAGCTTATGAAAACCTGGAGGTGCTTCGTAGACTTCTAGAAATACCCAAATCAAGAATCGATGAAGTGCTCTCGATTGTTCGATTAAACAGGGAAGCAAAACGTCCAGTTAAGGGGTTTTCTCTTGGTATGAAACAGCGGCTCGGAATTGCTGCGGCCATGCTTGGAAATCCTGAGCTTTTAATTCTTGATGAACCGACAAATGGACTCGATCCATCTGGAATACATGAAATCCGTGAATTAATTAGGTCATTACCGAAGGAACATGGGACAACGGTTCTTGTTTCGAGTCACCTTTTATCAGAAATCGACCTGATGGCAACCCAGCTTGGGATCATTGCCAAGGGTCAATTAGTTTTTCAAAACTCTATTGAAGAAATAAGAAAAAAATCGATGAGTCGAATAGGTTTCCATGTTAATAATCCAGTAGAAGTGAAGACGTTAATCAATAGCAGTCATGCTGTAAATGAAGAAGGGATTGTGTATGTAGATTATCTTGCGGATGCAAAGGTTGCTGCAATGATTGACGTAATTGTCAGCCACAAGTATGAGATATACCGAGTTCAAGAGGAAAAGAAATCCTTAGAAGAGATATTCCTAACCATTACAAATGGGGAGGCAAGTCTTTAATGATTCGTTTTCTCTTAATAGATACCTTAAAGATGAAGAAAAAGTGGGTATGGTTTCTTGTGTTTCTTGGACCAGCGGGAGTAGTGGGTTTAGAGGCATTTAATTTTCTGCTTCGATATGAATGGCTGACTAAGCAATATCAGGATGACCTATGGGGCGGGTTAATAGATGAATCAAGGTTACTTGCCGTTCCTGCGTTAATGATGGGACTTGCGATTGTCGCTTCTATTTTGGCTGGAATTGAGCATCAAACAAACTCTTGGAAACAGGTGCTCGCTCTGCCAGTTTCAAAATGTAGTGTATTTACTGCAAAATTTATGCTGCTTACGTTCTTGTTGTTTATTTCCTGCACATGCTTAGGGATTGGGCTTATTTGTTTAGGAATGGCATTAGATTTTGGGACAAAGATCCCATTTGAATATCTGTTAAAAATCAGCTATTATCCGCTTCTTGCGGCGTTGCCTTTCGCAGCACTTCATACGTGGCTTTCCATTGTAGTAAAGAATCAAGCCATTGCCCTGACATGTGGGATTGTCGGGACAATTCTATCTTTATATGGGGTTATTATGCCTGATTGGGTCCCGTATAAATGGCTCTTTCTTGAAAACAGCTGGGGAAAGTTTGAATATTCAGCCACAGCTGGAGTATTGACAGGACTCTTAGTCTATCTAGTTGGTCTTCTGGATTTTTCAAGAAGGGATGTGCTTTAAATGCTCCGGATGTTTCATGCAGAGCTGCTCAAGATGCAAAAATCGTCTATATGGTCTTTAACATTGGTGAGTCCGTTACTTGCTTCGTTAATAGGTCTAGGAATTGGCATCGAAGGTCCTGTTCAATGGGAGCAGTTAATGGCTAATATGAATATCACCCATACAGTTTTATTTCTGCCGCTTTTGGCGGGAATCTTTTCAAGCTGTACATGCCGGTTTGAGCATGTAGACGGAGGATGGAAGCAATTGCTTGCACAGCCAGTATCCCGGGGCTTGGTTTATACCTCCAAGTTTTTGATCGTAACATTGCTCCTTATGCTGACTCAGCTGTTATTCTTGGCCGTTTTAATGATAACCGGCTGGATAAAGGGATTCTCAGGAGATATTCCCTGGGAGTTGTTCCTTTTAAGTGTTGGAGGATCGATGTTTGCTAGTTTGCCACTGGCTGCGTTGCAACTGTTTGCTTCCACTATATGGTCAAGTTTCGCCGCACCAATGGCATTAAATGTGATTTTTACACTGCCCAACATTTTAATTGTGAATTCGGAAAAATTTGCTCCTTATTATCCTTGGGCGCAGCCTTTTCTAGCTGCTTTTTCATTGACAGACAAAGTTGGGGGATTGCCAATTTTTGATGCAACGTTATATGGGGTGGTTGTAAGTAGTTTTTTCCTCTTTTTCGTTAGCGGTTTAGCGTATTTCCAAAGAAAAGAAGTTTAAGCTGGCACACTACAATCTACCTTTTTCTGTTACTTATTCATGTTTAGGCAAATCCAAGCATAGACTAAAATAGTCTCTGAAAGGTAACAGGGGGAGGTACTGAAAATGGATATATTAAGAAAGATTGGCAGGTTTCGAGAAGAAGAGCAAAAGCTAAAATGGGAAGGTACCTTTGCAGAATACTTGGATATTATCCAAAAACAGCCGTTGGTTGCTCAGTCTGCACATTCACGTGTTTATAACATGATCAAAGATGCTGGAATTGAAGAGGTCAATGGCCATAAAAAATACAATTTTTTTAGTGGACAGCTGTTTGGACTGGAAGAATCATTAGAGCGTTTAGTTGAAGAATATTTCCATCCTGCGGCAAAACGTCTTGATGTCCGTAAACGGATTTTATTATTAATGGGGCCGGTATCTGGAGGGAAATCCACTCTTGTTTCATTATTAAAACGGGGGTTAGAATCGTATACTCTTCAGAATCAGGGTGCCATTTATGCTATTAAAGGCTGCCCAATGCATGAAGACCCGCTTCATTTAATTCCGCATATCCTTCGAGATGATTTCTTTGAAGAATATGGAATTCGAATTGAAGGAAATTTATCACCACTCAATTTAATGAGACTCGAAAAAGAGTTTGGAAACCGAATTGAGGATGTATTGGTTGAACGTATTTTCCTTTCTGAAGATAAACGGATTGGAATAGGAACCTTTAGTCCTTCTGATCCAAAGTCTCAGGATATAGCCGATTTGACAGGAAGCATCGATTTCTCAACCATAGCCGAATTTGGGTCTGAATCAGATCCACGAGCTTACCGTTTTGATGGAGAGCTGAATAAAGCAAATCGCGGGATGATGGAGTTTCAGGAAATGCTGAAGTGTGATGAAAAGTTCCTCTGGCATCTATTGTCACTAACGCAAGAAGGAAATTTTAAAGCTGGCCGATTTGCTTTAATTAGTGCTGATGAATTAATTGTTGCCCATACAAATGAAACTGAGTATAAATCATTTATTTCAAATAAGAAGAACGAAGCCCTTCATTCACGGATTATCGTTATGCCTGTTCCATATAATTTGAAGGTGACGGAAGAAGAAAAAATTTATGAGAAAATGATTCATGAAAGTGATGTTTCTGAGGTTCATATAGCCCCGCACACGTTAAGAGTAGCAGCCACTTTTAGTATTTTAACTCGCTTAAAGGAGCCTAAAAAAGGTGATATCGATTTAGTTAAGAAGCTCCGTCTCTATGATGGAGAAAATGTAGAAGGGTTTAATTCTTCTGATATCGCAGAATTGAAGAAGGAATATCAAGATGAGGGTATGAGTGGAATTGATCCACGTTATGTCATTAATCGAATTTCATCGACGATCATCCGAAAGGAAATACCGTCAATTAATGCACTGGATGTATTATTATCTTTAAAGGATGGACTTGATCAGCATCCATCTATCAGTGCCGAGTTACGTGATAAATACCTGAATCACATTTCCATTGCCCGTAAGGAATACGACTCTATTGCGAAGAATGAGGTTCAAAAAGCATTTGTCTACTCGTATGAGGAATCGGCTAAAACAATGATGGATAATTATTTAGATAATGTTGAGGCCTATTGCAATAAATCAAGATTACATGACCCTTTGACAGGAGAAGAACTTTCACCAGATGAAAAACTAATGCGCTCAATTGAAGAACAAATTGGCATTTCTGAAAATGCTAAAAAAGCATTTCGTGAGGAAATTTTAATTCGGATCTCTGCTTATGCCCGTAAAGGCAAACGGTTCGACTATAATTCCCATGATCGCCTTCGTGAAGCTATTCAAAAGAAATTGTTCGCTGATCTTAAGGATGTGGTTAAAATCACGACCTCAACCAAAACACCAGATGAACGACAGCTTAAGAAAGTCAATGAAGTAGTCGCTCGTCTTATTGAGGAACATGGATACAACTCAACATCAGCCAATGATTTATTGAAATATGTTGGAAGTTTATTAAATCGCTGAGAAAAAAACCTGCCAGAATCCTGGCAGGTTTTTTAACTGTGGGAGTCTAGTTAACTAATTAACTTCGATTTTTAAAGTTGTATATGGTAAAATTTTCATACAAATCTTTGTTTGGAGGTTATAGGATGAGTGTGGTAGCTGAATTACATGAATTAGCGAAAAAAATGAACGATAATCCTGTGCATATTCAGGATCAAAAGAACCGTGTATTTCAAGTGGAATTAGATGAAAGCGGAACCATTCAAATGATTCTTCAAGATGGGCAGGTAGTAGTTGTCGAAAATCCGAGCAAAGAGCCCGATGTAACACTAAAACTATCGGATAGTAATTTTTCGAAACTCTTAAAAGATGAATTAAATACTACCCTCGCTTTTATGACTGGCAAGTTAAAGCTTGATGGTCAAATGGGTCTTGCCATGAAGCTCCAAGAAATTTTAAAACAATACCAATAATAAAAAACAGTCCTTTTTACGAAAAGGGCTGTTTAGTATGACAAGCTCATTATTTTTCAGTTTGAACATGTAAGCCATTTTGTTCGATTAACACCGTAATAAGCTGTGGAGAAATTTTTTCGGGATGGTACTCAATTTTTATTTCGCCGTCATCGACATCAATCATGGCGCGCTCTATTCCTTCAGTTTGCTGCAAGATTGCTTGGATATTTTGAATAGGACCGTCAGAGGTGGCTTCCTTCACATACATGGTAGTAGTAAGCATCGTTCGTTCCCCCTTTACTGGCTAGTATAGTTATCTATACCCACATATAGAATAAGGTATGTGTTGAAACGAGATAATATTTATTAGGAAACCAAGTCTAAATAGCTATAAATAATTTCCTTAAAATTGATTAATTTATGGAAAAAGAGGGTAATTAGGAACAGAGGTGATTGTAATGACTAAAAAGGAAGAAGTCCCGGAAAATAGTTCGATGGCTCCAGATATGAAAGAAATGAAAAACCTTGGCAAACAAATGGAGAATTTACGGACGAACGAGGAATTAAAAGAATGGGGAAAACGCCCAGGCACCGTACAGCATGAAGAAATTGAGGAAGTAGAAGAGAAAGAATGAGTCTCCTTAGCGGGGTCTTTTTTTTTGGAAAAATCAACAGGCATTTAAAGGAGGGAATCATTATAAATTGCCTGTCCAATCAATCTAGTCAATTACCCATTCTTGAAATAAGTTGTAAATTATCTGAGGAGCTTGCATAAGATAGAGTATTACTTTCTTTAACAACACTGTTGATTACGCAAGAAACTATTAGTCTTTTTCTAGAAGGTCCATGTCACATTACCATATCGTATGCGGGATAAAAAGAGAGGTGCACACATTTTTTTTAGGGGGGAAAATGTATGACAGAAGAGAACGGTCATCAATTCGTGATATCACAGGAAAATTGGTCCCTCCACCGGAAAGGCTTTGACGATCAGCAGAGACATCAGGAAAAGGTACAAGAAGCAATCAAAAACAATCTGCCTGATTTAATTTCGGAAGAGAGTATAGTCATGTCCAATGGCCGTGATGTGGTGAAGATTCCAATTCGATCTTTAGATGAATATAAGATCCGCTATAATTACGACAAGAATAAACATGTTGGGCAAGGAGACGGCGATTCCGAGTTAGGGGATGTTGTAGCTAGAGACGGCAAACCTGAACAAGGTCCAGGCAAGGGGCCAGGCGCTGGCGATCAAGCTGGGGAAGACTATTATGAAGCCGAGGTATCGATGCTCGAAATCGAAGAAGCGCTTTTCAGCCAGTTGGAGCTGCCAAATCTTCAACATAAGGAACAAGCGGAACATACGATTGAACATATTGAATTCAATGACATTCGGAAAACAGGACTTATGGGGAATATCGATAAGAAAAAAACCATGATGTCTGCATTCAAACGAAATGCTATGAATGGTAATCCTAGCTTTCATCCTATTTATAAAGATGACTTTAAATTTAAGACTTGGAATGAAGTCGTAAAACCTGACTCGAAAGCAGTCGTACTAGCGATGATGGATACGTCAGGATCAATGGGGTTATGGGAAAAATATATGGCGCGTAGTTTTTTCTTTTGGATGAACCGCTTTTTACGTACTAAATATGAAACTGTTGAAATTGAATTTATTGCGCATCATACAGAAGCGAAAATTGTTCCGGAAGAAGAGTTCTTTACTAAAGGTGAGAGCGGGGGCACCATCTGCTCATCTGTATACCGTAAAGCCCTAGAAGTTATCGACTCTAAGTATGATCCAGCTAAATTTAACATCTATCCGTTCCATTTTTCTGATGGGGATAACCTAACATCTGATAATGCACGGTGCGTTAAATTAGTTGAAGAATTGATGAAGGTTTCTAATATGTTTGGATATGGAGAGGTCAATCAGTATAATCGACATTCTACTTTAATGACAGCCTATAAAAATATCAACAATGAAAAATTTCGATATTATATTTTAAAACAAAAGTCTGATGTTTTTCATGCCATGTTGAGCTTTTTTCAGAATGACGACCAAAAAAAATATGCTTGAAAAAACCAGCTGTGAAAGCTGGTTTTTCTTTTGGGTCCCAAAGGAATCTCTTCGTGTTGAAAGGATCAGAAGGTTGGTTTCTAATAGTGGGGAAAAGGTATAGGGAAAAGGTAATGAACCATTACGGGATTTAAAAAGTAGTAGAATTTCAAAAAAAGGCAGCTAACCCCTCGTGGCCAGCTGCTTTTGTTCTGTTTTATAAATCACGAGTGGAGTCTTGTTCAAACATATATTTTTTCGTTTTCGCAGATATATTGAGAATCAAACTTAACGCAATTAATGTACCTAAAATGGAACTGCCTCCATAGCTTAGCAGCGGCAGTGGTATACCGGTAATGGGGACGAGACCCATTACCATTCCAATGTTTTCAAAGATATGGAAGGTAAGCATGGAGACCACGCCAGCAGCAATAAGGTTTTCATAAGAACCTTTATTGAGCAGAGCGATTGCTACAATACGATAGATTAAAATAAAGTACAGGGTTATGACTACACTTCCACCGAGAAATCCATATTCTTCACCAATAGTGGTAAAGATAAAGTCGGAATGCGCCTCAGGGATATAGACTTGCCCGCTATAATAGCCCTTCCCATACATTGTTCCTGATCCGATAGCAAGAATAGATTGCGAAAGTTGATAACCGATATCCCCCTTATATTGAAAGGGGTCGAGCCAAGAATGGATCCGCTCTAATTGATATTTATCCAAAAAAAGCAATAAAAGGTCAGGGGCTTTTGTATAAATCAGGACCAGAACACCTAGTATGGATGAACCGAGCACCCCTAATAAACCAACAATTTTCCAGTGTATACCTGACAAAAATAACATGCCAATCAATATAACCATTATGACCATTCCAGTTCCAGCATCAGGCTGCAATAAAATTAACCCTAAAGGAATCGACGTTGCAGAAAATACTTTAAAAATTAAACGGAAATCAGTCTTCAGTGACCGGTCTACGTATTTTTTATTGTGATCTACGATGATTTTAGCCAAAAAAATATTAAAAATATTTTCATAAACTCTGAAGGCTGAATAGAGCCAAAAACCAGGAACGGAAAACCACGATTTCGCTCCCTTTATTTTATGCGCTATGCTTTCAGGTGCAAAATGGAGGGCAATCAAAATAAGAATCCCAGATACATAGGAAAACAGAGAGATTTTCTTGATTTGTTCAAAATCCAGCACGTATACACAAGCTGATAAAACAATCCCAATGAAGTACCAGCGAACTTGTTTGAATGCGTAATGGTTTGGTGGATCAGGTAGGTATTTTTCTGAACTATATATAGAAAAACAACTAATAATCATGAATAAGAAAATAATAAACAATAAGTTTGTATCAAAATAATTTTTCCGATAGGCATCTCTCATTTGGACAACTCCAGACGTAAATTGAACAATATTCTTATTATAGCAAAAGAATCCATTTAGTATCTATTAATTTACAAATTTGGGTATAAAGCACTTAATTTTGTTATGATTGACTTAATAAATTGTTCAAGGAGGGCATATTGATGAATATCGAAGAGTTGTCTGCCTTTATTGCGGACGTAAATAGTCAACCAAAGAACCATACAGGCTATTGTGGGAGTGATAGGAAAGAAATCCAAAAAACACTTGAGGAAGACTTTTCTGACCTTGAACTTGAAGATTCTTTTATCGTCATATCTGAAAACAAACAACTTATTGCTGCGCTTGGTTTTGATGTTGATCGTAAAAAACAATCAGCAGAAATCTGGGGTCCATTCATTTTAAACTCAGATCACTGGACTGAACAGACGAGCATGCTTTGGAATGAATTTATGAAAAAAACGGAAAGTAAAAAAATAGATACGTATTTTGCTTTTTATCATGAAGAGAATAAAAAAGGAATTAGGTGGATGGAATCCCTAAATGCGAAGGAAACAGGCAAGCATCAAATCTTGGTCAGCAAAACAGAAGTAACCAATGGAGAGATTCTTGAAGAAATATCGCCTCCATTTTACGAAGAAGTCATTAAACTGCACAACGAGTTATTTCCAGAAACTTATCTCACGGGTGCGGATATGATTTCCAATTTAAGTGAAGAGAAGCGGCTGTTAATTATCCCAGATGGTGGTCAGTCTATTCAGGGCTATGTTTACCTTGAGGGAGATAGTGTGTTTCAGGAAGGAAACCTTGAGTTTATTGCCGTGGAAAGGGAGCATCAAAAAAAAGGTCTAGGAAAAAAACTCGTACAGGCAGGCTTGACTTATTTGTATGAAAACATGAATGTACTGAGGTTTCTTTATGTGTAAATGTAAATAATGCTGCAGCAATCAATCTTTATAAAAAATCAGGTTTTCATGAAGAGATGAAGCTGGTTTCATTTAAAGTTAGTGTGTAACGGACTGCTTGGCGGGGGAAAATAAGAAGGAGGTGAAGTGTATGTGTGGAAGATATAATTTGTTTTCTGAACTTCAGGTAATTGCGGAACGTTTTCAAGCAATCGAACAGGAGGGATTAATGGTAGAACCGCGTTATAATATTGCTCCCGGTCAAAATATAACTGTGGTAATATCGGAAAAAAATAAACGTAAGTTGGCCGTACTTCGGTGGGGATTAATCCCGAACTGGGCTAAGGATCCTAAAATAGGCTATAAAATGATTAATGCACGAGCGGAGACCATTGATATTAAGCCTTCTTTTAAAGGGTTATTGAAGAGGAAGCGCTGCTTAATTGCCGCTGATGGATTTTATGAATGGAAAAAAGAAGGTAGTCAGAAGCAGCCGTATCATATTCATTTAAGTAATAAAGAGCCATTTGCTTTTGCCGGCTTATATGATGAGTGGGGAAACGGATCGGAAGTTATTCGGACATGTACCATTATTACCACAGAGGCAAATGAACTAATGGAAGGGATTCATGATCGCATGCCCGTCATTTTAACACAGGAAAATGAAAAAATTTGGCTTGACGAAGACGTTACAGAAACAGCTGAGTTAAAAAAAATAATGGTACCGTACGACGCAGCGTTTATGAATGCCTATCCAATAAGCTCTTTTGTTAACAACGCAAGGAATGAGGGACAGGAAATACTTAATTCTTTATAAAAAAACTTAACGCGAAACAAAGGGATTGCCTGTAACCCAATATCGCCACGGGTAAGCAACGGCTTCTCCTGAATTACCAATACCTATCCGCGGGCCGCATTGAATAGATTCTGGTTTGTTGCCTGGAGCAATATAGAGTGGTGGTTCTGTAAAAGATCCACCATAATCATTCATCGTAATCCCAAGTGCCTTAGTTAATTTACCTGGTCCGCTTGTTAGTTTAACCAGATCGGGTAATCCTCGTCGTTCATGCATAAGCGGAATCCCGCTAAATGGCTCGACTGCCCGTATTAAAATGGCCTCCGGAACGTCCTCCACACTGCTTACGACATTTACCAGTGTATGAGTGTGCATCTTATACGTATAAATGAGACCTGCTTTTCCAAACATGATTTCTGTCCGCTTTGTCCTTCGGTTCCCAAAGCTATGAGCAGCACGGTCTAAAGGTCCCTTATAAGCTTCCGTTTCAACAATGTATCCGGATGCAGTGCCTTCTGGCGTGGTCTTGATTAATAGACAGCCGAGTAACTCCTGCGCAAGTTCGAGCGTAGGCAGCTGAAAGAACTCCTCAGGCAATGGTGCTGGTAAATCGTTTATCAAGATGCTTCCTCCTCTTGTAACAAGTTCTTCTCTTAAAATTCCCCAAGTGCAGTTGTTAAAAACATCAATATTTTTAAGATACCTTCATTTTATATACGTCCTGGTAATGAACGCAGACGGGAATAATGCTCCTTCGGACGGGAATAGCGTATCATCAGACGGGATTACCGAGGACGCAGACGGGAATAAGCACATGTGAGACGGGAATAATGCAAATATAGTAGCTGAAAGCAGGAAAATCCCCCCTTGGCCGTGCTGATTATATATCATTCGGTTTTTTCCTGACTTTTATATATAATGACATAGACGTCAAGAACATATGGGAAGTGGATTAAATGGAAAAGAATATTGGATTTATTGGTGGAGGAAGAATGGCTCAGGCCATGATTGAAGGGATGATTGGTAAAAGAATCGTCTTGCCTGAGCAAATCAAAGCAAGTACGGCGACAGAAGGTTCACTCACGAAGTTAATTGATACATATCATATTTTAGGATCACTAGACAATCAGGAAGTAGCAAGCTTTGCTGATTATCTTTTCTTAGCGGTGCACCCGTCGCTCTATCCTGCCGTGATTGAGCAAATAAAAAATGCAGTAAAATCAGAGGTAATCATCATTACTATTGCTGCTGGCATCAGTATTAAACAAGTTGAAACATCGTTTGGAAGGAAGATTAAGGTCATTAGAACGATGCCGAATACGCCTTCCCTCGTCGGAGAGGGTATGACTGCACTGAGTCCCAATTCTTCCGTCACCGAAAAAGATTTAGCTGAGGTGCTTGAATTAATGAACAGTTTTGGGAAGACGCAAGTGTTTCAGGAACACTCGATGGATGCTGTTCCAGCAATTAGCGGTTCATCGCCGGCCTATGTATATATGTTCATCGAAGCTTTGGCTGATGGTGGAGTTAGAGATGGTATACCTCGAAAAGATGCTTATAAAATGGCCGCGCAGGCTGTGTTAGGCGCTGCTAAGATGGTACTTGAAACAGGTAAGCATCCAGGTGCTTTGAAAGACGATGTTTGTACGCCAGGAGGTTCGACAATCGAAGCAGTGGCTGCGCTTGAATCGTCTGGCTTCAGGAAGTCGGTATTAGAAGCAATGAAAGCTTGTACAGATAAAAATAAAGAGATGGGAAATAAATAATGGCCATTAAGCTGACGAGAAACCCTCGGCAGCTTTTTTCTGTTAATGTAAATTTTGATTTATTTTAATTTCTTTTAATTGAGGTAAGATGATTATAGAGATAAATAGAGAAAGGTGGAAACGAATATGATTACATTTATTGATGAGTTAAAGCGCTTACTTAGTGAAGATAGAGTGACGGTGAATGAAACGGTTTTAGAACAGCATAGCCGGGATGAATCCTATCACCAGCCGAGTCTTCCTGATGTGGTCATATTTCCGAAGTCAGCTGATGAAGTCAGCGCGGTGTTAAAGTTTGCGAACGAGAACGATATACCGGTTATTGCTTTTGGACTAGGGTCTAGTCTTGAAGGCCACGTTATTCCGCAACACGGCGGTATTTCAATGGATACCTCATTAATGAATTCAGTGCTTGAAATAAGAGAACGGGATTTTCTTGTCAAAGTTCAGCCGGGAGTTACACGGTCACAACTTAATAAAGAGCTAAAGAAGTATGGTTTGTTCTTTTCCGTTGATCCAGGAGCAGATGCAACGTTGGGTGGAATGGCCGCAACCAATGCGAGCGGTACAACGTCAGTGAGGTACGGAATAATGCGGGATAATGTCAGGGACCTAGAGGTTGTCCTGGCTAACGGTGATATCATTCACACAGGGAGTTTAGCAACGAAGTCGTCATCAGGACTACATTTAAATGGATTATTCATTGGATCTGAAGGCACACTTGGCGTATTTACTGAATTAACGCTGAAAGTATATGGGATACCTGAAGTTACTATGGCTGGAAGGGCTACGTTTCCTTCGGTAGAACAAGCTGTAGAGGCGGTTAATGGCATTATGCTGGCTGGCATCCCCATTGCAAGAATAGAATTGGTAGATGCCCTTTCTATTAAACAAGTAAATCGCTCAATTAACACATCCTTTGAAGAAAAACCGACATTATTTTTAGAGTTTCATGGAAATGAAGCTGGTCTCAATCAAGATGTAGCGTTTGCCCGCGAAATTGTTGCCGATCAAGGATGTAAGGATATTCAGTTTGAAACGGATTCAATTGCTAGGAGTGAATTATGGAGCGCTCGGCATAATCTAGCCTATTCGTTCATTCACTCGTCTCCAGGAAAAAAATTAATGGTCACAGATGCGAGTGTACCGTTGGACCGATTAACAGCAGCTATTCTTGATACCCGAAAAAAAGTTGATGCTTCGAGTATTGAAGGCGCTATCGTTGGTCATGTCGGTGATGGGAATTATCATGTCATGTTCATGATTGACTTGAAAAATGCTGAGGAAGTTTCTGAAGCGAAACGTTTAAATGAGGAAATCGTTAACTATGCACTAAATGCAGGCGGTACATGTACAGGCGAGCATGGTGTCGGCATAGGAAAGGCTAAGTATCAGCGCCTTGAGCATGGAAAAGCCTATGATGTGATGGCCGGTATTAAGAATACGCTGGATCCAAAAGGAATTCTCAATCCAGGAAAAATATTTACAGAGGAAACGTTAATTACACAATAACGTTATGGGGTGATGTATATGAAGGTTATTGAGTTGCCAGAGAGTTATCATCGAGAAGCTGTTCGATTATCTGAATATGCGTTTCAATATCAGGTCTCTGATGAAAGATTAGAAAACACCTTGCAAAAAATGAAGGACTTTCAACAAGTATTAGGTATTCTGGATGAAGAAAAGCTCGCTGCGAAGCTTCATATACTTCCCCTGAACATTAACATAGGAGATAAGCGTTTTAAGATGGGGGGGGTTGCGGGTGTTGCTACTTATCCTGAGTATCGGAGAAATGGCTATGTGAAGGATTTACTTCATCATACGTTAATCATGATAAGGGAAAGAGGCCTCAGTATCTCCATGCTGCATCCTTTTTCAGTCCCTTTTTACCGCAAGTATGGATGGGAATTATTTTGTGATCGGCTTATATGTGAGATAGATAGCGATAATCTTGTCATGCAGGAACGAGTATATGGACGAATAAAGCGATGTACGAAAGAGTCCCATAATGAAGATATTGAGGATATTTATCAACAATATGCCTCTTCGTTCAGCGGTATGCTCGTCCGGGATTCTAACTGGTGGTCATACTCGGTTTATCGGGATTATCTTGGGGCTGTTTACTATGATCCTATGCATAGGCCAACAGGATATATGCTGTACAAAATAAGTGGCGGAGAGATGACGATTGCTGAATTCGTCCCATTGAATGCTGAAGCGAGAAAGGGATTGTGGAATTTTATTAGTCAGCATGATTCGATGATTGCTAAACTCACGATTACTACCCATAAGGACGATCCATTATTTTATACGCTTAAAGAACCACGGGTAAAAGCAAAAGTGACACCCTATTTTATGGTTCGAATCGTAGATGTAGAACAATTTATTAATCAGTATCCTTTTAACTGGAGCAGTAGTGGAGAAGCGGTGACTTTGACGATTACTGATAGCTTTGCTTCTTGGAATAATAAAACCTTTATCTTGAAAAATAAGCAGATACAAACAATGGAGAAAAGAGATACCGGAATAGAGATGACGATAAATGAGCTATCGTCCATACTTTTTGGATACAAGAAGATTGAAACGCTTAACAGGTTAGAGCAAGTAATGGGTACTGATAGGGAGATTCATTCTTTCGCAGCAATGATCCCAGAACAAATGCCATTCTTTTACGATTTTTTTTAAAAAGTGCGTCCTAAGGAAAAAATAAAAAAAGTGCCGATTTAAAAATCAGCACTTTTTTTGTTTATACATTAATATTTTCGTTATCAAGGGCTTCTTCTACGCTGACGTAGTCATAGCCTAAGTCGTCTGCTACCGCTTTAAAGGTGATGCTGCCTTTAGCCACGTTAACTCCCTTGGCAAGGGCTGGATTGGATAGAATGGCTTTAACGGCCCCTTTATTAGCTATCTGAACGGCGTAGGGAACAGTCACATTCGTTAATGCCAAAGTAGCAGTTTGTGGAACAGCTCCAGGCATATTAGCAACAGCGTAATGCACGACACCATGCTTTTCATATGTGGGATTATCATGAGTTGTTATGTGATCAACAGATTCAAAGATACCACCTTGGTCAATAGCAACATCAATAATAACGGATCCGGGCGACATGGCCACTACCATTTCATCCGTAATTAGTTTTGGTGCCTTTGCACCTGGTATTAATACGGCACCGATGACAAGGTCGGATTCAGCTACAGCGTGTGCAAGGTTATAAGGATTAGAAATCAAGGTTGTTAGTTGGTTGCCAAAAATGTCATCTAATTGGCGAAGCCGGTCAGGGTTCAAATCCAGTATGGTCACGTCAGCTCCAAGACCAATTGCAATTTTCGCTGCGTTCGTACCAACTACTCCGCCGCCGATTACTGCGACTTTCCCCCGTTTAACACCGGGAACTCCGCTTAATAGGATCCCTTTTCCACCCTTAGGTCTTTCCAAGAACTGAGCGCCGATTTGAGCCGCCATTCTGCCGGCAATTTCACTCATTGGTGTTAATAAAGGAAGCGTTCCATTTACTGATACGGTTTCATAGGCAATTGCTAAGACCCCACTGTCTTTTAGTGCTTTTGTTAAAGTAGAATCAGCTGCTAAATGGAGATAGGTGAATAAGATTAGATCTTTACGAAAATATTGATATTCTTCGGGGATGGGTTCCTTTACCTTCATAATCATTTCAGAACTCTCCCATACACTACGCGCATCTTCTACTATTAAAGCACCTGCTGTCATGTAGCCGTCATTAGTAAAATTACTGCCTGTGCCTGCATCTTTTTCAATAAATACTTCATGTCCGGCTTTTACTAAGGCAACTACTCCAGCAGGAGTAATTGCTACTCGATTTTCATTGTTTTTTATTTCCTTCGGAACTCCAATACGCATATAAATAATCCCCCTCAGTTAATCCCTTTGTATTAAAGTATACCCGTTAATGAATCACCAACGTTTGTGGTAATCAGAAAATTCAAAAAGGAGTATTTGTGAGATTTCACAAATACTCCTTAATTTTAACGTTTAAAAGCATTATCTATTTGTTGTAGATGCTGAATTTTTTCATAGATACGGCGTTTTCGGTAAAGCATCGTTCCGGCGTCTGCAATATCAGAAATCATGCTGCGATTAGTAATGGCTCCAAAGACCATACCAGCAATTGGCACCATCTGAAAAAGTTTTTTTATCCCAAAGTGGTCACGATAGGTATAGACAACTTCACGCCAACCCTGAAGCTGAGAAATCATTTCCTTTTTTCCAGCTGGCTTGTCTTGATAAAAGGAATTTAAATCATCTAGAATCGTTTTTTTACCAACTACATCCGAAGTGGCAAATTGGAGGCATTTTACGATAAATATTCGTTCATCACGGTCCCGTGGATTATACCCATAAGTCAGGGCAATATCTTGGAGGGTTTTTAGCGACATCCCAAGTAAGACTGGTATGTCAATGGCAAGTGTGAAAATACCACCAAATCCTGTTGTTGCTCCTTGAGCAGTTGCCGCTCTGCTCTCTGATTGTTTGATATTCTCACTTACCTGATCCATAATTTTCAGGGGCAAGGAGCTGACATCTTCAAGTGTAAGTTCTTTTTGTTCCGCCAGTTGATTGCTTAACTTATTGAGAATCGTCTGTTCACGGGTTAAGTATTGACCGCCTGTCTGAATAAAGCTTCCTATGCCATCCAACAGTGAACCAATCTTCGTTTGGATAAAAGCAGGAGTTAGTTTATCCAGCACTTTAAAAGGGAGGCGTCCTAATCGTTCCCAAAACCAAAGACTATCCTGATCTTTTTCCCATTTTTCAATCTTTTTTAATTCTGATCGTAAATATTCCTGTGACTCCATGAATTCGCATCCCTTCTTGAGTTTAGCTTTTACTCTGATATTCACGGTATTCCCTTAATTTTAAATCAAGAAACAATGCTGTTTTTTGGATAATGTCTTTTAAATTAACTTCACCAACTTCAGTGATGCGCTTTAATCGATAGTTTAATGTATTAACATGAATATGCAGATGACGTGCAGCATCATTTTGACTGCAATCTTTTTCTAAATAAACCTTTAATGTATGCAGTAAATCAGATTGGTGCTTCTGGTCATATCGTGCCAATTTTGTTAGTGTATGATGTTCGCGGCGGCGAGGGTGTCCAGAATCAATCGCCTCAAGACTTTGAAAGACGCCCAATCCATCATAGGTAATGATTTGTTCTGTCTCAGGGAAAATCGATTTAATTTTTAGTGTATAAAGGGCTTCCCCGTAGCTGTGACGCCCATCAAGCAAGGAGTTTAGGCTATTTCCAGAAGCCCCAATTATCGTTGAAACTTCAAATCGATTTTTCATTTCAGAAATAAAGGTGGGAATAAATGTTTTAAATGATATCGTTAGTTCTTCATCAGATTCTGAACCAGCGAGAACAATTAATTTATTGTGATCGATCGTAGTAAGAAGGATATTTATTTTTTGAGTAACGGTAAGCATATAGGAGATGTTACGCTCAATACTTCCGTTAATTTCTTCAGGAAATTCAAATACACCAATTGCACATACAGCAGGCAAATGAATAGAAAAACGTTTGAGATGCTCTTTAATCTCAGATTCTTTTTGATAATGGCCGGTTAATAACCGCCAGAGAAACTCCTGAGTGCCTGCTTCTCTGTGTTTTGTTTTTAATTGCAGCTGCTGTAGTTGATTTTTGGCTTCCTTAGCAGCAAGCTGTAAAAAGGCTAAATCTTCATCTGTAAACGGCTTTTTGCCCTCAAGTGCCCAAATAAATCCAAGAACTTCATTGTTTTTTCGAATCGAAACAGCTGCGCGATTTCCGAGACCAACATTCTCGATAGCATCCACTTTTATAGGAGCGTTATTCTCTAAAAGGGTGGGGATAATTCCTGCTTTCCAGAGACTGTTTACAACCTTCTCAGGAACCCGCCGGCCGATAATAGTTGAAATTCTAGCCTGGTCTGTTGTGTCATCATGCATACTATAGGCAAGTAGACGATGGTTTCCATCTTCAATTGTGACTGGACCACCGACAATACTGCTGATTCGATCTGAAAATTCCATAAGGTCTCCATAGATCCCCTTAAACAAATCTCTATTTAGGTTTTCACTAAGCATAAGCATTCCCCTTATTAAACGGCTATACTAAAAATAGTAAGCTATTTTGGAAGAAATAGCATGTGATTCTTACAGATAAAAATAAAAAACCTTTCCCAAATAAGGAGCGATTTCAGACTGTAGACAAACTTAGGAGAACATCGAGTTTGTCTACAGTCTTTTTTAGTTTTATAAAATGAGGCTGTTGATTTCCATTCCAGGCGATTCGCTTTCCGCGGGCGGGCTGTGAGCCGCATCAATGCTTACGCGCCTGCGGGGTCTCACCTATCCCGCTATTCCCGCAGGAGTCTTCACGCCAACACTCCAATCAACGGTCTTTCTAAATTTAATCTAGAAGTAAACTCCGGCAATCAAATTGAAACACGAGCTAGAATAGATGCAGGAAAAGCTTGCATTGTTTTTTTTATGGTTTTAAAAGAATTAGACTTATATAAGGGAGGCAAATTCTTATTCGTAATTAAGAAGTAGTGTTATAGAAGGGAGACACAATAAAATGAATGAAAAAATTGTTAATGAAAATGAGGGAGAATCAACGATCATTAAGGAGAGCACAAGTAATCTTGAAAGCGGATACTATGTAAAAGAAATGCAAAAGGGGTTCGGAATGAAATCATCCCGAACCCCTTTTGTCTACAAACTGACCTTTCCAGAACCGGAAAGGGTTTTTTCTTAAAAAATCAAATTTAATAATAAGTAAATTAAAGCTGCAACAGTTGCGGAAATTGGTAACGTGATAAACCATGTAATAATCATTCTTTGCGCTGTTCCCCATTTTACACCTTTTATTCGGTGAGCCGAACCTACACCTAGTATAGAAGATGAAATAACATGGGTTGTACTTACTGGTAAGTGAATCAACGTTGCTCCAAAGATGATTGCAGCTCCCGTTAAATCGGCTGCAACTCCATTGATTGGACGGATTTTCATGATCTTTCCGCCGACAGTTTTAATAATTTTCCAGCCGCCGATTGATGTTCCAAGTCCCATTGCTAATGCACAGGATATTTGTACCCATAGTTGTATATCTGTGCTTTCAGTATACCCGTTTGCAATCAATGCAAGGGTGATGATACCCATTGCTTTTTGAGCATCATTCGTTCCATGTGCATAAGATTGAATAGCAGCCGTCAGGATTTGAATTCTGCGAAATTGTTTATTCGTTTTGGTTAAGTTGTTATTTTTAAAGACAATTTTTATGATGGAGTAAATGAGATAACCGACTCCAAACGCTAAGATTGGAGAAAGGATAAGAGCTTCGATGATATTAAGGAAACCAGACCATTTAATAGAACCAAACCCAGCAGCAGCAATAGCAGCGCCGGCAATTGAACCGATTAATGCATGCGATGAACTGCTTGGTATTCCGAAATACCAGGTAACTAAGTTCCAAATAATTGCTGATATCAGAGCGGCCATTATGACAATGGATCCGTTAGGCAATGTAAATGGATCGACAATATCCTTCGTAATCGTCTTGGCAACACCAGTAAAAGTCATTGCTCCAACAAAGTTCATCACAGCTGCCATTATAATAGCATGACGAGGTTTTAGTGCCTTTGTTGAAACAGAAGTAGCTATGGCATTTGCCGTATCATGAAAACCATTTATAAAGTCAAAAGCGAGTGCAAAAAATACGATTAAAATCGTTATTATAAGTAAAGTATCCATTCTTGGAGGACTCCTTAAGCGTTCTTCATAATGATTGTTTCAAGTGTATTAGCGACTGTCTGACAGAAATCAGCAATTTCTTCAAGGCTTTCATAAATTTCTTTGTATTTAATCAGTTGAATTGGATCTTTTTCAACACTGAATAGATTTTTAATGGATTGGCGTTGAATTCCATCACAATATGATTCTAAATCTTTAATTTTTATTGCATTTTCACGAATACTTTGCATTTTTTTAGTTGAAAGCAACTGTACCGCAAGTTCGATTTCATACGTGCACTTTCTAATTGCGTCGACAAATTTCAACATATATTCATCTGCATCGATAATTGAGTACATTTCAAATAAAGCAGAACAGTGCTCAAGTCCGTCTAGTACGTCATCCATATTCATGGTTAACTGCAGAATATCTTCCCGTTCGATTGGTGTGATAAATGCATTGTTTAAATCTTTTATTACATCATGAACCATTGAGTCGCCTTTATGCTCATAATCCTTCATTGTGTCAGCAAAAACCTTTAGGTCACTAACATTATTCAACTTAAAGTCAGCAAAATAATCGGCACTTTCTTTGATGTTTTGTGACATATTGATTAAAGCAACTGCGAATTTGTCCTGTTTTGATTTAAAAACCATGGTATTACCCCCATTTTTTAAGGCATATTTTTATGCACAGAATTCCATCCAAGAAATATAGTATGCATAGTATTGACTAAATCATTGTAATGGATTCCTTTACTAAAGGGAAAGACATTTCGACGAAACTTTACAATAACTTAACAAAACAGATACAGTGTAATGAAATTAATCCATTATACTGTATAGTTTTGTTAATTGAATTCCCTATATTTACTATCTACTTGAACATCACAAAATAATTACCGAATAGAATGTATTTATCAAGTTTAGAAAGAAGACAGGAATGGGAAAAATATAGGTAGTACATAACTGCAAAGGGGAGAGAAAATGAAAAAAAATCTACTTGTACCATTACTAATTGGGATCGTTATTATTGGAGCAATCATCATGATGTTTGTATCAAGCTATAATGGGTTTGTGTCTGAAGAAGAAAATGTGGATCAATCCTATGCACAAATCGAAAATCAACTGCAAAGAAGATTGGATTTAATCCCTAATTTGGTTAATACGGTTAAAGGCTATGCATCACATGAAAAAGAAACGATAACAGCGATTTCAGATGCTCGATCTAGATTAGCAGGAGCAAACTCACCAGAAGAAGAAGCAACTGCGAATAGTGAGCTTTCTGGAGCATTGAGCCGCTTATTAGTGGTGGTGGAAAACTATCCTGATCTCAAGGCAGATAAACAATTTACTCAGTTAATGGATGAACTAGCTGGAACGGAAAACCGAATTTCTGTAGCGCGTAAGGATTATAATGCACAGGTATCTGTTTATAATAAAAAAGTAAAACGATTACCTGGGGCCATTGTTGCAGGTGTAACAGGGTTTGACGCAAAAGAATACTTTAAAGCTGATCCTAAGGCTGAAACAGCTCCAGATGTTGATTTTGGAGGAAATGACCAATGATGGTAAGAAAGGTTACCAGCCTTTTCTTATTGATTACCAGCTTTTGTTTCTTATATGGTTTAACCAATGTGCATGCTGAGGCTGCCATTCCTGATCCTATTGGGGATATATATGTTCAAGATTTTGCGAATGTATTATCGGAGGAAGAAGAGACGAAATTACAGGCTGTTGGAAGAGGGTTGGATGATCAAACTTCAACCCAAGTTTCAGTGCTGACTGTTGCCTCACTTGAAGGTACAGATATTGAAACGTTTGCAAATGAAGCGTTTCGAAAGTATAAGCTAGGGAACGCTGAAAAAAACAACGGGGTCTTGCTTGTGCTGGCGCTGAAGGAAAAGGAAATAAGAATTGAAACAGGATATGGTCTTGAAGGAGTTCTTCCTGACGGAAAAGCAGGGAGAATCCTTGATGAATATGCAATCCCATATTTAAAAAATAACCAACCGGGCAAAGCGGTGACTGAAACCTATCAAATGATTACAAAGACTGTTTCAGGTGAATATAAGGCGGATGAAAAGCCGACCGCTGAAGCTAAAAGTCCGATTCCAGGCTGGCTGATGATCATTATAATAGTTGCCCTTGTCTTCCTAGATATAAAATTCTTTGGTGGAGCATTGTCATACACAATTCTTTCTATGCTGTCGAGAAGAGGCGGCGGTGGAGGCAGCGGCGGCCCCCGCGGCGGCGGCGGGGGTTCTGCAGGTGGCGGCGGTGCTGGTCGTGGCTGGTAAGGGGAATTATGAATGACTTAGAGGACGAAGAGAATTAACTCTTCGTCCTCTAAGTTTGTAGTTATAGCAAGGTCGAAAATTATTTACCAGTGTCTAATGCGGCCGATTCAAGCTGATTACCTTGAATGATATGTTTTTCAAAAGTATCCTTTAAAATAAACAGATTTTATTTGATATCAAAAACTGTTGATAGAAACGTAAAACGAGGAGGCTCACACCCGCCCGCGGAAAGCGAAGCCCCTTGAAAGGAAATCAACAGCAAGGAGGATTTACGCTCTATTCTCTTTATCTTTTAAGCATATAAGTTTAAAATTCTGTTAGTTCAATGGTATAATTAGGGATAAAAGAAGGAGGTTATTAAATGATAGAAACAATTCAAGGTTCCGTTACTTTACATAATGGCGTAAAGATGCCGCAGCTTGGCTTCGGGGTATTTAAAGTGAAAAATGGTTCAGAAACAGTAGAATCGGTTAAAAAAGCCCTCGAAGCAGGATACCGTCATATTGATACGGCCGCCATTTATGGTAATGAAGAAGGCGTTGGACAAGCAATCAGAGAGAGCGGAATCCCACGTGAAGAATTATTTATCACCTCTAAGGTATGGAATACAGAACAGGGATTTGAAAAGACACTTCAAGCCTATGAAGACAGTTTAAAACGGCTGGGTACGGAGTATTTAGATTTATACCTTATCCACTGGCCAGGAACAGATAAATATATCGACACCTGGAAGGCTCTTGAAAAACTATATACTGATTCTCGTGTGAGGGCTATTGGAGTAAGCAATTTCCATGTGCATCATTTAGAGAATTTAATGAACCATACAGAACTTAAACCAGTCATTAACCAAATTGAACTTCATCCGCGTCTTTCTCAACTTGAAATTAGAGAATATTGTAAAAAACATGATATTAAGGTTGAAGCTTGGGGTCCATTGGGACAAGGAAACTTAATAAACGAACCGACGATTAATCACATTGCTGATAAACATGGTAAGACTGCTGCGCAAGTTATGATCAGATGGCATCTGCAAAATGATATTGTAGTGATTCCTAAATCCGTAACCCCGTCCCGTATTGTTGAAAATACACAAGTCTTTGATTTTGAATTAAGCTTAGATGAAATGAACCAAATTGATTCCCTGAACTTAGGGGAGAGATATGGAACCAATCCGGACGAAAACCTTTTTTAATAAGTGAACTGATTGAAGAGACCCTCGTTTAAAACGAGGGTCTCTT
>NZ_AJTN02000008.1 GCF_000305495.1 Peribacillus psychrosaccharolyticus ATCC 23296 | reverse complement strand
CCTTATAAATATTCCAATTCTTGAGAGATGTATCTGAAAATGCCCATATCACAAACAATGATTGAATACCTAACTAAAGCTTTTTAACATATTTATCCCATAATGTTTTTTCTTCTTCACTACCATTATCTTGAATATGATTATCGGTTATATTCAAATATATTTCAATTTTATTGCTGCATCATAGATGTAAGGACGTACAGCTTCTATATTTTCAAGATTCTCATTATCATCAATATCTGCAAGAGAGGCATTTTCATCCATAGCTAAAGCTTCTATGCTTTCTAAATTACGATCTCCAATAGAATCAAGGATATTTTTATATAAAGACATATAAGGAACCCTTGAATCTTTTAAAAGGTTCATATTGTTTCTCAACGAAATCATGGCGTCCGACATTTGCAAGTGAGTTAAAACTGGAACTTTTGGGATGAAAATACCTGACTTCAATAAGGCTGTAGCTGCTTCTGAATTTTTGATAATTCCTCTCGTAACAAAATCATTAGCAATAAGTTTATGTCTTTCCTGCATTTCCACCAAAGTCCTCATAGCTTTCCCCTCCGATAAAATTGATGTTCCGATTATTATAGTATCTTTTTATACATGCGTAAGCAGGAAAGCCACAAATGGGCTTTCCTGCTTGGTTTACTTACAGTTTTTCTCCATTCGTTTCAATAACCTCTTTGTACCAGTTGAAGCTCTTCTTCTTTGAACGATTGAGCGTTCCATTTCCTTCATTATCTTTGTCAACATAAATGTAGCCGTAACGCTTTCTCATTTCACCCGTTGATGCACTGACAAGATCGATTGGTCCCCAGCTCGTATAGCCAATAATTTCAACACCGTCTTCAATTGCTTCCGACATTTCCGCCACATGCTTTCGTAAGTACTCGATACGGTAATTATCATTAATTTCTCCATCTTCTGCCGGAATATCGACAGCACCTAAACCATTTTCCACAACAAATAAAGGTTTTTGATAGCGGTCATATAATTGGTTGGCTGTAATACGAAAGCCTTTTGGATCAATAGTCCAGCCCCACTCAGACTTTTCTAAGTAAGGATTTTCAATAGAACCAAATACATTTCCAGAGGTCATCTTGTTGATTTCTGGGTCTGTACTTGTTGTACGGCTGGCGTAATAGCTAAAGCCAATATAATCTACTGTATTATTTTTAAGAAGTGCTTCATCTTGCTCTTCCATTTCGATCTTTAGATTATTGTCCTTGAAAAATCTCTTTGCATAGCCGGGGTATTGGCCACGAGATTGGACATCAATAAAGAAGAAGGAATCACGGTCTTTTTCCATTGCTTCAAATACATCCTCTGGATCACATGAATAAGGATACGTCTGGCCAGCAGCCAGCATACAACCAATTTTGACATCAGGAATGATTTCATGTCCAGCTTTTACGGCTAATGCGCTGGCAACCAATTGGTGATGGGCCGCTTGGTACTTCACTTGCTTTTGATTTTCTCCCTCTTCAAACACAAGGCCTGCCCCAACGAACGGCAAATGCAGAAGCATATTGATTTCGTTAAAAGTCATCCAATACCTTACCTTGTCTTTGTATCTCTTGAAAAGAGTTGTCGCATATATTTCAAAGAAGGTAACGAGCTTGCGATTTCTCCAGCTGCCGTAATTCTTCACTAGGTTAACTGGCACATCAAAATGCGCAATCGTTACGACTGGTTCGATCCCATGCTTTAATAGCTCATCAAACACGTCGTCATAAAATTGCAGTCCTGCTTCGTTTGGTTCAGCATCATCTCCATTTGGGAAAATTCTTGCCCATGAAATCGATAAACGCAATGCTTTAAAGCCCATTTCAGCGAACAAGGCAATATCCTCTTTATAACGGTGGTAGAAATCAATCGCTTCATGCGATGGATAAAACTCCCCTTCAAGTGGTTCGTATGAATGCAGATTACCAAACATGATGTCAAAACGCTTTTTCCCTGTTGGCAGCAAGTCTACTGTTGTTAACCCCTTCCCATCTGCTAAATGCGCACCTTCTGCTTGGTTAGCAGCAATCGCGCCGCCCCATAAAAATCCTTTTGGAAAAGCCATCATAATCTTCCTTTCTTGAAAAACCAGGAAGAAAGAAATCGTTTCTTTCCTTTTTCCTGGAAATTTAGTTGTTTAATGTACTAGTTCAAATAATTGATCGCCTGTTTTCACTAGTTTCTGGTTAGTCAGCTTTAAGTCTTGCTCTTTATGATTCGTCACAACGATAGGAGTTGTTAACGACTTACCCGCTTTTTTAATTTGATCCATATCAAATTCAATAAGTAATTGTCCTTTTTCCACATGGTCACCTTGAGCTATATGTGCTGTGAAATATTTTCCTTCAAGCTGAACTGTATCCATTCCAATATGAATCAAAAGGTCTGCACCTGAGTCAGATGTAATGCCGATTGCATGATTTGTTGGAAATAATGCTGATACGGTTCCGGATACAGGAGCAACCAGCTTTCCTTCGAATGGTTCAATGGCTACACCATAGCCTAATGCACCAGTTGAAAACGCTGCGTCTTTTACTTGTGACAAATCCAGCACTTCTCCATTTAACGGACTTACGACTTCTTCACCTTGATGCTTTGTTGCTGCTATTTCAACAGAAGCTGCAGTGATTCCTTCCGACAGACTGGAAGGCTGCTGCGCTTTATTAATTCCACCAAATAACATGGTTAGGACAAATGCTACGATAAAGCCAACTACGATTGAGATAAGTGCACCCCACAGATCCATTCCAAGCCCGTCAGGACTGATATATGAAGGAATACCAAAGATGCCAAGACCACCCACAATGAAACCCTTTACATTTGTAAAACCTGCAACCGCGCCGCCTATTGCTGCACCGATACAGCTGATAATAAAAGGCTTCTTTAACGGCAGCGTGATTCCGTAAATAGCCGGCTCTGTAACACCGAAGATGCCGGAGATGAAGGCTGGAATACTTAATGTTTTTAACTTTTGATTCTTTGTTTTGATCATAATGGCGAGAACCGCACCAATCTGTGCAAAGGATGCAGCAAACACAGGAGCTAAGATTGTATCATATCCCATTGTTGCCACGTTATTGATTGCAATTGGTATCAGTCCCCAGTGAAGACCGAAAATAACAATAACTTGCCATAATCCACCAAGTAGAATTCCTGCAATAACTGGACTTAGATTATAAATGAATAAAGATCCCTGGCCTAATAGACTGCTTGCCCATGTTGCTAATGGACCGATCACCATAAACGTAACGGGAATAACGATCAGCAAGGTGAATAAAGGTACAACAAAAGTCTTGATTACATCTGGAATAAAGGTTCTAAGCCATTTTTCTACTTTAGCCGCAAAAAAAGTAGCAAGGATAATAGGAACAACGGATGATGAGTAAGACATTAAAATAACCGGAATACCTAAAAAGGTGATAAAAATAGGTGATGCAAACATGGTTCCTTCAAATAACGTGTAAAGCGGTTTACCAGCTGTTAATGTAGAAAGTGCCGGGTAAACTAACGCTGCCCCTATTGCCATCCCAAGAAACGGAGTGCCACCAAATTTCTTAATAGCCGTATAGCCTAAAAAGATCGGCAAGAAATAAAACAATGCATCTCCGGTGGCATTTAAAATTTGATACGTGCCGGAAGTATTCTCAATCCAGCCAAGTGCTACAAATAACGCATTAAAGCCTTTAATCATCCCTGAGGCTGCTAAGACTCCTAGAACTGGGGTAAAGATGCTTGAGATTATATCAATAAAACGGCTGAAAAGTGACCCTTTTGGACCCTCTTCTTCCTCAACGGTTGGCTGGCCTTGGAATCCACCTTCCGCCACCACTGCCTTATACACATCTGGTACTTGATTTCCAATTACGACTTGATATTGCCCTCCGCTTTTCATAACGGTTACAACCTCATCCATATTTTTAAGAACTTCTGTATTTGCCTTGCTTTCATCCTTTAATTTAAAGCGCAGACGCGTAATACAATGAACAACACTGGAAACGTTTTCTTTTCCCCCTACATTTGCAATGATATCTCTTGCTAACTGCTCGTATTTCATTTCCGCCCCTTCTTTCCTCATTTAATTTTTTCAAATAAAAAACCTGAACTGGCTAAAACACACACAAACAGCGCGTTTCAGTCAGTTCAGGTTATGCCCACTTAAGGTAACATTCCTTGAAGGAATTTATTAAGTTTTACTTGATGTGTGTAATTTATCATAAGCATTCAATTTTTGTCAACGCTTTCTTTTTAAAATATTTTACGAAATTTTAGATTTCCAAAAACCTCTTATTTTATAAAAATTTTCAAAAATAGCGATTACAAAATTCTTGATTCAGTGAAAGAGGGATGTTATATTTAACGCAAACAAACACCTATTTAGGATTGTTACTGGTTATGCAGGCAAAACCTAAATCATTCAGACTATGAGGCTATGATGTCCTTATTACTGCGTGGTTTAGGTTTTTTTGTTTGCTTTTTATGAAAATGTAAAAACTTAGCTACTAAAAAATGGAGGGATTTTCCATGAGTAAAACAGCATATCAATTTCCAGAAGGATTTTTATGGGGCGGCGCAACAGCTGCCAACCAATTAGAAGGTGCCTATCTTGAGGGTGGTAAAGGAATGAACCTGGCAGATGTAATGCCTGGTGGGAAAATTCGATTAAAAATGATCTCTACACCTGGATTCGACTTTGAGATCCACAAAGAAAAATATTCCTACCCAAACCATGATGGGATTGATTTTTATCATCGGTATAAAGAAGATATCGCTTTATTTGCTGAAATGGGTTTTAAAGCCTACCGTATGTCCATTGCCTGGTCACGTATTTTTCCTAAAGGAGATGAACTTGAGCCAAATGAAGAAGGCTTAGCGTTCTATGATCGGGTATTTGATGAGTGTTTAAAGCATGGAATTGAGCCAGTTGTAACGATCTCTCACTATGAAATGCCCTTGCATTTAATTAAAGAGTATGGCGGCTGGAGAAGCCGTGAAGTCATTGCATTTTTTGAGCGTTATGCTACTACTTTATTTAATCGTTATAAAAACAAAGTAAAGTACTGGCTGACATTTAACGAAATAAATGGAGCTGTATTCCATCCGATTTTTGGACTTGGTTTTTCTCCATCTACTGAAGATGTTCGTCTGCAAGAAAGTTTCCAAGGACTACACCACCAATTTGTAGCAAGCAGTTTAGCAGTAAAAGCCTGTCACGAAATAATTCCTGGATCTCAAATTGGCTGTATGCTTATTTATGCTCCCGTCTACTCAATCGATTGCAATCCATCGAACGTGTTGTACGCATTCCAGGAAGAGCAATTCTTTAATTATATTTGTGGAGACGTACAAGTTCGCGGAGAATATCCAGCATTCTCAAAGCGTTTCTTTAAAGAAAACGGCATCACGATTAACATGCAGGATAGTGATTTAGAAACAATAAAAAATTATCCAGTCGATTTTATTTCTTTCAGCTATTATATGTCACGCACAGAAAAGAAAGAGAAAACAGCAGAAGAAAAAGCAGCAGGAAACATCTTCTCAGGCGTGAAAAATCCGTACCTAAAAGCAAGTGATTGGGGCTGGGAAATTGATCCTATTGGCCTCCGGCTCGCTTTAAACCAGTTATATGACCGTTACCGTGTGCCGTTGTTTGTCGTAGAAAATGGCCTTGGAGCACATGATAAAGTAGAAGAAGACGGAAGCATTAATGATGATTATCGAATTGATTACTTGTGTGGTCATATCGAAGCAATGGGTGAAGCAATTGAAGACGGTGTGGATCTAATAGGATACACCTCTTGGGGTTGTATTGATCTAGTAAGTGCGTCAACAGGCGAAATGTCGAAGCGTTACGGTTATATCTATGTTGACAAGCATGATGATGGAACAGGCACGCTTGAGCGTAAAAAGAAGAAATCTTTCTTCTGGTACAAAAATGTGATTGCAACAAACGGCCAGGAACTATAAAAGTAGAAAAAGCTGAGACTAATAGTACTTCCACTTTTACATTAACGACAGTGAACAGGCCAAACTAGCTACCGTAAAAGAAAAATGATGCCCTAGTATACAAGGACATACGATTTATTTTCTTGCTCTTGAGATTATCAGTGAAGTACTCATTCTCACCTAAAGCTTACTCATTTTTTAGTCGAAGAACCCTTTGGTTCTTCGACTCTTTTGTGTCTGTCTTTCTATATAAGATTTACAATTAAACCTCGGATACCTTATATTAAAAGAGATAAATCCCTATTTCTCACTGATTTTTTATAGGAAGATCAACAAGCAATCACGGGGCAAATTAAAGATAAAAAGAGGCAAGATTGGTCAAGTAAAGATAATGGGAAAGCAATAACAGGCAAAATGAATTAGGCTAAGATGATAGGTGAACAGATATTGACAGTAAAGATTTAATATGGTAAAAAAGTAGTAACCGCTTTCAAAATAAATATAAATCAGGGTTGTTACTGATAAGCAGGCAAAACCTGAATTTGTGCTGGAAAAGCTTGTTTCCTATACACAAATTCAGGTTTTTTAATGCCTGCTAATAAGGCAAAGGTGTGGTATAAACTATGGAGATTAAAAAAGTATTCAATAATAATGTTGTACTAACCCAAAACAGCAAAGGCCAGGAAATGGTTGTCATGGGACGTGGACTTGCATTTCAAAAAAAAGCGGGTGAAACTATCGAGAGAGATAAGGTAGAAAAAACATTTGTTCTTGATAATCGCGGAATTTCCGACAAAATCGGTGAGTTGCTGCGGGAGGTGCCTGACGAGTATTTAACCATTGCAGACCGGATTATTTCCATGGCAAAAGAGCGGTTTGGTCCCGGTCTTGATGATTATGCCTATGTGGCTCTTATGGATCATATCAGCTTTGCCGTAACCCGCCATAAGCAGGGCATGATTCTTCGAAACGCGCTCATGTGGGAAATTAAAAAGTACTATAAAGAAGAGTTTTCTATTGGCTTGCAAGCTCTAGATGTGATTGAAGAAGAAACAGGTATCCGCATGGAAGAAGACGAAGCAGCATCGATTGCCCTCCACCTTGTGAATAGCCGTGTATCAGGGGAAGGTCTTGATGCCGCTGTGCAAATTGTCAAAGTCGTTAACGATACGCTGAACATTGTAAAGTATCACTATAAAATGGAACTAGATGAAACCTCTATTAATTATGAACGCTTTTTAACACATCTCCGCTTTTTTGCCATCCGGCTTGTCCGCCAAGAGAAAACAGAAGTGCCGCCTGCGGATGATTTTATGTTTACGCAGGTGCAGACACGTTATACAGAAGCGTTTACCTGCAGCGAGAAAGTTGCCTCTTATGTAGAAAAAACGTTTAACTGGTCTATATCGAAGGATGAAAAAGTATATTTAACGATCCATATCCACCGTGTTACATCACGATGTCAGGAATTGAACCGGCAGGGTTAAACTTTAAACGGGGCGTTTCTGAATGAAGGTTTAATTGATGAGGTAAGTTTGGTTTTAGTCCCAATAGCTGATGGTTCATCAAACTCTCTGAAAATATTCGAAACATATTCTCAACTACAAAAGAAAAACCAGTATATTTCCACTTAAAAGCAATCGAAAAAATGGACGATGGTGGACTATGGTTGAATTATGTAACAGAGCATTATAAATCTAAGTAGACATGGATTCCACAAGTAGCAATATTAGTAAAACAACAAAAAAGGGCTGCTGAAGCAGCTCTCCTTTTTTTACCTAAACCAGCTAATAAGATGTCAATATCCATCTCTAAAATTCCCACTTCCCTTATGATATACTATTTTTGGCCTTGCCCAACAACCTTTTGAGAGGATTTTTCTCTGTTTCACAAAACCGTAAATTAGGCTAAATTTAGGAACAATTTTTGGATTTTATCCAAGGTAATCGTTTTGAATTACATTCACATCTGACCTATATATTCAATGTAGAAAAGGGATTCCCTAAGTAATAAACTCGATTTTAGAAAGTGGTTGATGAATGGCCAGAAAAAAACAGGGAGGTAACTTGGCAGGCTGGACTTGAAGGCTTAAGAGCAATTCGGAACAGAATGGCTATAGAACAATATAATAGATGTTACCTTCACTAAAATTGTTGCTTTCCTTTATGGGGAGTTCTTTTTTTTTCAAAACGGTACACGAAAAAATACAGGGTTATTAATCGTTCCACTTTAAAATACGCTCCAGTGAAATAGAAGCATGGTAACTAGGTCAAAAAAAGCAAACTGTACAGTTACAATAAATGGTTTAAAAATAAATAAAGTTGTTAAAAATTAAAGAATGTCAAAAGAAATTCTCTCAGGCTCTCTTTTTTGTTCTTACCTTATTTAAATGCATACAATTATAAAAAATGAAAAAAAAGGGGAGCAAACATTTCAACTTTGCGTAAAATACTAATTTTACGTAGATTTATAAAGGGAAAATCTGTAGAAGATGAATTTAAAAAACATTTTCCTTCACCGAAATAATAAAGGTGGGGGTGCAGATGAAAATAGATTTTAGTCCATTCAAAGCTCAGATGGATCACATGGCAATGCAACTAGCTATATTGCTTATTATTCCTTTAATAGCAGCACTTATAGTGAAGTTTGTGCTAACAAATGTTAGAGTATCCAATTCAATAGCCAGTTCTATCGCATCTTTAGTATTTATTATTATTTTTATTAAAATGATACTGATCACTCTCAATTAAGCGTTTTGTATTTTAGTGTCAATTTGATTTCAGAATAGGTAATATAGGTACAGTAAGAAGTCACCTCAGGAAAATTACTTTAATAATTCCTCTGGTAACATTCCTTTACTTTGAGTATTCCCGTGCACTAATTGCATTAATCAGGATGCTTGAAACACTTGCACGAAGGAGATAGGAGAGCAGGAGAATAATTTCTTATTATAAGGAATAAAATTCTTTATCAGCGTTTTAGATACCTTTAAGAAAGTAAGAGGGAGTAATCGTAGAAGAGGAATTAAAAAACATTTCATTGGATTTACGCTTTATTAATTAAGCGAACCATTTTTCTCTCCATATTCATCCTCCTTTTATTAATCTACTTATATTTATTCTTTCCTAATCTGGTAGTCTTGTATACTAGATAAAGTTAAAATAATAATAATTAGATTACACAAGTACTAGAATTCTTAGAAAAGAGTAACAGTGAGCAACACCTTAAATCTCATATATGGTTTATCAAAAGAAAAGGGATCAAAAAGCGTTTAATTGACTAACCTAAGAATCAAAAAAAACCTGGATTTCTCCAAGCTCTTCTTACTTATTCATTCAGAATGATAAATTTCCTTACCTTAGGCTACGTAATATAGACTTTGATGAGAGTTTGTCATACGAATATTCCCCCGCCGATAACATTTAATAAAAATAATCACTCTAGTTCTTTACACTAAGTCAGAAAAAGAACAACTTAAAACTGCTAAATTCGTCAATTATAACTGAATCAATATCTGGTATACAAAAAAGGGCTTGCCCTTCAGCTTTTAAAAGTCTTAACGCTAAACAAAGACATATTTCCAAGGAAAGTTCATTATATTAAAGGCTCTTTGTATATACCTTATATATCGCTTAAATCACAGCGATTTTTACACTCATAACTCTTGTCAACCTTTCACAGCCCCTCCTGTCAAACCGGCAATAATAAAGCGCTGCATTCAATATGAATGGGCTTAGTAAATTTTAATATTTCTCAGTTCACTCATTTCCGAATATGTTAATGTATAAAATACTATTAATGTATACATTTTTACATTAAACATAGAAACGGTATTCCTTTCTATTTGAAAGAACACATTAAAATGTTATTGATATTCTACCCATTCAGCCCCATTGTCGGCGGATCGCACACAGTTCTCTACCCATCGGACGCCTTCTACACCTGCTTCGATTCCTGGAAACCATATATCATTCAATGTTTCCCCACGATCACAAGCTCCCATCGCCATAGCAAAACGAGTATACAGATTTGACCATGCTTCAAATAAACCCTCAGGATGTCCGCCAGAAATCCGGTCATCCACCAAAGCTTCCTGATAAAGATAGTCCATTCCACGTTCTAAAATCTGTACTGGTTTACCCTGTATCTCATAGCGGAGCTGATTAGGATGTTCATCCCACCATTCAATACTAGCCTTTGAACCGATGACTCGAATCTTCTGCTCATGCATAGATCCCGCATTTACTGCACAGGACCAAACAGTTCCGATTGCACCGTTATCATATTCCATAAGGGTATAGGCATTGTCCTCAAGAGGTGCTCGACTTTTGACAAAACTCTGACGAGTACACAACAGTTTTTTTATTTTCAGTTTTGGTAGCAAAACCTCAGACAGGAAAAATGGATGAGTTCCTAAGTCGGCCAGTACATAACTTGGACCAACAATATTTGGATCAACGCGCCATTTAGTGCTAGGATTTTCAGTTTCGACAGCCTCAGAGTGAAAACCATGTGCAAACTGCATATTTATAATTCGTATTTCGCCTAGATCTCCATTTGCAATCATCTGTCGTGCCTGCTCAATTACCTGATAGCCTGCATAACCGTATGTAATTCCGACAACACGATTCTTCATTTTTGCAAGATTCGCCAGTTCTTCTGCCTGCTTGGTAGTAAAGCATAGAGGTTTTTCACATACTACATGTAAACCAGCGTTTAAAACCGCTTTGCAAATCTCATAGTGAGTACCATTTGGAGTAGCTATAGAAACAGCTTGAATGCCCTCTTCACGTTTAGCCTCTTCAACTAACATCGTTTTGTAATCTGGATAGCAACGTTCTGCAGCAACATGTAATTTTACCCCGAAATCTTTACCCTTCTTCGGATCAACATCAAATGCACCAGCAACCAAATGGAAATTATTATCACGCTGCGCAGCTGATCGATGGATGTAACCAATCTGACTTTCTCTTCCACCACCTACCATTGCCCAACGAATAGGAT
The DNA here is from genome assembly GCF_000305495.1 of Peribacillus psychrosaccharolyticus ATCC 23296. Classification (GTDB taxonomy): domain Bacteria; phylum Bacillota; class Bacilli; order Bacillales; family DSM-1321; genus Peribacillus; species Peribacillus psychrosaccharolyticus. The sequence goes on along the minus strand of NZ_AJTN02000008.1, from coordinate 22,505 downwards.
TTTCTACTAATTTTTCACCATTAATCATGATCGATTCCCTCCATTTCTTTAAAAATTTTAATAACCTATACTCTTTAAGTAGGCAATACTCTGACTAACATCTCTTAAACTAGTATCAGAATTTCTCGGATCACGCTCTTGTTCGATTGTAATGTACCCATGATAATTGATTTCTTTCAGCAATCGATTAATCGACTTATAGTCCAGGACACCCTGACCGATAGGACACATGACCCCTTTGCTGCAAGCATCGAAAAAGCGGATATGTTCTCCCATTACTTGTTCATATATATTTAGAGAAATATCCTTGAAATGGATATAATCCAGCCGATCTGCACAATCTCTAAGCCACTTTACCGGATCCATTTTTGAGTAATAAAGATGACCAGTATCTAGGCAAAGTCCAGCAGTATGATAGGGAACGTCTTCCAAAAGTTTCTTGATTTCGTCTTCAAATTCAATATAGCCACCAGCATGAGGATGAATGACAGATCGGACACCATACTTTGTCCACGCTCGCTCAGCAAGAGTCCGAATGTGTGACATCATATTGTTCCAGTTCTGGGTAGATAAACGCTTTGCGACGTCAAAGTGGCCAGCTGTGTAATCCCTTTCTTCATGCCCCCAATCAATTAAAACCAGATATGGGGGAGCAAAGTGTTGATCATTTTCCTGTGGAGAGGCTGGAAGTCTAGTAATTAGTGAGCAGATGTCGTCAACTTGCTGCAATAATATATTTAAATTAGATTCGGTTACCAAATCATCAAAAATCGTCCCTGCAATAATCTTCAAATTGTTTTTAGAAAGCTCAACTTGTACTCGTTCAATATCCATCGGAATATAACCATAAGGGCCCAATTCAATTCCTTTGTAACCTGCTTGTGATGCTTCTTTTAATACTCGCTCCCATGGTGGAAGGTATGGATTTTTTGCATCATCTACGCCCCAGCAACAGGGAGCTCCCGCAATCTTAATACTCATGTCAAAAATCTCCTAACTTTGATGAGGCATTCACATTCACGTTGATAGTTATGAACTATAATAGAGAAAATGGAAGTTCAACATAAAAATCATTAAAATTTGTTGGTAAAAATACTTTTTTTCATAGAGGTAAAGGCTCAATAGCGTTAAACTTTTTTATGTTTTCGAGCATCAATTAAAACTGCACTTACTATAATGATACCTTTTAAGATTTGCTGCCAATAAGAGGATACACCCAATAAGTCAAGACCATTATTAAGAACACCAATAATTAGTGCACCGATCATTGTCCCACCAATCGTACCAACACCACCGGTTAGGCTTGTTCCCCCAATAACTGCGGCAGCAATTGCATCTAATTCAAACATATTTCCCATACTTGGTTGACCTACACTAATCCTTGCGGTTAACATCATCCCAGCAATTGCTGCTAGTAAACCTGCATACGTGTATATTAAGATTTTGTAACGATCTACATTAATCCCACAAATTTTCGCGGCTTGTTCATTACCGCCAATAGCATAAGTATACTTTCCAAACTTTGTTTTACTTAACATTAAATGTGAAATAATTCCCATAATGATAAACACAATAATAGGAAATGGAATGCCTAATATTTCACCTTTCCCAATAAACAAAAATGCTGATGATAAGTCTGGAATTGGTCTTCCATCACTATATAATAAGGCTAATCCTCTAGCTGCGATCATCATGCCTAATGTAGCAATAAATGCAGGGATTTTTCCTTTAGCTGTAATTGTGCCGTTTATAAAACCAGCAAGTGCACCAATACAGAGTCCAATCAAAAGTGGCACAAAGATAGAAAACTCACCGGGATGGGCAAAACTTGCTGAAACAACAGACACCAAGGCGATGACAGAACCGGATGATAAATCTATTCCGGTTGTAATAATGACCATCGTTACACCCATTGCTACAATCCCAATAAATGAAATTTGACGTACAACATTTAATAAGTTTTGAGTCGTCAGAAAGGCTTCAGATAGAAACGACATGGTAATCATCATCACTAGTAAAACCAGTAAAATTCCATACTTACTTGCTATTTGTGATACTTTATCTTTCCAAATAAATTTATCATTGCTAACATGCGTAACTGAATTGTTATGGTTAATTGGATTATTCATCATAAAGCCTCCTTGTGATTTTTTAGCTATAAGCCATTTCTAATATTTTCTCTTGATTTGCTTCTTCCCTATTTAATTCGCCTTTTTTATTACCCTCATGCATAACAATTACACGGTCACTCATCCCTAAAACTTCAGGCATTTCAGAAGAAATCATAAGGATTGCCGTCCCTTTTTGTGCCAACTTCGACATAAGTTTGTGTATCTCAGATTTAGCGCCAACATCGACACCCCTTGTTGGCTCATCTAAGATTAAAATATCTGGATCATTTAGTAGCCATCTTGCTAGTAGTACCTTTTGTTGATTCCCACCACTCAAGTTCATAATTAGTTGATCAGTACTGGGTGTTTTAATATTTAATTGTTCTACTTGTTCGTTACACGCTTCATCTACTAATTTCTTGTTGATATATCCTCGTTCCAAGAATTGGTCTATGCTAGAAATAATCATATTCTCTTTAATTGAAATAGGTAGAAATGCGCCAGATAATTTCCGATCTTCAGTTAAAAGTGCAACCTTAAGCTTAATCGCATCCTGGGGTGTTTTGATTTTCACTTTTTCTCCATGAATGAATATATCTCCTGAGTCAGGAGGATCAATACCAAAAATACTTTCAATGACCTCAGTTCGTCCAGATCCCATTAGTCCTGAGATTCCAACAATCTCGCCTTTTCTTACCTCAAAGCTTATGTTGTCGAACTTCCCTTCTTTTGAAAGGTTACTAACAGCTAGGATTACCTCTTTAATTTCAGCCTTTTCTTTGTGAAAAACTTGTTTGATTTCCCTTCCAACCATCATTTGAATCAATGTATCTTGCGTTAATTCGGTGGTCTCTTTTGTTCCAATGTATTGTCCATCTCTAAAAACTGTGATTTCGTCGCAAATTCTAAAAATTTCATCCATTTTGTGTGAAATATAAATGATCGAAACACCTTTTGCATTTAACGAATTTATAATTTCAAATAATTTTTCTACTTCTTTTTCCGTAATAGCAGATGTTGGTTCATCCATAATAATTAAATCTGCATCATAGGATACGGCAGTCGCAATCTCAACCATTTGCATGTTAGCAATGCTTAAATCTTTCATTTTTGAGTTAGGATCTAAGTCTATGTTTAGAGTTTTAAATAAGTCTTTTGCATCTTCAATCATTTTCTTATTGTTTACCCAACCGAATTTACCTTTAGTTGGCTCTCTACCTAAGAAAATATTTTCAGCAACAGTCATATGTGGAACAGGGCTTAATTCTTGATGAATCATAGATATCCCGTTCTTTAATGCCTCCTTAGTGCTTGATACTTTCAAGTCATGCCCTTTAAATTTGATCATACCTGTATCAGGAGTGTAGATTCCAAAAATGATCTTCATAAGTGTGGATTTCCCAGCACCGTTTTCTCCCATCAATGCATGTACAGAACCCTTTTTAACCTTGAATTGAATACTATCTAGTGCTTTTACTCCGGGAAATTCCTTTGTTACATTTTCCATTTCTAAAATATAATTTTCACTCACTTTAACACCACCTAAAGATTAATAGTTTAAAGGACACTAGCTTAAACTTAGTGCCCTCTTTTTTGGAAGGATAATCTGTCAAACAGTTTCCTAGGCCTATCAAGTCATCTATCTTGCTTTACTTTTCCCATTTTTTTATATATTCATCAACATTATCCTGTGTAACTAATTCAAAAGGAATATTAATAAAGTTATTATCGAGCTTTTCACCATTAACTGCTTTTATCGCCGCTTCAATAGCACCTTTACCTTGACCATAGGCATCTTGAAAGGCTGAGATATTTAATTTCCCTTGTTTAACATATTCTAGTGCATCGATTGTACCGTCTATACCAGCGACAATGATGTCCCCACGTTTGTTAGCTTCCTCAAGAGCCATAATTGCTCCAATTGCCATTTCATCATTATTTGCTACAATCGCATCGATTTCATCTCCGGCTTGAATCCAGTTTTCCATGACAGTCATTCCTAGAGATCTTTGATAATCTCCGGTTTGTTCACGAACTAGCTTCATGTCTGGGTTTTTTTAAGAACATCTTTATTCCCTTTTGTACGGTTAACCACCGATTCTTGACCTAATGTACCGTTCAATATTGCTACATTTCCTTTACCACCCAGTAACTCTACTACTTTTTCCATCTGAATTGTTCCTGCTTCAATTGATTCTGAACCTACGTATGCATAGATTTTCTTCATTACCTCTTCATCGGGCATTCTATTAACAATAACAACTGGTATATCAGCCTCGTTTGCTGCATCTACCATTGGTCCAACAGCATCTGTTTCAACAGGGTTAATTAAAATTACGTCTACCTGCTGAACAATAAATGTTTCAACTTGTGAAAATTGTTTCCCAGCATCATTTTTAGCATCAACCATTTTCACTTTCACATTATCATGTTCACTGTCGTATTCTTTAATTCCATCATATAAATATGATAGCCATTTATCATCAAAAACAGGCATTGCTGCACCAACAACGATCGATTTTTCACCTGATTTACTACCAGAAGTTTGATCAGAACCACAAGCTGCTAATAATCCTAACATTAGAAAAGTGATGGACAATAAACCTATTATTTTTTCGTTTTCATAAGGAACCTCCAATTATATTAACTAAAATCCATAAAGGAAACGCTTACATAAATGTATATTAATTTTATCTTCCAATTTAACTATAGATAGACTAGTAGAGAGTTTTTTAAAGTTAATTCATAAACAATTTAAGAGTTTTAGTATTTTTAAAACAGAATGAAATCGATTTCAGAATTAACCAAGGCCACCTAGTTACTTCAATATAAAAAAATGTACCCTACATATTTCTTCTCCTCCCTACTTCGTAAAAGATGTTAAGGTATTTATCGATTCTATGTTTTCTTTTTTTGGGTTATCGATTACCCTAAATGAATAGTATCTTACTGATAATCATTTATCAATACATATTTTAAATATTTTAAATATTTAAAATATAATTATAATAGAAGAATATAGCGCTATATCTTTACTGTTTATAAGGGATCAATTTATATTCTTCGTGACTCCCCATCACCTTATATCTTCACAGTTCCGCCTTTCTAGTTTTACTATATTGAAAAGGACTTAGCCTAATTCTCACGAATGTATTACATCTTTACACTTCCACCAACTTTGAATGGTTCGGGGGTTCACCCGTTAGTCCATGGAAACTGCCAACGGCATAAAAGATCACAATAAGGAAAGATTGTCTCTTTCCTAGTTAAAACTTCTTAGTTCAGCTGTAGAATCCCGAATTACTAGATTTGGACGCATTAAAATACGGTGTTTTAGATTATTTACGTTTTCTATTTCTTGTATTAGCAAGTCCAAGGTTTGCTTTCCCATTTCTTGTAATGGCATGGCCACAGATGACAACTGAGGCTCGACGATTTTGCACATATATGTATTGTCAAATCCAATAACAGATAATTCTTTTGGAATAGCAATTCCGCGATTTTTAGCCGCCATTAATGTTCCTACAGCTAACATATCATTACAACCAAAAATTGCAGTTGGTCTTTCTTGTTTATCAAGTAGTTTTCCAGCTTGTACCTTTGCTTCATCAATTGTTGAGTGACTAAGAAAAATTAAGTCTTCATGAAATTCTACATTCGCATTTATTAGTGCTTGCTGATAGCCCCTAACTCGTTCTACACTACTTAAAGCATCCTCAGCAATGACCCCAATTCGGCGGTGCCCTAGTGACAATAAATATTCTGTAACCTTGAAACCACCATGATAATCATCGACTACTACACAGTCAATGTTATGTTCTGGTCGTTCGTAAGCGAATAAGACTAATGGTATCTTATCGTCTATCAGCCCTTTAAGAACCTCCTCATTTTTAAATTTGGATGTGATAATAAAGCCATCTACACTTTTTTTGCGCAACAATGTTATGTGCTTTGCTTCTTTTTCAGGATCCTCACTTGTGTTACACATTACTATGCTAAAACCTAATTCGCGGCCATAAGATTCTATAAATTTCAAATATTCTGAATAAATAGGGTTATCCATGTTAGGAATTAACATCCCAATCGTATATGTCTTTTTACCCTTCATTGCAGAGGCCAACATATTAGGTTGATAGTGAAGATCCTCCATAATTTTCAAAATTTTCTTTTTTGTCTGTACACTTATGCGACCAGTATTATTTATAACCTTACTTACAGTTGTGGCGGAAACTTCTGCTTCTCTGGCGATATCATATATTGTTGGTTTCATCTCTTTCAACCATCCTTATTTTTATAATAGCCAATTTATATATCGCTACTATATCATAGGAGATCCAACTTATACGCTGATCAAGATTTTTTGAGTAAACTTACTGCCACGGATTTATTATTGAGCTGTTTAATTTCTTTTAATTGGAGAAAAGTTTGCTTACGTATTTCATTATATGCATTGTGGACGTATGTCAGGTGTTCGCTATGGAAAGCGAAGTAAAAGCCAACGTTATTTTACAAAGATTGGTTTTGAACAAATGTCTTTATAATTTTCCAGTTAAAAATTGGGCTTCTCCAAATCCAAAACTCCAATCAGCTGCTCCATTAGTAACAATAGAAATCAAAATATCATTAGGTTCTATTTCGCATTGTTCCCATAACTCCTGAACTAACGTTTTATAAAAGTTCTTCTTTTGTTCCTCACTTCTAGGGCTGCTAGTTACGCTTATTACTACTAATTTTTCACTTCTCTCAAAACCTAATCCCGTATCTTCTATAATTAATTCATGAGCAGGGTGCTGATGTACAATTTGATAACGATCTCTTTCTGGTACTCCAAAAGCTTTAACTACTGCCCGATGAGAAACATCTAATAATTTTCTCAAAGATTTTTTATCTCGACCTTCTATTAAATCAAATCTAATTAACGGCATAAAAGATACCCTCCCAATTTTAATAAGGATTTTTTCCATATAATAATACTATACTCTAGAGACTTCAGTGACTTTTACGAACGCTCTTCTAGTTGCGCTAACTTTCATTGAATTTCTTCAAGTCTTCTTCTATAAATAAGAAATAACGTTTTCAAAGGGAAACCATTAATTTGCATGACACATGTTCCATGCATCAATAGTAAATCATGAATAATATCCCTAAAACTAAGCGTTTGTTTTAAAGACTCAATTGAGGTTCTTACTCCTGCTTCTACAGACATAGTAAGATCCTCCATTTCTAGAGAAACTTCATCATCATAGCCCATCATCTTAACTACAGAGAAAAATTCCTTCCACCACTGTAAATCTTGTCCACATCCTACTGCTACATAATTCCAAGCTCTATTAGCTATATCAGTAACTTCTTTTGTTTCCATAACACCATTAATCCCTGATAAATGTCTTTCAAGTCGAACATCCTTAGCATGTACATGGTGAATAGCGCATCCTAATTCTCTTGCTGACAAAATTGGATCTGCTCCCATCCATATGAGATGACTTGGATCTAAATTTAAGCCCACAATGGGTCCAACTGCATTACGTAATTTAAATAACGTTTCAGGATTATAAACTAATTGGGAGCTGAAATTTTCAAGGGCAATTTTTTCAATACCGCATGATTCGGCTTTTTTTTAATTTTTTCCAATATGGGATTGCTACATCATTCATTTGATAGTTTAAAATGTTTTTCAGAACGGGAGGCCAACTCACAGTATATGTAATCCAATTAGGGATCTTATCATCCGGACTCCCTGCTGGAAGCCCACTCATCATAATCACTTTTTTTACCTTTAATAATTTCGCTAATTCAAATGTTTTTTCTGTAACTTCCCGATGTTCTTTACCAAGTTCCCCAGGATCTAAAGGGTTTCCAGAACAATTTAAAGCACATAGTTTGATATTATGTTTATCTAAATTATTCATAAATTCGCTTCTTTTATTATCACTTTCTAATAGCTCATCTAATTTCAAATGAGGTGCTGGAGACCAGCCTCCAGTAGTCATTTCAATTGTATCAATTCCCATTTGAGTAATAACATCTAACATTTCCTCAAAAGGTAAGTGTCCTAGACTATCTGTTACATAAGATAATATTGCATGAGTGTATCCTCCCAAATATCATTTAAAAGTTACTTAGTTAGATTTAATTATAGGAATAGATAGTTAGACCACCGTTATTTCTTGTGGATTTTTTATTATTGAGAGATAAAGTCTTCAATGCATGGGTTCGGTATTTTAGTACCACAAGATTCCCGGACAATTAACTCATCCTTGAGAACAAATTTTTTCTTTTTAACTGTTCCACCCTTCATTAAAGTCAACAATAATTTCGTCGCCTTTTGACCTATTTCATATTTAGGCTGATCAATGGTAGTCATAAGAGGACTAAAGATTGAGGCTATCTTCAAGTTATCAAAACCTACAATTGCAATATCATCTGGAACGATTAATCCATGATCTTGTATTGCTTTAATTGCACCCAACGCCATCTCGTCATTAAAAACAAACACCGCATCAGGATGATTATCCAGAGATAATAATTTCATCATCTGGTCATAACCAGAATCAATGCCGTAATCACCTTCTTGGATGAATGCTGGGTTGATCTTTAAATGGTTATGCGTCATAGCCTGCTGAAACCCTTTCAGACGATCCCGACTAAGGATGATGTTCATTGGACCGGAAATATGGGCAATCTTTGTATGTCCTAGTTGGATTAAATGTTCTGTTGCTTTTCTAGCGCTACTAACGTTGTCAATCGAGACAGTCGGAATGTCCAGATTGTCAAGGTATTCACACGCCAGCACAATTGGGAATTTTTTTGACAGGTTTTCTAGGTTTTCTTTATTCATTCTCGCCGTTAAAAGAAGGGCTCCGTCCGCTTGTTTTCTGTACAGCAGATCAATATAATCTTTTTCTCGTTCGATGTCATTTTCCGTATCACCCAAAATCACCTGATAGCCATTTTCAACAGCCGTATGTTCAATGCCTCTAAGTACCTTGGAAAAAAAAGGGCTCGTGATATCGGGAACAATAACCAATATGATTTTTGTTTCCCTCGTTCTAAGTTGACTGGCACTCATGTCTGGTTTGTAATTAAGCTCTTTAATCACCTCCATCACTTTTTGTTTTGTTTCTTTGCTGACTAAATCCGGCTGTCTGAGCACTCTTGAAACAGTTGCGGGAGATACGTTGGCTAATTTCGCCACATCACTCATTTTCATCTCTTCTCTTTACCTGCCTTTTTTATCTGTATTTGTCATATTACTATTATAAAGTAATTTACAGATTATATTGAAATATCGAATGCAGTAAGGAAATTCCTCGATCTAACTGTAATGATTGCAAATTCCATCCTACATCTAAGGACATGTCCATGCCTATCGACGGAGTACTAAATGACTTTTCAACAATCAATCGTCGGAGACGATAAAACACCTTTTAATACATGTATTCTAGAATGCCTGAACCTATCAATTTTATCAGTATATATTTCTCTCTCTCTACTAAACTATATATTCTTATTTTATCTTATCCGTTTATATTCCATTTTTGATCAACGGCTCTACTTTCATTACGAGTCCACACAATCATGAAAATTACAGCGGATGCGCTTAGTAGACCCGAAAAATAAAATCCTGCTTCAATCCCTAAATATGAATTTAATATACCTGCAATAAAAGGTCCTGCAAACATACCTATGGCATAGATCGCTTGATATGCTCCCATAGCTGTCGCTCTTTTTTCAAGGGGAGTAGTTTCTACCACCATTCCTAAAAACAACGGAAAAAGAAGACCTAATGAAAAACCATTCAAAGCTTGAATCAGGCAAAGCATTCCTTTTGTAACAATAAAGGGCGTACAAAGTGTGAAAATGGCGGTTAGACCGAATGCAATTTTCAGCAACTTCCACTTACCAAATAGAGGAACAAATATTTTCCCAGAATACAATGTGGCGATGGCATGAGGAATCATAAATGAAAAGATAAGGATTCCAATTTCACTAGCCTGCAGTCCGATTTTCAACGCATAAGTTGGGGTAAAGCCAAACATTGTCGTAAAAATAATACTGTGTGCAAAAATGGAAAGTAATGAAACCTTCAAAAGCATCGGTTCCCGCATGACAGATAGCAACTCTTTAATATTCACCTTTTCTTTGAGTATCCCGCCTTTCGGTTCAAAAATAAAAAGTGAAAGAAGGATACCCAAAAAACCGATAATCCCGCCCATCCAAAAGGGTGCGTGCCACCCCCATTGATCTACAATGTAGCCGCTAACCATCATTCCAAGGAGTTGTGCTAAAACGATAACAAATGAGATGCTGCCCATCGCGCGGTGAAGGTCGCGGTCGGCAAAGTAACTAGAGAATAAAATAGTAAACGCTACCCAGGTAGCAGCGGCGATTCCCGCTAACGAACGGGATAATAGTACCCACCCTAAACTATCGGTTAAAGCAAACGTCATACAGCTTAAAGTGCTTACCACCATCCCAAAAATGATAAATGGTTTTCTTACCTTTAAAAGGTCTGAAAATATGCCAAAGGGCACCCGGAATAGAAACTGCATCAATCCATAACTACTTAAGACAATACCGATAATCGCATAATTGCCTCCCATTTCCTCAAGGTATGGGGATAAAATAGGAATATATAAAAAATGTGAAAACCAAAAGATAAATGAAAGTACTAGTAATAAACACCTGTTTTTGGCTGGATTTAACTTATTCAGGCAAGATCACTTCCTATTTTTCAAACCACTTTAATTCTTGAATTTATATAAAAAGGTTCAACCTTGGGCATTGGGAAAAGTTAATTTACTTTACTTAGCTTTTCCGGTTGTATTGAACTCCCTCATTTTTCTTTTAACAACATCGATTACGGCTTCCTTTGCAGGTATGAAAACCGCACGTGGCTCGTAAATATTTTCCTCAAACTTCAAAACCTTCCGAATTGCTTTTGTCCAGGCCTGTATACTTTCGGTATTGACATTTATTTTAGCATGTCCAAGTTCAATAGCTTTTTTGATTTGATGAAGTGGAATTCCGGAGCCACCGTGTAAAACCAGAGGTATACTAGTCATGTTTGAAATTTGTTTCATTTCATCAAACCCCAGTTTAGGTTCTCCCTGATAGGGACCATGAACGGAACCCAAAGCAGCTGCAAGTGCATCAATATTCGCCTCTTTTACGATCCGTACACATTCATCAGGGTTCGCATATTGAATTCCACCTTGAAGACCATCCTCGATCCCACCAACTGTCCCTACTTCTGCTTCAACCGAAACGTTTCTCTCAAAGGCGTAATCGACAACCAGTTTGGTCATTTCAATATTTTTATCAATCGGAAAATGGGAACCATCAATCATGACCGATGTAAATCCGGCATCTATTGCTTTTATGCAGCGGTCTACAGTTATTCCATGATCAAGATGGAGTGCAACTGGAACAGTAATATTCATCTCTTCTACTAGGCTTTTCACCATAGCAGCAATTGTTTTAAAACCACCAAGATAATCGACAAGCCTATCAGATGCTGCTAGTATAATAGGCGATTGTTCTTCTTCAGCTGCCTGCAAAAATGATTGGGCGAAAGCCAAGCCATTTATATTATATTGACCCACTGCATAATTTTCTGTTTTTGCTTTTAGCAGCATATCCTTCATTGATACTAAAGGCACGATTCTGTCACCTCCTTATGTTCCAGAATTATTATGTGATTTACACTGTCTGAACTGCAAAGTATTTCGAAATCACTTTGATTGTTGTTTCTTTTGCCGTTTTGATGGCTTCTTCCGCCGCTAATTCATAATATTCCGGACGGAATAATTCTATAGAGACAACACCGGAATAACCGATTTCTTTCAATGTAGATAAAATGCCGTCTAAATCTATAGCTCCATGTCCCGGCCAGACTCGATCTTCGTCTGTCAAGAAACCGATAGGGAAATCCTCAGTATCATCAATGTGCAGAATAAAAATTTTTGATCCATCCGCATTTTTAAGGTCTTCTAAATTTGAACCCATTGCATGGAAATGAAAACAGTCGAGCACTAATCCAACATTACTACGATTGACAGTTTCGATAATATCGTACGCCTGACCGAATGTATTCACTGTACATTGTGGATGACCAACAAACTCCAAAGCAATTTTCACACCATATGGTTCTGCAATCTCCGATAGCTCTCTTAAGACCTTTACAGAGCTATTTTTAATGTCTTCTTTTAAAATTTTTTCTTCTGTTACAAGTGGGACAGCCACCACGTATTTCACACCTAGCTTTTCAGCCCAAAGCATCATTTCTTTAAACTCGTCGATGATTGCTTTATATCCAGCTTCGTCACGGTTATTGAAAAACACGAGTGCGTTGAGCGCAAGTGGCTTTATATGGTTGGTATTAAAAAATTCAGTTAGTTCGTCAATAGAGTGCTCCTGTAAATATTCAGGTAATTTATCCATTGAACGGATTTCAATGTAGTCGTAGCCATATTTTTCGCAATACTCTAGATCCTTTTCCAAATTGGAATTCTTAAGAGTCGTCGCTTGGTTAAAACATAGTTTCATTGTATCAATCACCCACCTTTTCTAATAATCCAAGTCCGTCTTTCATCTTTCGAAGCATGAGTTTGCTTGACCAGTCTGCTTTATCGATCCAAGCAAATACGGAGTTAGTAGCGATTCCGTCAAATTTCATTTCTTTTAGCTTTCTGAAAATGGTATCAAAATCCACTTCTGCTTCACCAATATTCAAGTGTTGATGAACAGTGGCCTCAACACCTGGAGGATTGACAATATAGCGAAGACCATTCGATGCTTTATGATTAAATGTATCAGCGAACAATACTTGCTGAAGGCGATCACCAGCAGAATCAAACATGGGAGCAATATCGCCTTTTCCATCATCGTAGAAGAACGTATGCGCCGTAGAATACACAAGGTTGATCCATGAACGGTCAAGAGCACGAATCATATCCATCGCTCCATTGTGAGTTTCGATAAAATCAAATGGATGAGCCTGTAAGTTCAATTTAACTCCCTCTTTTTCAAAAAAAGGAATAAGTTCATCCAATGATTTAATAAATTTTTCTTCACATACTACTTCGTTGAATTTGGAACCGTTAAATTCACTGTTCATCAAGTCTACATCTAGATTTACTGCCACTTCAATCGCGCGTTTCCAGTTGCGGACTGCAGATTGGCGACGTTCTTCATCAGGACCAGCCCAGTAGTATAGCGGAAGCAATGAAGAAATCTTTACGCCCGCGTCTCTGCACCAGCGCTTTAAGTTTTTTATCTGTTCTTTGTCCACTTTCGGATATTTATAGAAAGGGCAAAAATCTTCACGTGGTGAAAGCTCAATATATTCATAGCCTAGTTCCGCCGTTTTATCGACCATTTGCTTTAGAGATAAATGTGCGTACATAGTAGGGTCTAATGCTAATTTCATCGTCGGTTCCTCCAGTTTGTAGTAAGTTTTAGATTCCGTATAGAACACATAGCTTGTTACGAAGTTACTGGACTGTGATCTTCCTATTATAAAAAGCAGGTTTCTCCTCCAAGTTGACAGGTTCTTTTTGACCAGTACGCTGAGCTTTTACGCAGGCATCTGATGTGACAGAGGCAATGTAACCGTCCCATGAAGTCGGACCGCTAGGCTCGCCGGTTTTTTTAATAGAATCAATGAAATCTTGCAATTCTACGTCATACGCATCCGAAAATCTTTCTTTCCAATCTATTAAAATATTTGTGTTTAGTTTTCCGGCTTTGCGTGTAACAACACTTGCGGGTTCTGGAAGATAGGCGACGCCCTCTTCACCGATGACTTCACATTGTATATCATAGCCATATTTGCAGTTAACGAATACTTCAGCATTAATGATAATTCCACTCTTCGTTTCCAAAATGATTATTTGTGGATCCTTCAATTTGGCATGAGCGCGACTTGATTTTTTCGGATAAAGCACTTGAACAGACTTGTAATCATCATTGATCAACCAGTGCAATACATCAATTTCATGTATCAATGTATCAACCACTGCCATATCCGTTGTGTAGTTCTCGTCCACATCTGGATTACGGTGTACACAGCGGACCATAAGTGGCTCACCAATTTCGTTTTTATCGATCGCCTCTTTCAATTGTACGTAACCCCCGTCATAACGGCGCATAAACCCAACTTGTACAAGTCGTTTACCATATTTACTTTCTGCTTCGACAATTCTCTTGCTGCCTTCCGCCGTTGTAGAAAGTGGCTTTTCACAGAACACAAATTTGCCGGCTTCAATCGCATTTAGCACGTTTTTCTCATGCGCAGGGCCCCAACTGGTCACAAGTACAGCATCCACATTTCCAGCGGTTACAAGTGATTTGTCATCCGGATACACTACGGCATCAAGCTCATATTGTCTCACGACCTGTTTCGCTGCTTCTTCATTCACATCAGTTACGGCTACAATCTTACCCCCGGATAATTTGTTGGTAATTCTTTTAATATGTTCTCGGCCTATAGCACCTGTTCCAATTACGCCAATATTTAAAGTCATGATTATATTCCTCCTATTATAGGTATCTAATTTTTTACTCTGTACTCCTTTTAAAACTGTATGAAGAGGTTCTTTTCCATGGTTGCGGAAATTTTGTTCAAGCTGTTCGAGAGTAAGTCCTCGCGTTTCTGGTAACCACTTTTTCACAAATAGGATAGCTAAAATACCGAACACCACAAATATATAAAATGTCGTGGACAATCCAACTTTATCGAGTAAAACAGGGAAGGTTAAGCCAATAAGAAAATTCACTCCCCAAAGCACAAATACAGTAACCCCCATACCAAGCCCTCTTACTTTAAGCGGGAAGATTTCTGCTAGCATAAGCCATGTTACCGGTGAAATGGCTCCCTGTTGGAATGCAAGAAATGTGATAGTCAAAGATAAAACAACATAGGGAAGGGCAGCATGTCCTTCAAGCAAGGTTGAAAAGATGCCAATCATAAGCAGGGCAGAGGTAGTCCCAATCAATCCGGTTAGAAGCATAGGTCTACGTCCAACTTTACCAAGTAACCAAATACCGAGAAACGTCGCTAAGACAGAAATGACACCGTTTCCAATATTTCCGATTAGTGCTGCTTTTGTTGCAAAACCAGCATCTTTTAAAATTTGGGTACCGTAATACATAATTGAGTTAACACCTGTTATTTGTTGGACAATAGCAATCCCTATCCCAATAAATAGAATTCTACGTATCCACGGAACGGTCAAATCTTTATATGTAGCTTTTTTAACGTTGTTCTCTTTAACAAAGGTTTCTTTAATACTCTGATATTCTATTTTTGCCTTGTTTGTATCGCGAATTTTTTTCAAAACGTTTAGAGCCTCTGTATTTTTTTCCTTTGATATTAACCACCTTGGACTTTCAGGTACCCGGAGCATCCCAATAAATAGAAAGATAGCTGGAAGTGCTGCAATGGCCAACATATATCGCCATACATGTGAACTGTCACCCATTGTCGTGCCAAGAATTGCATTGATAACGAATGCAAGTAATTGCCCACTTACAATCATTAATTCATTTTGAGTAACAATCCCTCCTCGTCGCTCAGCTGGCGACATTTCTGCTAAATAAGTAGGAACCGTTACCGATGCTCCTCCTACAGCAAGACCTAGCAGAAAACGAAAAGCAATCATAACTGTAACATTTGGTGCAAGCGTACATCCAATAGTAGCAAAAAAGAATATTACGGCAAGTAAGAGAATATTCTTTCGGCGACCAGCGTAATCGGAAAGTCTTCCTCCTAAAATAGCCCCAAATGCAGCGCCTAAAAGAAGTGAACTGGCAACAATGCCTTGTTTAAGAGAATTCAGGTTGAGCTGATTTTCTTCCGACATAAAGGGCAAGGCGCCATTAATAACTCCTGTATCATATCCGAACAATAAACCTCCTAGAGTCGAGATAATAATTATCTTCCGTAAGAATGCGCTTGGTTTTCCCTGATCATTCAAATTGAACGCCTCCTTCTATAGGCTTGTTTCTAGAAATAAGCTGCTATTTATATATCTACGGGCAATCAATGCGTATTCTAATGGATGGGCAACAGCTGGATCTTGTTCAGCCTCTACAATAATCCACCCTTTGTAATGGTATTTTAGCAATGCTTGATAAGGTTCTTCAAAGTCAATGCAGCCATCACCAGGGACTGTAAACATCCCAGCTAAAAAAGAGTCTTGAAAGGATTTTTTTCTTTCCGACATTGTTCCAATACATTTTTCCTCACATCTTTAAAATGCACATGTCGAATGCGGTCAATATGCTTCTTTAACAGTGTCATGTAATCACCGCTTGATACATAAATATGTCCTGTATCATAAAGTAAATTAACCAAATTTGTTTCCGTGTTCTCCATGAGGCGGTCGATTTCATTCATTGTCTGAACACCTGTCCCCATATGGTGGTGATATACCAACTCCAATTTATACTGACTGGCTATTTTCCCAAGCGTATTTAGCCCAGCGCATAATAAGTTCCATTCGTTATCGGTAAAGTAAGGTTTTTTCGAAAACACATCTTCCGGCCCGCCCTGGATGCTGTAAGTCTGTTCGGATATAACAGCTACATGCCCCTGGACATCCTGTAGGCTTTTGCAGTGCTTATGGAAATCTTGAGTTACTTTTTCAATACCGTCACGGATGATAAAACTGCTAAACCATTGGCCGGCGATTTTTAAGTTTCGAAGCTTAAGTTCTTTATTCAGAGCGACCGGTTCAGGGAAGAAACCGCCGACTTCTGTCCCTTGAAATCCTGCCACGACAATGTCGCTTAAAACGTGTGATAGAGTGTTTTCAACTCCAATTTCCGGAATGTCATCATTTCTCCAACCGATTGGAGATATGCCCCATAAAATTTCCTCCATTTGTAGAATACCTCCTAATATTGTTTGGCGATTTTTAATTTTTCTTGCCTCGCTTCAAATGCTTTTTGTACACTTTCTTGTTCAGATACTTCGGCCACTCCAACATTCCACCAACCGTCATAACCGTCTGTCATAGTTTTAGGAAGTACTTTTATTTCAATTAATGTAGAAACAGTCTGTTTCTCGGCATCTTTTAAGGCTGCTTTTAAACCTTCCACAGTATTGACCCGATAAGTTTTTGCTCCATATCCTTCCGCAACCTTCGCGTAGTCTATATTCATGATCTGTTGGTCATGTGTTCTGAATTCACAGAAAAAGGTACTGCTACCATTCTCCATTTGTAAATTGTTAATGCATCCGAATCCGGAATTATCAAACAACAAAATATTGATTTTGTGATTGTATTGAATCGATGTAACGAGTTCAGAATGAAGCATCAGGAAACTTCCATCCCCTACTATTGAATACACTTCCCGTTTCGGATTGGCAAGTTTTGCACCGAGCGTTCCAGATATTTCGTACCCCATGCAAGAAAATCCGTATTCAAGATGGTATGTATTAGGTACTGTACAATGCCAGAGACGCTGCAAATCCCCTGGGAGCGATCCTGCAGATCCTACCACTATACTGTCAGGTTTAACTGTGTCGTTAATTGCAATCAAAGCCGCTGATTGTGCAAGTTCCGTTTGTAATGCGTCCGAGTATTCGTTTAAGACTTCCTGTGAAAATTGGTTTTTAATTTCAGGTATGAAGTTTTCACGATTGAAGGCTACTTTACTCAATCGGTCGCGTTCAATAAGCCACTCTTCTTTCCATTCGGCAAGCGTTTCTCCATATTCCGTTTCGTATCCTTCTAATAGTGGGGCAATTTGCTCAAGAGCGGTTTTTGCATCTGCGACAACTTGAAAGCCATCCAGTTTATATGCTTGAAGCCTGCTAACATTAATGTTTAAAAACTTTGTTTCTTCGAAATTAAATGCCGTTTTAGAAGACGTCGTAAAGTCTGTATATCTCGTGCCGATACCGATAACGAGATCCGCCTGTCGGGCTGCTTTATTGGCTGCCAATGTGCCTAGAATTCCAACGCCACCTAAGTTATTTGCAAATGATGATTCGACTGTTGATTTGCCGGCCTGTGTTTCCACAAGTGGGATGTTATGTTTTTTGGAAATCTTGATTAAAATATCCCGCGCCCCTGAATATCTGGCACCTCCTCCGACAATGATAATTGGTTTTTTACTTTCTTTAATACGTTCAGCTGCACCATTTAGCTCTCGGTCAACGGGTGCCTTTCGATCCAAATAATGAACACGTTTATCAAAAAAACGTTCATCGTAATCGAATGCTTCTCCTTCCACGTCTTGGGCGATGCAAATCGTCGCTGGACCAGATTTTCCTGGATCTGTCATCACTTCAAAAGCACGAATCAAACTTGACATTAGTTGCTCTGGGCGGGTGATACGATCCCAATATCTTGAAACTGCCATGAACGCGTCATTGGTAGTAACTGCTGCACTATGCTCGTGCTCGAGCTGTTGTAGCACTGGATCTGGTTGACGTGTGGCAAATGTGTCCGCTGGAATTAAAAGGACTGGTATATTATTGGCAAGTGCTGTTCCTGCTGCTGCGATTAAGTTAGCAGAACCCGGACCGGCCGATGTAGTAACAGCAAATATTTTGCGACGAAGCATTTCACGGCTATAGGCAACCGCTGCGTGTGCCATTCCTTGTTCGTTTTTTCCTTGAATCACTTTTAAATGGCCTGGATTCTGTTCAAGCGCCTGACCAATCCCTACTACATTTCCATGACCAAATACATTAAAAATCCCTTCAACAAATGCAAACTCTTCACCATCAACATGGATATATTGTTGGTTTAAAAATTTAATTAAAGCTTGAGCTGTAGTTAGCCGCACTGTTCCCATTAGTTGATTACCTCCACATAGATAATATTATTTACGCTCGTTCGGCGATTAATTGTTCGATTTCTTCTGCCGCTGGCATCGCTTCGGAGGAACTATGTTTGCTCACAACGATTGAAGCAGATGCACTGCCAAATTTTAAAGCGTTTTCAATACTAAGGCCATTTACTAAAGCATATAAGAAGGCGGAAGCGTATGAATCCCCAGCTCCAAATGTTTTCAACACTTGTGTTTTATAGGCTTGCGCGCTAAATACTTCCCCTGATTTGGCATAGGCATAGGATCCTTCAACACCATGTTTAATGACAACCAAATTAGCGGAATGCTTAAATAAGTAACTGGTGGTCTGTTTATTTGTACTTTTTTTATTATTTTCCATGACATCGTATTCATCACGTGTACCAATCACTATGTCTGATTGCTCCGCTACTAATGAATAATAAACAGCGCTTTCTTCAGCAGAATTCCAAGAATATGGACGGTAATCTAATTCAAATACGACTTTAACATCATGTTTTTTTGCCAGATTGACCGCTTTTAACACCGCTTCACGTGATGGACTTTTTGACAATGCCGTACCCGAAACAAGAAGGATTTTAGATTTTTGAATATATTCTTCGCTTACTTCAGAAGGAGCTAAATAAAGATCAGCTACGTTATCACGATACATAAGAATGCTACATTCTTCCGGACTTTTAATTTCTGTGAATGCAAGTCCGGTTTTATGACCTTCTTGATCAATCACTATATTGGTTGTATCCACGCCTGCTTCCCGCATATATTGCTCGATAAAGCGTCCATGTTGATCATCAGCAAGTTTACCGATAAATCCGACATTCAAACCTAATTTGGCACTACCAATCGCAATATTGGCAGGTGATCCACCTACATATTTAGTAAATGACATGGTTTCTTCCATCGGGCAGTTGTATTCATTGGCATTTAAGTCGATACAGGCACGGCCAATTGCTATCAAATCAAATTCCTTTTCGGTATTTAATGTATAGTTCATCCAGTTAACAGCTCCTTTTTTATTTATCGCTTCAATATCCATTCATGATTTGGATCATTGTTGAATTTCCAAATCCTCTTCGGGCCAGCCATAACATTTAAGTAATATGATTCATACCCATCTGGCACACCTACTGGATGATACCCAGCAGGTACAAGAACAACATCACCGTTTTCAACAGTCATCGTCTCATCAATTGACCGGTCATCCGTGTACACACGCTGGAAGACAAATCCTTGAGGTGGATTCATTTCATGGTAGTAAGATTCTTCTAAAAGTGATTCATCCGGCAGGTTGTCTTGGTCATGTTTATGCGGTGGATAGCTTGACCAATTTCCACTTTCTGTATAGACTTCTACCACGAGTAGACTGTTAGCAGTCGAATCCGAATCGGGCAAAATATTATGAACCATCCGTTTATTATTTAAAATACCTCTATGTTCCACACCTACGTCTTCTGCTTTAATCAGCTTGGTCGGAAGTTGTTTATTAGAAGGGGAATAACAAAGTGCCACTCGGGCTTCTGTTATACCTTCCACTTCGAAAAACTTGTTATTAGATATGTAGATGCTGTCAGTCGGTATTTTCTCAAATACACTTTTACGTGTACCTAAATTGAGGAATGATTCTTCACCGACTACTGTCACATTGATTTTTCCTGTGAGAGCAATAATACAGCATTCTGTATCATTTAATAATTCAGAAAATTTAGAGTGTGGATTCAGCTTGACTACTTTAAACTCAATGAATTTTAGTAGTGAATTTTCTTTCGCTACTTCCTGAACAACAGTAACCCCATTAGACATTTCACATTTTATTGATTTTTGAAGTAATTTGCTCATATGTACCTCCTAATTTATTGAATGATGAAAATTTGGGATTAATTCTGACCCGTATACTTACGGGCCAGAATTTATAGGGAAGATCCTGTTTTAAAGGTTATTTCATGTATCGTGCAGTCACCATTTTTTTGCGAGTGTAAAATTCAACGCCGTCTGTACCATTTGCATGCAAATCACCGTAGAAGGAATCTTTATATCCAGAAAACGGGAAGAAAGCCATTGGTGCAGGAACCCCCACGTTTATCCCAAGCATACCTGCGTGAATCGTTTCACGGAATTGACGTACATCTGCTGCACTGTCTGTATATAAGCAAGCGCCGTTTGCAAGAGTAGACGCATTCGCAATCTCGACCGCTTCCGTTAAATCCTTTGCACGTACAACAGAGAGGACGGGTGCGAAAATTTCGTCTTGCCAAATTTTCATTTCCTGTGTTACATGATCAAAAATAGTTGCCCCAAGGTAGTACCCATTCCCACTTGCTGCCTCGTCTTTACGACCGTCGCGCACAAGAGTTGCTCCTTCATCGACACCGGATTCTATATAGCCAATTGTTCTTTTTTTAGCCCCTTCACGAATGATTGGACCAAGAAAGACACCGTCATCAAGACCATTCCCAACTGTAATGGCATCTGCTGCCTGTTTTAACTTTCCAATTAACTCATCTGCTACACTTTCTTCGACGACCACTACTGCAGCAGCCATGCAACGCTCACCAGCTGAACCAAAAGCCGCACTAGTAATTTCTTTTACGGTCATATCAAGATTGGCATCTTTCAAGACAATTGAATGATTCTTTGCCCCTGCAAGTGCTTGAACACGTTTCAAGTTGGCCGTACCTGTTTTATATACATATTCTGCAACTGGCTGTGAACCAACGAATGAGATGGCCTTCACATCTTTATGTTCAAGAAGTCCGTTTACTACGTCATGTGCGCCATTTACAATATTCAATACACCTTTCGGCAGACCGGCTTCTTCAAAAAGTTCAACAATACGTGCTGCAAGAAGTGGTGTACGCTCAGAGGGCTTTAACACGAATGTATTACCGCAGGCTATCGCAAGTGGGAACATCCAGCATGGGACCATCATTGGGAAGTTAAAGGGGGTAATACCGCCGACTACGCCAATTGGATAACGATACATACCCGATTCAATATTTGTCGCTATATCGGGAAGCTGTTTGCCCATCATAAGTGTTGGTGCACCAGCAGCAAACTCTACACACTCAATGCCACGCTGTACTTCTCCCATTGATTCAGATAAACTTTTTCCGTTCTCGATAGTAATTAATTTTGCAAGACTTTCCCAATTTTCCACGAGAAGCTGTTGGTATTTGAACAAAATACGAGCTCGTTTTGGAACTGCTACCTGCGACCATGTTCTAAACGCATGGTTTGCTGCTTGGACTGCACGGTCAACATCTTCTTTAGTGGAAAGAGGTACTTCTGCGATTGCATCACCGGTGGCAGGATTGACGACGATTTCCGTTTGATTAGAGGTGGATTCAATCCACTCACCGTTTATGTAGTTTTTTAACTTTCTTACTTCACTTGTTACTGATGACATACTTTTTTCCTCCTTCAAATTAAGGTATTCTTGTTACTTCTAATATTTTTGTAATATTCATGAATAACCCTATAAATGAAACCGATTTCATTTAATGATTTAAAAAGGTCATACTTCACTTTTCTTCTAACGTAAATAGTTTAGTAGTAAAAAAACCCTATGAT